>PLSY01000146.1 GCA_003164275.1 Acidimicrobiaceae bacterium | reverse complement strand
CGAAGCTGAGGACGGCAAAGTGCCAAACAAAAGGGGCGCCCGGAAACACCTCACCGCCTCGGCCTGAGGCCGAGGCGGTGAGGTGCGATGCATCGTCAGCCTGCGCGATCAGGCTCTGTCGACGGGCTTATCGTCCGAGTGCCGGCATCACCCGGCGTAGGTCGGCGTCGTCGCCAGCGGAACCGTCACATGGCGGAAGGAGTTGCTCCAGACTCCCAAGACCGTGACCGGCCCTGCGGCGAAGATGCCGTTCACATTATTGATGAAGTTGTTGTTGGTTACCTTCACCGTGAGCGGAGAAACACTCCCGAGGTACACGCCCGTCGTAGACGGATCGGCGAAGTCACCACCACCGTTGTTCGGGCCGAACGTATTGCTCGTGACAACATTGCCGGTGAAGTTCTGGCCTGCCATGTGGCTGTGGAACGTGACACCCGCCAACCCATTTCCCGTGGCGTCGTTGTTGGCGATGAGGTTGCTATAGACAGCCCCTCCTGGCGCCTCAGTCGCCAGGATCACTCCAGCACCCGAGGCGGCAGGGACGTTCCCATTGTTGTTGACGGTGTTGTCGGTGACCACATTGTCAAAGATGCCTTGGGCGCCCGGCACCGTGCTGCCCAGGTGGTCCGCCAGAATGATTCCACAGCCCCCCAGATTGCCGTTGGAAACGTTGTTCGTCACCACATCGTGCGAAGCGGTGGCGCCCGGAATAATGGCACCGGCATCATTGGTCAGCGTGATGCCACCGGCGGCATTCTTGTTCGTCACATCGCCGGCCACCCGAGACCAGGAGCTGCCGTTCAGTGATATCCCGGTGCTTCCATTGCCGTTGCTCTCGTTGTCGGTGATGGTGGAGTTGTTGGCGAACGAAAAGATGCCGTCCCCAGTCGCTCCTGTGACCGTGAATCCTTGCACCGTCACATTTGGCGCCGCGATGGTGATGCCGTTGTTACCCACTTTCGAATAGAGCGGCGAGTTGGTTTGCACAACTGGTGCGCTCGGGTTGATCACCGCTCCCCGGCTGATGAGAGTGACCGGTTGCGTGATGACGGCGTCCTCGTTGAAGGTTCCCCCGCAGACGATCACCGTGCCGTTTGGCGGGGCAGCGGCGAGCCCAGCGGCGATCGTCGAATAGC
Organism: Acidimicrobiaceae bacterium; assembly: GCA_003164275.1. The sequence continues at coordinate 3,161 of PLSY01000146.1, read as the reverse complement.
TTGGGCGGTTTCCGCACGAGCCATCGTTGGTCACGTACACAGTGCTTGTTCCTGAACTGGCTCCTGACGCACCGGCGGTCCCGACACCCGTCAATGGGACGAGTGCCATTGCTCCAGCACCCGCCATCAACAGCACAGACAATCTCCCCAATTTACGCTTCTGCACGTTCTTCATCCCCTTGTTGTTTTGGCAATCCCAAAAGAAACCACTGGTTGTGGATTTCGCTGTCCAAGAGCCGGTGGACGCACGCCCCGATGACCCAAACGGGGCGGTCATTCGGCTGAGATGTTCTGTTGCCCGCCGTGCCTCAAGATCCGGCAGTCGGCGCAGCCCTCACGGAAACGCCCCCTTTCGCCAATCGGGCCGCGGATCTTGGATCTACTGGCAACGTAACCCCTCAGCGCCCGCACGAGGACCCTTGACATTTGTTATCTGTTTGCGGATCCACCCGAGTTATAAGTAGGTCACACCCTTGGATTTACTCCCTGATCGGCCGCCGTCGATCCGCACGCAGCAGGCACATCGGGACCAAGTTCGCGAGCCTCGTAGGTCGTCAACTTCGAGAACTGAGTCCGATGCGCCAGGCATCGCGCGCCGCCCCTCGGGCCAAGAGCAAGCAAAAGGATTCTGCGGACCTGGACCGCCAGTTCGGGGTTGACTGAAGTGAACTGACGGCTGCGTATGTGGCAAGGTCGCTTGAGGCTGAATTCGACGAGAGGCGATCAATATGGGTGTACCGACGTTCGGCGAGCTCCTCCGGGCGGACCCGATCGAGACAGGGATCCCAGGAGCGTCGGCGTGGAAGGTTCGGTACCTCTCCGCTGATGTCGTCGGCACCGACCACACGGTCTCCGGGCTGGTCGTCGCTCCCCAGGGAACGGGACTTGGGCGCCCACTTATGACCTGGTGCCACGGGACAACCGGTCTCGGTAACGCAGGCTGTCCCTCGGCTCAGCCCGACCCCGCTCGCGAGCTGAGTATCTACTTCTCGGAGCACTCGACCGCACAGATCGACTACGGAATCCCCGGTCTGGCCAAATGGATCGAGGCAGGATTCGTTGTCTGCGCGACCGACTACCAAGGTCTCGGGACCGACGGGGTCCACCAGTACCCGATCAACCGATCGAACGCCCGCGACGCCGTCGCCATTGTGCACGCGGCTGCGCAGATGGACGTTGGAGCCGGAGAGGGGTTTGCTGCGGTCGGGTGGTCTCAGGGCGGCGGTGCCGCCGCGGCCGTCTCGGAGCTCGACGACGCGGACTTCCAGAACCTGGAACTGCGCTGCTGTGTTCCCATCTCTCCTGGGGTCACAAACGCGGCGATTGGACTGCCAGTCGGTGACCTCGCGTCACTCGCGGATCCGTCGGTACCACCGAGTGCGCACCTTCTGATGACGGTCTTTGGACACGCTGCCGCCTTCCCAGCTCTTGACCTCGATCAGATCCTCACTCCGCTGGGGCGTCGGATACTGGATGCTGCGTGGGATACCCAACCGGTGCACCACTTCGGGGACACCGCTGCCCGTCTCTTTCGACTGCATGGCCCGCTCATGCAGTCGAACCCTCTGGCAGTACCCGAATGGCTGGAGGCTTTCAAGACCGGTTCGGCCGCCCAGCGCCGATCGCGCTGTCCAGTTCTTGTCTGCATCGACGAATTCGCGCAGGGCACGGTGGTGCCGGTTTCTTGGCAGGAGGCTTACGCCAAGGCGGCCGATGACCTGGGTGGATCAGTCGAGATCCGCCGATATCCCAATGCCGATCACTTCAGTGTGTCTTCCGAAGCCATCGATGACGTGCTCGCGTGGGTACGAGCGCAGCTGGTTTAGGGGAACCGTGCACGACGCAATCAACATGAACCCTCCCGCTGCTGCCCCAAGCAAAATGTTCAGATTGAAGAGCGTCAGGCTACCCAAGCACAGTTGACGTCGGCACAAGTTCCTCAGCAGACGACTACTGAGATGGAACGGGAATCGGGAAGTCGCGAATAGCGAAATCCGAGAGGAGCGTCGGGCAGAGAGAGGGCGTCGACAGCGTGCAAGTCTCCTCGGCGATATCGACACTTGTGTTTTCATAGTTCCGCACCTTTGGATAGATGAGAACACCTGTCGACGGACGGGACTGCTTGGCTGTCGGGGCGGTCGAAATCGAAAGAATGTCCGCCGTGATCGGCTTGGTCGTCTGCCCAGCCGGTAGCGAGGTTGAGCATCCTGAGTAGCTCTGAGGATCTGGAGGCGGGAAGTATGGACATACGAGATCCATGCCGGGACCATGGCCGGTGTAGTCGAACAAAGCCGTCACATTCGAGGAATTCGGGGCGCTCGCACCGGCCTGTGACGACGCTTGCCCGGGCGGGCTGACAACGAGAGACGTCCCTCCATCCGTCGCTTCAAGGGCTGAGCAAACCCAGCCCGCCGGTGCGAGCACAGTATTGGTTCCGGTGGAGTACAGCTCGACTTTGGACTTCAGGGCTGGAGGAATCTGTGCCGTTAGCTGCGTCGGCAGCCAGATGGGACCGCCACTTTCCGTACCCGATTCGATTGAGCATGGATTGACCCTAAGCACAACTTGTTGAACCGTGACCGAGTTCTTGGCGCTTGATCGCTTTGCAGCGCCTGCACTCGTGCTACCTGCCAAAGCCAATCCGATCACGCAGATGAGAACGATGCACCCACGCCTCATTTCCATTTTGCCTCCGTCGGTTCGGCACTCAGATCAGTCTGCTTGAAAGCGGAACGTGCGAGGTGAATGGGTTGCGGACGCTTATCAGACGTGGCCGTGAAACGAACAACCCAGTCCTCAGCCTATGAAGCTGAGCTTGTTGCCCACCATCAGGCCACGTGGAGAAACTCCCTTAATGCCTGCCGGATCACTTCGCTAGTGGTGGTTTCGTCACATTTCGCTCGAGATTCAACGGCGTCACGCAATTCGGGATCCAGGCGGACGGGTACAACATCCGCAGCTGCCGATCCCATCGCCGATCGACCGCGTCGCCGAGCCTTGAGGTGCTCGACGTCATAATCCGTAGCTTCAACTTCGGTAGAGATTGCGTCCAAGTCGCTGTCCTGAAGGACACGCCCAGACTTCGTGCGATGGGTCTTTGGATCGGTCACTTCTCTGCCCCCTGGCGGTGGACCTCTATTTGTAAATCGTATTACGAAAAG
>PLSY01000142.1 GCA_003164275.1 Acidimicrobiaceae bacterium | reverse complement strand
ACACAATGCCCTATCGACGCTGCGGCCGCTCGGGTCTAAAGCTTCCAGCGATCTCGCTTGGCCTTTGGCAGAATTTCGGCGGTGAAGACATTTTTGAAACTGGGCGCGCCATCCTGCAGTACGCCTTCGATCATGGGATTACTCATTTCGATCTGGCCAATAACTACGGTCCCCCATATGGCTCAGCAGAAGAAAACTTTGGCCGCGTAATGGCGAGAGATTTTAAAGCCCACAGGGATGAACTAGTGATCTCGAGCAAGGCTGGCTGGGACATGTGGCCGGGACCATATGGCGACCTAGGCTCTCGGAAGTACCTCGTCGCCAGCCTCGATCAGAGCCTGCGACGCCTGGGGCTTGAGTACGTCGACATCTTTTACCATCACCACTTCGACCCCACCACTCCTCTCGAGGAATCGATCGGAGCGCTCCACACTGCAGTCACATCCGGTAAGGCCCTTTACGTCGGAATCTCGTCGTATTCCGATCAGCGAACCGCCGAAGCCGTCACCATCCTCCGCCAGCTGGGCACCCCTCTGCTCATCCACCAACCTTCGTACTCGATGTTCAACCGCTGGATCGAAGACCGCCTGCTCGATGCCCTTGGCAGTGAAGGCGTGGGTTGCATCGCCTTCTCTGTACTGGCGCAGGGGCTCCTCAGCGACAGATACCTCGATGGGATTCCCCAAGGCTCCCGGGCCTCACGAGATGGCTCATTCACCCCTGACATGCTCAACGATGAGAACCTCAGCCGCATTCGGGCCCTGAACGACATCGCCCTGGGACGAGGACAGTCCCTCGCTCAGATGGCCATCGCCTGGGCTTTGCGCGACCCTCGAGTGACCTCCGTGCTCATCGGGGCCAGCAGCGTTGCCCAGCTCGAGCAAAACGTGGCGGCTCTAGACGGCTTGGCATTTACCCCCGACGAGATGGCCACCATTGATCGCTACGCCGTTGACGGCGGCATTGATTTGTGGCGCTCCCCTGCGACATCCTGAGCCATACCTGAGTTGCTGGCCACATGCGTGGGCGACTCCCTCTCAGTATTTCCTTCTGAGAGATCGCGCTGAGGGTGCCCTCGTGTGGCGAAGTCGGCGGCTTGGCATTCCAAGTCATGTGACTCGGAGCCACCTGTTGGTAGTGGCGGCTTGCTGCGATGGCTCGAAGGCGCGGAACCGGAAAGCGGTTTCGTCGCTTGGGTCGCCCCAGTCCTCGGTGAAGCGCGCCTCGCCTGGTGCGGTGTCCCGTCAGCCGGCGGCCAGCACGGTGACGAAGTCACGGGACCACCCAACCTGGTACTGGTCTCCGGGACGATTCTGGCCGGGGACGCCCGGTTCCAGCGTGCCCCCGGGCGTCGATGCCACTGCCAGCTGCACCCACTCCGGATTGATGTCAAGCTCCATCGCTGTCACAGCACCTGCGCTGATCAAAGCACCGGCCAGATCCGCCGGTAGGGCGTCCATGCTGGCGGCGTAGAGGAGGTTCCCGGCCCCGTCCTCTGCGAGCGAACTCCTGGCCACGGCCGCCCCACCCCCCAGCGTGGCCCCCCAGGCGGCGATGTCGCCGATGTTCTGGGCGACCTTACCGCCGGAGATGAGGGGGGCGAGATTCTGTCGGACGCTGGCAACCTGCTCGCCGCCCATGGGCAGATTCTGACCCCAGATCCCCACGTGGGCCGTCCCATCGGTATCGATGACAAGACTGGCGTAGCCGTCCTGGAGAGGCACCAGCGTTTGGCCGTTCAACTGGAAGCCGCCGGCACCGGCGCTGGCTTCGAAGCCCCCGTTGAAGGCAGCCAGAAGAACGGGCGCTTCGTCCGGACCGATCGAAGAACCTGCATCGGCACCCACGACGGCGCCTCCTCGCGGGGGGTCGGCGCTACCGACGTGGAGGCCGAAATGGGTGTGAACAGCCCGGAACCTGAAAATAGTGACTACGTGCCCTGTGGGCTCGGTGACCGACTGCCTGTCCATGGCAATCGCCGGGCCGATGCTAGAGGCGGGCGTCCAGCCCGGCTGTTCGGTCGTTGTTGTCGTTGTCGTTGTCGTTGTGGTTGTCGTGGTCGGCGGGACCGAGGTCGTGGGAACGTTGGGCGGGTTAGTGACATTGGCGGAGACGGGACCTGAGGTGCACCCAGCCAGCACTACAACTAGGCAGGTCAGAGTTGCGATGCCTGCGGCCAAGTCGTGCCGCTTTGGAAACCGTTCAAATGGCTTCAAGCGGAAATCCAGCCGTCCACCGTAGGGTCCCCTCGAGCGTGACGATCATGGCGTCATAGCCGTCGATGTCGTTGATCATGGTCAACCCCATCTGGCCGGCTACGGCCACGGCTGTTGCCAGGGCATCAGCCAGGCCGAGATCAGGTCCGGTGACGCTGGCTGAGGCTACCTTCGCTTCTGCGGATCCAGTGAGCGGATCGATCAGGTGCAAGCCTCGTTCGTAGGTGCCAGAGGTGGCCAGTGCGGTCGCCCCGTTGACCACGCAGAGGACTTCGCGCGTTGCAAAGGGGTTGACGATGCCGAATCGGAACCCCTGGGACCGACTGAGGCCACCGATGGTGGCGATGTCGCCGGCAGCATTGACGATAGCGCCGGTGACAGCCGGATCCTCCAGCTCGGCAAGTGCGCGCTGCGCTGCCCAACCCTTGACGTATCCCGTCGGATCCACTCCCCCGGGAAGCGCCCAAGGATCGAACCAGCCGCCCGAAAGCTCACGGGCCGTGGCGCATAGTTCGAGTACCTCCGCGACCTCGGGCGGGGCCATCGAGATGACGATCTCTCCACGGCGAAGTCTGCTCATGGGGCTGTCTCGCTTCCATGTGCTGAAGACGTCGTCGGCTTCGAGTAGCGATGTGCAGGCCCGTTCGAAAAGTAATGAGGCATGTGAGGCCGAAAGTGACGGTTCCCCATAGAGGTCAATAGTTACGACGGTGCCCATCACGTCGAGGTGATGGACGAAATGGGCGGAGCCATTGGCCGGACGAACGGGTGCAGGGTCTGTCCTGGTCATCAGAGTTTCAACATGCTCAAGGCGGATTGCAATGACTGCTGAAATCCCGAGCTGGTGTAGCTGGCACCGGACACCCCTTGTATGTTGGCACTCTGGGCGTGTATCGCCTGCTGCTCCAGAATCGGGATGGACTGCTGGTCGATGGACTGGGATCGTGGATTCCCCCCGTCGTTGAGCGACGCGATCCCCACCTTGGTGATCGTCCGACCGGTCGCCGTGACCGAGACCGACAGCACTCCCCAGCTGTAGTTCACCAAATTCCCAGTGACCGTCCTGCTCGTTGCCGGAGCGGTCGTGGTCGGCGACACCGCCGTCTTGGCGGGTGTGGTCACGGGCGTCGTCGTGCTCGGGGTTGGTGGGGTGCCCGCGGCGGTCGAGGTGGTCGGTGCAACCTGGGTCGCCGATGTGCCCGACTGACCGGACAGACCCAAATGGGCCGGCTGGGTGTGGAAACTGAGCAACCCGACCAGTCCGGCCACGGTGGCGGCAATGACGATCACTGGACGCCTCATGGGCGAGTGTCCCGGTGGTCATGCTGCCCACGCCGTGCGATCTCAGCCATGTTCCGGCGGCTTTGCTGCCACCGCATCAGAACGAGAACCGCTCTTCGTGGATGCTGCTGCTGGGTACGCCCAGCTTCGAGACACTCGAGATCACAAGTTCGTTGAAGCCATCGGGTCCACACACATAGACGTCGCGCCGAGCTATATCGGGGATCAGCCGGGAGAGTGTCGATGCGCTCATGCGGACTTTTGAGCGCTTCCCCAGCACCTCGTGGTACTGACCCTTGTGCTTCCGGGCCAGCTCGATGAACTCCTCGCGGTGCACGATCTCTTCGGGCGTCGTAGCCCGCACCACGAGGACTACGTCGACGTTCGTCGGCAGATCCTCCAAAAGTGCCCGAAGAGGGGTGACCCCCACCCCGGCCCCGATCAGCACCACCCGGTCGCTGCGACGGGCGTGTCGGGTGAGCGCTCCATAGGGTCCCTCGATGAAGACCCTCGTCCCCGGCTTGAGGTGGGCAAGGGCGCGGCTCTGGTCACCGAGTCCTTTCACCGTGACCCTGACGAAGGGCGCCCGGGGAAGAGCGGAGAGGGAGTAGGGATGGGAGTGCCACCAGAGTTCCCTGGTAAGGAACCGCCATTGGAAGAACTGTCCACCCGACACTGCGAGCCAGGAGATCTGGCGACCGGAGCAGATCACCGAGACCACACCCGGAGCCTCTTGGGTCACCGATACGACTTTCAGCTGATGTCGAAGGCTTCGGGTAACCGGCAGAAGGACGCGGTATACCAGCACCATGCCGGCGGNNCGAAGGCCAGGGCCAGGGCCAGGTACAAGTACAGATGGACGACCCACCAGGTCTCGTACTTGAGCCGTCGTCGCGCCATCCTGATCGAGGTCACGCCGCCCGTGAGCAGCAGACCGAAGGCCACGGCGGCAGCCAGCATGTCGGGATACGACGTCAGGAACTGCCAGAACTGGCGCAAGAACCCCGATTTGGCTAGCTGGGCATAGCCGAGCGTAATCAGCACGATGTGCAACCCGATGAGCACAAGTGCCCAAGGCGCAATCCGACGGTGCCATTGGATCAGACGGTCCTGGCCCACTGACCGCTCCAACCAGGGGAGTCGGGCCACGAGGGCCAACATGAGCAGCAGGAGATATGCCCCGACGAAGCCGGCCAGCCGGCCGCTGGCGATGAGTGCGCCACCGGGAGCATGGAGTGATCCTGCGCTCTCGCCGATGATCACCAGGGCCAACGTGATCCCCATCCCCAGACCGGCCAGGGCCAGAAAGAGGTCACCAAACACCCGCCTCGGTACATGTCCGGGCCGGCGTCCACGGGGATGGGGTGCACCCCCAACCCATGAGATGCGGGAGTCGGCGCCCTTTCGCTGGGTGGTGGTCACGCTGCCACGGTAGAGGGTGAAGTTAACGGCAGCATGAAGGAAAAGGTCAGACGACCCGATCGTTGATTGGCTCTTACGGACGAGTCTTAGTCTGGTGAGCCGGTACGGGACCGACGGGAAGGCGCCCCGAAACATCAAGCTTCTGTCGGAAGAAAGGGGGCAAGGGCACTGCCGGGCCGACGGCGATCCCAGTCCGGACCTCCGTCCGACGTGTTCCCTTATGCCATCCTCGAGGTGGCAGGGGAGGGGAAATCTGTGCAGAGTTGTCGATCGCGGTCGTTCTCGACCGTCGTAGTCAGTAAGAGACCCCAAGGCGGGGTCGATGACGAAGGGAGATCACCATGGCCGAGTATCTGATCCTCATCTACGGGGACGAGGCTGCACTCGACAATCCCGAGCCCGGGTCATTTGACCAGATGATGAAGGGGCACCAGGTGTTCGGTGAGGTCAACGCCTCGGCGCTGCGGGGCGGCAACGCGCTGCAGTCGACGGCGACGGCGACGTCGGTGCGCCAGGACTCCTCAGGGGACTTCGTGGTAACCGACGGAGCGTTCGCGGAGACCAAGGAGGCACTTGGGGGCTATTACCTTGTCGAGGCAGCGGACCTGGACGAGGCCCTTGCGTTGGCAAAGCAGGTGCCCATGCCCGCTGGCGGGGTCGAGGTCCGGCCGATTAGGACGTTCAGCTGAGCGACACCCATCGTTTCGTTCAAGCGTCGGTGGAGACCGCGGTGGCTGACGCCCATCGGAGGGAGTGGGCCTTCGTGCTTGCCGCCACTGTGCGGGTCACTGGTGACATCGATCTGGCCGAGGAATGTGTCCAAGATGCCTATGCCCGAGCATTGGCCACCTGGTCCACCGGGGGGATTCCCTCGAAACCCGGTGCCTGGTTGACCACCGTCGCCCGACGCTGCGCCATTGACGTGGTCCGGCGGGGGACGACCCACTACCGAGCGTTACCATTGCTAGTCGAACCGGTGACGATGGCCGGCCCCGGCGAGTTGGACGAGCCGGACATCGTCGATGACCGGCTTCGACTCATTTTCACCTGCTGTCACCCGGCGATCGCCCTCGATGCGCAAGTGGCGCTTACGCTCCGTTTGGTTTGTGGACTCACGACCGCCGAGGTCGGCCGGGCATTCCTGGTCAGCGAGTCGACCATGGCAGCCCGCATCACCCGGGCCAAGAAGAAGATCGCCCTTGCCCGTATCCCCTTTCGCGTGCCATCCGCCGAGGTGCTTCCCACTCGCATCGACGCCGTGCTCACCGTATTGCATCTGCTCTACTCGACCGGGCACACGGCACCCAACGGCGCCGACCTGATTCGGCGCGACCTGGTAGAGCGGTCGATCGATCTGGCTCGCCTGCTGCGGAAACTGTTGCCCGGCGACGCAGGCGTCGCCGGACTGCTGGCCCTCATCTTGCTGACTGATGCCCGTCGGTCGACCAGGCTGGGAAGTGACGACCAACTCGTGCTCCTCGCCGACCAGGATCGGTCCCGGTGGGATCACCGCTCCATCGGGGAGGGCCTGAAGCTTGTGCGCGAGGCTCTCTGTTGCCGACCTCCTGGCCGATTCGCACTCATGGCCGCTATAGCTGCGGTCCACGACGAAGCCCCTTCGTGGGATGCAACCGATTGGGGCGAGATCGTGGGGCTCTACGATCTCCTGGTGGAGCTGTGGCCGTCCCCCGTCGTCGCCCTCAACCGAGCTGTTGCCCTGGGACTGGCGGTGGGTTCCGACGCCGGACTTGCCGCTCTCGACCAATTGGCCACCGAGCCTGTGTTGGCGACTTACAGCTATCTGGCATCGGCCCGTGCCGACTTCCTCAGACGGTTGGGCCGCACTGATGAGGCCCGCACCGCCTATGAGGAGGCCCTACTGCTCTGCGAGAACTCGGTTGAGCGAGCTTTTCTGGTCGACCGGCTCGGTGAGGTTGATGGGTAAGCAAACGCCTGGAGGGATGAACCGGCCTGGGTTTCCTGGAG
>PLSY01000128.1 GCA_003164275.1 Acidimicrobiaceae bacterium | reverse complement strand
GAGCCACAACCAGGAACGTGCCCCCTGGAGCCACTGCGGACGCGGCCACCTCGAGAGCGGTCGAACGCTCAGGTTGCGGCAACTGCAGGTACAGCACGGCCTCCAGATCGAACCCCTCCGGCGGAGGCCTCCACTCCTCCACCGCAGACTCGACCCAGGTGGCCTCCACGTTCCAGAGCGCAGCGAAACGCTGTGCCTTTGCGAGACCCACCGACGAGAAGTCCACGCCTGTCACCTCCCAGCCCTGCTCGGCAAGCCACACTGCATTGCGGCCCTCCCCGCAGGCAAGGTCGACCGCTCGACCCGGGGGGAGGCCAACTACCTCGGAGACCAGAAATTGATTCGGAGTACTTGTCCAGACCAAATCATCTCCGCTGTACCGCTCATCCCACTGATGGCGATCCACCGGTCAAACTCCCAACGAACCGGTTGCAGGCAACGGCCGATGGAGCAGCGGAGAGAAGCCGAACCTCCCAGCGGCCAGTGGCACGAGGCCAACGAGCATCAATGCAAACCATCCTCCACCAAGTGCCAGCCCCACCCCAACCATCACCAGTCCAACGATTACGCGAGCCCATCGGCCTACCTGCCTGCTCATGAAGTTCGCCGAGGTCATCTTCGTCTCCTTCACTTCTGCAGTATACCCTGGGGGGTACATTCTCCTCAACTGCGCAGAAGCGTCTCTGTTTCACGCGTTCGACGCAATTCCACAGAGTTGGGCAGACAGCGTCTGAACACCCGCAAAGTGTTGACAACCAGTCGCACAAGACGGTCCGACTCCCTCGGTTCAGGCTTTGCGGGCCGGAGCTGCAGGGATACCTCAAATCGGTACTCTGACGACATGGGCCTGTACCGCGACCACATCCTCCCAGTCCTGGTCGACCGAGCGTGTGGGACCGCAGGACTCGTGAAATGGCGCGCCGAGCTGTCCAGTGGGCTGGCTGGACGAGTCCTCGAGATCGGTTTTGGCTCGGGCCTCAATGTCGACCACTACCCTTCGACCGTCGAGAAAGTCCTCGCGGTCGAGCCGTCAGCCAAGGCCTTCCGGATTGCACAGCGGCGCATTGAGAGCTCACCGGTGCCGATCGAACTGGTCGGGCTCGACGGTCAGTTGATCCCGCTCCCCGATGACTCCTGCGACGATGCCCTCTGCACCTTCGCCCTGTGCACGATTCCCGACGTCGATGCCGCCCTGGCCGAGGTCCGCCGAGTGCTTCGTCCTGGAGGCCGGTTTCACTTCCTCGAGCATGGCCTGGCTCCTGATCCGCGCGTGGCTGTATGGCAACGCCGATTGGAGCCTCTCCAGCGCCGTGTGGCCGATGGCTGTCATCTCACCCGCGACCCCGTCGCCCTGGTTCGGCGCGCCGGCTTCGGCCTCGACGACGTTGATCAGCGCTACGGCAGTGGGCCCAAGCCCTGGACTTGGTTCACTCGGGGGGTGGCGGTCAATCCCCTGTAGTGAGAACTGCTCGTTTGGTTCCTTGCTGTCGAAGTTCATCGTATGGATGGGTAGGTTCACGACCAACACGGCGGGTGACCCGCGTCGGACGCAGAATGGTGCGCCCACACGGCTGATCCGGTCTGGAGTTACTGTATCGGACCAGATGTGTGCCCTCAAGCTTTCGGCGCACACTCTGGTTGATCGGCAAACCTGAGGGCCCCGAGAGACGCCGAACACCTCCGGTTCGTCGGGGCCGTTCGATGCCGTTGAACGGGACGGACCAATTTCTCGCTTCTGGGACCAAAAAGAGGGACGAATTGCCCTAGTGGGACCGTGATCTCTGACCAATGATGGGGTCATGACCAAACGGATCGTGATCCTGGGTGGAGGAACCGGGGGCACACTGAGCGCCAACCGGATGCGGCATCTCTTTTCCGAAGAGGACGTCGAGATCGTCGTCGTGGATCAGAACGATGACCACGTCTACCAGCCAGGATTGCTCTTCGTCCCATTCGGGTTGACCCACACCAACGAGATCGTCCGCTCTCGGCATCATCAACTGCATCGGGGCATCGAGTTCCGTCAGGTGCCAATCGAGCGTGTCGACATCGATACGGACACAGTCCATCTGGGAGACGGGTCGGAGTTCGCCTATGACGTCTTGGTCGTCGCCTCGGGTTCCATCTTGGTCGAAGAGGAGACCGAGGGGCTCACGGGACCGGGCTGGATGGAAAAGGTCTTCACTTTCTACGACGTAGCGGGAGCCGCCGCGCTTCACAGCGCACTCGAGGGTTTCGATGGGGGCCGTCTGGTGGTCAACGTGGTCGACATGCCCATCAAGTGCCCGGTCGCGCCTCTCGAATTCTGCTTCCTGGCCGACTGGTTCTTCCAGCAGGCCGGCATGCGCGATCGGGTCGAGCTGACATATGTGACCCCCCTCGACGGCGCCTTCACCAAGCCGGTGGCGTCGAAGACACTCAGCGGTCTGCTCGAGGAGAAGGGTGTTGGCCTCGTGACCGAGTTCAACACCGGTGAGGTGGACGGATCCCGTGGGCGGCTCGTCTCCTACGACGGGCGTGAGGTCGGTTTCGACCTGGCCGTGGTCGTTCCACTGCACGGTGGTGCCAGCTATGTGGCGAGATCTCCGGGACTCGGGGACGAGTTGGGCTTTGTGCCGGTAGACGAGCACACGCTGCAGTCGACGGCCAAACCCAATATCTTCGCCATCGGCGACGCCGCTGGGGTTCCCACATCGAAGGCAGGGTCGGTCACCCACTTCGAGGGGGAGGTCCTGGTCGAGAACATCCGGCGATTCCTGGCCGACGAGCCCCTGGACGGCAGTTTCGACGGGCACACCAACTGCTTCATCGAGACCGG
>PLSY01000059.1 GCA_003164275.1 Acidimicrobiaceae bacterium | reverse complement strand
TGGTCGGTCGGTGGATGCAGGCTAAGGGGCGGTGCGTGAGCACTAGCCCATACACGACTGGGGCGGTCCTGGTGCACGGGGCTTTCGCCCGAGCCAACAGGCCGATCTGGCTCTCCCATTCATCAACACCAGTGTCAACCGATCTCGGAGCAGCCCCGCTATGCCGAGCGACGCTTGGTACGATCTCCAGCTTCACCCACATTGCCGGCGTAGGTGATCGACGCCATACGGAGGCGAAGCTCGATTGGAAACAGGGACAGGTTCTCTTGCAGTACCCGCCGAGGACCAATCGAGCGGCGAACCATCGTCGGCCCAGCCGAACCCACCCGTCGGTAGATCCGTGAACGGACGTCGATGGTGGCCCGCACTCGTTTGCTGTGGGCTCTACCTGTCCTTGGCACTCCTTGCCTTCGGAGATCTCAGTTCCATCGGCCCGGCTCGCATGGCTGGAGTGCCGACTCCCGATACTGCCGACCAGATCTGGTTTCTGGCATGGACCCACTACGCCCTCGCACACGGTCTCAATCCGTTCTTCACGCAGTGGCAGAACTACCCAGCAGGTATCAACTTGCTGGGAACAACGTCGATGATGGCCCTCGGTGTGATGCTTTCGCCGATCACGGCGCACTTTGGGCGAATTGTCGCTTGGAACGTTCTCGTCCGATTGAGCGTCGCATTGTCGGCTCTTTCGATGTGTTCGGTACTTCGCAGGTGGGTCCGATGGTGGCCCGCGGCCTTTATCGGAGGATTGTTCTACGGATTCTCGGCGTACATCCTGTTGAATGTGGGGCACGCCTTTCTCATATTCGTACCGCTGCCGCCACTGATGCTACTGCTGGTGTATGAAGCGCTGGTTCGGCAGCGATGGTCCCCACGGACAACCGGAGCTATTCTCGGCGTCGCATGCGCCCTTCAGTACCTGATCTCCTCCGAAATTCTCGTCTCCACGATCATCGTCGGCGGCGTAGCTACGGTCATTTATTTCGTCGCCTCATCAAAGGAATTCAAAGCTGGATGGCCATACATACGCACTAGCCTCATCTTCTGTGTCGCCATAGGAGGAGCTCTTCTCGCTTACCCGGCGCTCTTCACCCTGTTGGGACCACAACATGTCAATGGTGCTCCCCAACAGGCTGGTACCTTGGCCAAGTGGCATGGTGACTTGCTCGCTTCAGTCAAGCCAGGCCCGAGTCAGTGGCTCTCCACGAAGAACCTGGGTGCTTATGGGATAGCGAATTATGGCCAATATGCCTATCTTGGGATACCCCTCGTCATCGCACTCATTGCCATCGTGGCATGGCTTCGCAAGCGGCGGTTCGTACTTTTCATCGGCCTGATGGCTGTCATTTCATTCTTCCTGTCGCTCGGATCGACGCTCTATATCAATGGCGTCAACACCCACATTCCCATGCCCTTCGCAATCCTTACTGTGTTTCCCTGGGTCGACGGTCTTGTGGCGGTTAGATTCTCTCTCTATACCTCTATGTTTGCCGCTGGAATCATCGCCATAGGACTGGATGAACTCCGTAGACACATCTTGACTCGGAGTCGTCCAAGCGTATGGACACGAATCGCGGCGTTCACTGCACCGATAGTGCTAGCGGCGGTTATAGCCGTCCCTCTGCTGCCTTCCGGCCCTCGTGCAAATTCGCCGACGGGCGTATCCTCATTCTTTACTTCAAAAACGGTTGATGTTATCCCGAAGGAAAGCGTGGTGCTCAGCTATCCATATCCCCGGGCGGGAATTCCCTCGCTGGTTTATTCCGACAGGGTTGATCAGGGTCTGCTTGATCAAGCTGCTTCCGGCATGCGTTACAAAATCGTCGGTGGATATGGGTGGTGGCCGATTACACCGGGAAATCAGGCTTCTTCGCCAACCCCAGCGTCGCTTCCACCCACGACGGTTGAATCCCTATTCGACCGTGCATTTTTCGGTTTGGGGACACCGGAGCAATACTCGATGCTCGTCCATAGCAATCTCTCGGGGGACATCAGGAAGTTTGTTAGGGATCACCACGTCGATACGGTTGTCGCATTGCCAATCGGGCAGTACCCGGAGGCTGTCGTCAGGCAGGTCACAGCCGCCATAGGACCCCCTCGTCATGTGGATGGTGTCTATGTGTGGTCGAACGTCCAGCAGCGATTGAAGACAGTGCCTCCCACGGCGGGCCCACCGCTTGTCACCACGCCGCCAACGACCGGAATTTTGAGACCTGCTCCAGGTGTCACATTGAGCGGCGTCCAAGTGATGGATGCGGGCGCATCAGCCAACTTTGGGGCCAGTAACGTTTCCTTCCATATCGCCGGCCAAGGGCACACCGTGATTGAGAGCGCAGTCCCAACTGCCTACGGGTGGCTGTTCAGTTGGAACACCGCCGCCGTGCCCAACGGCTCCTATACGGTACAGAGCTTCGCATATGGCGTCACCGGTCTCGTCGGTACTAGTCCAAGCATCGTGGTGCATGTGAAGAACTGAGGCACACCCAATCGTCGGACGGTGCCGTAGCGATGAGTCCTACGTTGCAGCCGACGCTCGTGACTGGCGACGGAAGTGGACCAAGCGCCTGCTTCCCTGAACGCCACTTCCACCCTTCCGCCCGTTGAGGCTGTCCGCTCAACAGGGTGACCCCTACCGCCGGGTTGGTGAGGCATCTTCGAGCCGAGGCAGATTTCGTCAGTCCCCTGACGGCCACCAGCCGTTCCCCCAACCTCGGTTTGGATCTGGGCTATCCCGATCCAATGAAGCCGTCCCGACCAGGCGGATGATTGCCCGACCCTCGGATGTTCTGTTGAGCTGGCGACTATTTCCAATCGAGAAGCAGTTGAATGCGTTCGGGTTGTCTCCTGCCATCACCAGCAGTCGGCTGATCGCCTCCGAAAGTCCTGCGCCGCTCTCGTAGAGCCGCCGGGCTTCTGCCAGGATCTCAGCCTGAAGTGCGGCATCGCCAC
>PLSY01000304.1 GCA_003164275.1 Acidimicrobiaceae bacterium | reverse complement strand
CAGGCCGAGGCGGCCTCCCTGGCCGCTACTGCCGACTCCGGGGTCATCGTGGCGAGACGGGACGGCCTGGCGCCCGATCGCCTTCGTGACCTGGCCCAGAGTGCCCGCACGACGGGCGGCCTGGCCGTGGTCGTACTCGGGGGCAGCCCTGACGGGACCAAGGCGTCGCTGGCCGTCTCGGTCGACNNCGGCGGCGGCGGCGGCGGGTCGCCGGAGATGGCCACGGCCGGGGGCAAGGATCCCGGTGGCATCGACCGGGCCCTCGATGAGGCGCGACGAGTCCTCACCGGTGCTTGACCGCTCATGACGGGGGAGGACCCGTCGCCGAGCGGACGGGTCCTCGGCATCGACCTCGGCGCACGGCGCATCGGGATCGCCGTCAGTGACTCGGCGCGCTCCATGGCCCTGCCGCGAACCACCGTTGTTCGCAGCCGCGACGTCGATCAGGATCGGCGCCGGCTGGTCTCGCTGATCCTCGAGGAGGAGGCGGTCGCGGTCGTCGTCGGGCTCCCGTTGTCACTGGACGGCTCGCGCGGCCCGGCGGCCACGGCGGCNNGCGGAAGAGGCAGCGGTGCTCGCCGAGATGCTGCATGATCATGGCATCGAAGTCGAACTGTTTGACGAGCGCCTGACCACCGTCTCGGCCCACCAGGCCCTGGCTGCGGGTGGGACGAAAGAGCGCGACCGTCGACGGGTCATCGACCAGGCCGCCGCCGCGGTGATGCTTGAGGCATGGCTGGCCCGGGCCGGGTCCCGACGATGACCACGACCGGACCGGAGGAACCCTCGACGGCGGGCGAGGAGGTAGAGGCCGGTGGCCCCCGCAGCTACGGCAACTCGCCCGAGACCCCGCGGCCGGCAACGCATCGCCGAAAATCTCACCCATGGAGAACGGCGATCCTCGCCCTCATCCTCCTCATCGTGGTCGTAGTGGTCGCTGGCTACCTGTGGGTGGCCCACGAGGCCAGCCCGTCGGGCAAGCCCGGGCCCCAGGTGNNTCGTGACCATCCAAACGGGCAGCGGCATCAAGCAACTGGCCTCTGATCTTCAGAGCAAGGGTGTCATCGACAGCTCCCTGGCCTTTCGGATCTGGAGCGAGCTCCACAGCGTGCCCGGCGTCTCGCCCGGCTCCTATGCCTTCCGGAAGAACAGCAGCTTCGACTCGGTGANNGACCATCGTGTCCGGTAATCCGAACGTGTTCCCCATCGATATCCCGGCCGGTTTCACGGTTTCCGAGACGGCCGAGCGGGTCGGCCAGCTTCCCGGCCATGACGCCGCGGCCTTCGCCAACCTGGCCACCGGAGGGACGGTGCGCTCCCCGTGGCAGCCCTCCGGCTCCAATAATCTCGACGGGCTCCTCGGCACCGGGACGTACGAAGTCCTGCCCGGAGAGACCAACACCGAGCTGTTGGAGGACATGATCGACCGGTTCGATGCCGACGCCAACAGCCTTGGCCTCACCGCCGGCGCGGCCAAGCTGGGCCTCACCCCCTACCAGGTCATCACCATGGCCTCGATCGTCCAAAAAGAGGGAGTGATCGCAAAGAACTTGGGCCCGGTGGCGAGGGTCATCGTCAATCGGCTGGCCAATGACATGCCCCTGCAGATGGACTCCACCGTCCTCTACAGCGAGGGCCGGGACGGAGGCACGGTGACGGCGGCCGACCTGAAGCTCGTCACGCCTTACAACACCTATCTGAACAAGGGACTGACGCCCACCCCGATCTGCTTCCCCTCCCATGCTGCCCTGGCGGCGGCAATCGATCCGCCGCCCGGCTCGTGGCTGTACTTCGTCGTNNGGCACCGAGGCGTTCGCCGACACCTTCGCCGAGCAACAGGCCAATGAGGCCCTTGCCACCCAGCGGGGACTCGGATGAGGGAGCGCTGACCATGGACCCAGTGGCGTCCGCCCCCCAGCCGGTCGAAGCCCGGGAACCGAGCGCGGCAACGACGGTGGTCGGGGTGATCGGCGACCCGATCAGCCACTCGCTGTCGCCCCTGCTCCACAACACCGCCTTTTCGGCTCTCGGGTTGGACTGGGTGTCGGTCGGCTTTCCCGTCTCCTCCGGCCACGCCCAGGTGGCCGTGTCGGGGGCCCGGGCCCTCGGTGTGCGTGGCCTGTCGGTGACCATGCCCCACAAAGAGGAGGTGGCCGGCCTCGTCGACCGGCGCTCCCCGTCGGCCGACCGGCTCGGCGCGGTGAACTGCGTGAGCTTCGAGGCGGCGGCCACCATCGGCGAGAACACCGACGGCGCCGGCCTGGTGGCCGCACTCAGACGAGGGGCCCGTTTCGACCCTGAAGGCTGCCGCTGCCTGGTCATCGGGGCCGGCGGAGCGGCACGCGCGGTCATCGACGCCCTGGCCGGTGCCGGGGCATCTGAGGTGATCGTGGTCAATCGGACGAGGGAGCGCGCAGAGGTGGCAGCGGCGTTGGCCCGGGGCGTCGGCCGTGTCGGGCTGGCGGCCGATGTGGTCGGGTGCGATCTGGTGGTCAACGCCACCCCCATCGGGATGGGCGCCCGAACCGCCGGGGCCCTCCCTTTGGACCCGACCCTCTTGAGCGCCGGCCAGACGGTGGTCGACCTCATCTACCATCCCTTCGAGACAGAGTGGCTGCATGCCGCCCGACAGCGCGGGGCCGTCACCTCCAACGGCCTCGGCATGTTGATCCACCAGGCCGCAATGCAGCTCGCCATCTGGACCGGCCTGGAGCAACCGGTCGAGGCCATGTGGGCGGCGATCCGGTCGGTCGGGGCGGTCGAACCCGCCTCGTGACCGAGCGCGAGAAGCCCGGCCGAAGTCACGGGTAGCCTGGTCGGCCGAAGCCCTATGGTCAACCTCGCCCCTGCTACCGTGTCCGCTCGGCCTCGCCATGTCGCCGCCCGGTTCGACCTGGTGCTGGTGGTCACCACACTGCTCATTGCCGTGACCGGCGTCGTCATGATCTACTCGGCCACCCGGGGGAAGCTGGCCCTGGCCGGGGAGGACCCGCATTACTTCTTGAAGCGCCAGGCTGTCTTCATGGTCATCGGAGTGGTGGTCATGGTGGCCCTGGCCGCCTTCGACTACCGGCGACTCGAGCAGGTCTCGACGGTGCTCTATGTCGGGATAGTGCTCGCCTTGTTGGCCGTGCTCTCCCCGTTCGGTTCCCATGCCCTCGGTTCGCAGCGGTGGTTCTCCCTCGGACCGTTCCAGCTCCAGCCGAGCGAGTTCGCCACCTTGGTCCTGGTCATCGCCATCGCCACCTACTGTGCCCGTCGACCCGAGGGCCTGGACTTCCGGGACTTCGTNNCGTCATCCTGGTCGTGATGCTGGCCGTGTCGGGCATGCCGGGGCGCTATCTCATGTTGCTGTTGGTCGGCGCAGTCCTGCTCGTGTTGTTCGCCTTGAATGTCGGGCTGTTGAAGCACTATCAGATCGAACGCCTGACCAGCTTCATCTCTCCCAATGGGGCCTCCCAGGCGGCCACCTACAACGTCACCCAGGCAAAGGACGCCATCTCGGTGGGGGGCATCTTCGGCCAAGGTCTGTTCCACGGCGCCCAGACCAATCTGGCCTACGTCCCTGAGCAGCAGACCGACTTCATCTTCTNNTCTCGGCCGTCGGCGAGCAGCTCGGATTCGTCGGGGCGGGCATCTTGTTGCTGGCCTACGGCGTGCTGGCCTGGCGGGTCATGCGCACGGCCCAGCTGGCCCGGGACATCTACGGGCGGCTGCTCTGCGCGGGGGTGTTCGCCATCCTCGTGTTCTCGGTCTTCGAGAACGTGGGNNTGCCGTTCCTCTCCTACGGTGGCTCCGCCATGATCGGGTTCTTCGCCGCCATCGGCATCACCATCAGCGTCCACATGAGGAGCACGAGATGACCGAGCCCCTCGCCGGGGCCCCGTCCGAGCCGGAGGCCACCGAGCGGCCCTTGCCGAGCGAGCCGGACCCGGTCTCGGTCGTCCCGAGCGGACCGGCCCCCCAGCCGGGCGACTACCGGATGGCCCTCGTCTCGTCGGTCTCGGTGGAGCTGCCGAGCCAGCACCCCATCGTGGTCCTGCGGGAGAGCGAGGCGCCTCGTCGCCAGCTTTCGTTCTCCATCGGCCTCCAAGATGCCGTCGTCCTCTCCCACGCCATGCGCCGGATCCCGACGCCGCGGCCACTCACCCACGAGCTGCTCTCGGGCATCCTCCAGGGCTTCGACATCGACGTCGTGGCTGTCCGGCTGGTGGGCCGCCAGGGGGCCGTCTACTTCGCCGAGCTTGACCTGCGGGGTCGGATGGGCCGCCTGGTGCAGTCCTGTCGTCCGTCCGACGGACTGACTCTTGCCCGGCTGCAGCCCGTGGCCGTGCCCATCCTCATCGACCGCCGGC
>PLSY01000084.1 GCA_003164275.1 Acidimicrobiaceae bacterium | reverse complement strand
CCAGCATGCGCCCGTAGCGGATGGGGACGAGCTCGGGCACGCGCGTGGTGGCTTGGCGCTCGAGGAGACTCACCGGATCCGGCCGATCGGTGGCAGGACTGAACTCGGCCTGCGACGATCGGGGTGCTCGGACGCGTGCCTCCTTGCCCAGTCGCTCTCGCTCCGTGAACGTCAAGTGAGGCACTGTCCGCCCAGCAGCGCCTGTCTTCTCCTTCAGCTCCGCCATGGTTCCCCATTCTGCGCCCAGCTGCTGCGCCTCGCCTATCATGCACCCCTCCTCTTGGTCTGTGCAGAAGTAGACGCCGTCGGCCGTCGAATCACCACAGTGGCTCGACCGACCCCTTCAGAAAGCGTCTCCTCGTGGTAATGCGCCTCGCGGCGATCACTACGCTCACCGTGCGTACGAAGTCGATGAGTGAGATGCCCCAGGGGGCCGTGCGAACCATGGCCCTGGCCGGCCCTTGTGGAGACCCCGACTGCGCGAGCGACGGCCAGAACATGATGACCCTTCCCGAGGGCCTTCCCATTGAGGGCTTCTCCGAGCGTTGAGCGTCTCCGCCAAGACGACGAGCTGGGAAGCGTGGCGAACATTCCGGGGTCCGCCTTCATTGAGAGAGGCCTCACGAACGAATTGTTCGCTAGCGCCGCGCCGATCAACTCGGACCCGCCCGCCGGCAGCGAATGCGTGGCCCTTGGAGACCTCGCCGCAGGGTCGGAAGCTGGACCAAGCTCACCAGCTGCGGTGCGGCACTCCAGTCGTGCATCCGGACGGCCGACCTCATCCAGGTCTTCAATGTCGTCGAGAGGAGCGTTGGCGCCACCGACATTGCATCCCATTGTCAGATCCCACTCCTACGACATCTCGCCACCAAGCAAGCGGCGCACCTCATCGACGCTTCCGACCTTCGCTGATTCGAAGAGGGCGAACCGATCGCCCTGCAGGATGATCGAGCAGTCGCCACCAGAGACGGTCCAACCATGCACGGGAAGCCAGTTCGCGGAGGTGAACGCCCGCATGGCCACCCCGAAGGTATTGAACATCATCTGGATGGCCGCGCAGAAGGGGCCCATCACGTCAATGGCCTGGGCATAGAACAAAGAACTGTCCTTGTGCTAGGCGATCTGCCAGTCCGGACCGAACCTGCCCGCCATCAGCACTCCGTCTAGCGACACCAACTCGTCGAGCACACTCATCTACTCACCTCACTTTTCGTCGACGGTGATCTGCAGCGCGATTCGAGACCGGCCCTTGTGGTCCGTCCGAGACCGAATCAGCTCGGGCCATGTGCCGCACCCCCGACGGCACTGGCGGCCTTGCGGCTCACGAGGGCGTACTTCACCGCCTCCATGGCGAGGAAGGCCGTCACGACCGCGATCAGGATCGGCGCGGTTTGCAGTGCGCCGACCTGCGAGACGAACGCGGCGAGGAGGACGACGGTGAAAGGAGCGGTGACGAGTGCTCCGGGGACGGCGGCAAACACGCACGTAAAGGCCAGGCCGAGGGGCACACCCGGGATGAGTTCGTGGACGAACACCCCTGCGGTCCCGCCGATGAATAGGGAGGGGAAGATCGGCCCACCGATGAACCCGCTCCCCTGACTGATGGCGAACGTGACGATCTTGGCGACGACTATGAGGGCCAGCATGCCGACGCCGAGCGTGCCGGCGTCGTGCAGGACCGTCTTGAGCTGCGCGCTGCCGGTGAACAGGGTCAGCGGAACCAGCACGGCGACGACCCCGAAGAGGAGACCGCCGAGCGTGGACCGGGCGATGCCGGGGACTTTGGCCAACAGCTTCGTGGCCAGCGCGATGGAGGCGACCAGCAGGGCGACCACCACGGCGGAGAAGAGGCCCAGGAGTACCCCGGCCAGCAGCTGCCAGTCTGCGAACCGGTAGGCCGGCACCTTGTAGATGTCGAGGAACACCGCACCGGCGACTGCGAAGTAGACGCCGAACCCGACGCTCGAAGCCACGATGGTGGTGAGGAGGGTCTTCGTGAACCGGTTCGCGCCGGGCCGCGCCACCTCGAGGATCAGCGCAACCACGATCACCGGGCTGGAGAGCATCCCGCCGTAGGCACCGGCCATGCCCGAGAGCACGTTGACCTGGCCGTCTTCGATCCCGAGTCCCCGCCGATTGGCGATCCAGGTGCCGAACCCGCCCCCGATGGATCCGAGCGCCTTCTCCGGCCCGAGGCTCGCACCCCCGATGAGCGAGACGGCCGAGATGAGCACCGTCGCCGGCACCAGACGCGCGTCGACCTCACCGGTCTTGATCTCGGCGATGATGCCCGGCGTCTCGTCAGGGACGCGCAGGACGCGGTGCATCACTCCCACTACCAGCCCGGCCGATACCGTGACGGCCACCCACCACCAGTGGCCGCCGAGCCAGTGGGGATTGGTCACTACGTTCCACTTCTCACCGTGGCCGACCACGCCCAGGAAGACCAGCCCGGCCAGCCCACCGAGGACTCCGAGCACCAGGGCATAGGCCATGAGCAGCCAGAAGCCCTTGGATTGGGTGATCGGAGGCGGCGGAGGCGCTGGAGGGCCGGCGTTCACGAAGCCCCCTGCGTTCCAGGGCTCGATCGATCTTGGCGTTGCAGTTCCGACNCGATCCCGCTCAAGCGGTCGGCAATCGACTGCAGGGTCACGTTGTCGCCACCTGATGCCGTCGGCACGGCGGCGGACTTCTCGGCGCGTGTCCGTGCGGCCTGGTCGATGAAGGCCGAGGAGATCTGTGCGGTGATGGTGGCGAGGACGGCGAAGCCCACGAACATCAACAGGGCGGCGGCCACCCGGCCCTGCGGCGTCACCGGATAGAAGTCGCCGTAGCCCACCGTGGTCAGGGTGGTGAGCGTCATGTAGAAGGCGTCGAAGGGCGGGTAATGGTC
>PLSY01000017.1 GCA_003164275.1 Acidimicrobiaceae bacterium | reverse complement strand
CAGCCATCGGGCCACCCCGAGGTTGCTCAGGATGCACAAAACCCATGTCTCGGCCACAGGTCCGCTCCGCAGGACCGCTCGCGATAGTTAGCAACCACTGACCGTGTCTCAGCCCAGGTTCCGAAACGGGAGGGAAGCGCTCACGGTAGTTAGCGAGAACCAGAATGCAGCTGCTGATGTGCAGCTCGCAACCGGTGCTTGGCGACAGGGCCGGCAGAGGGATGGTTCTCACGCCTGATGTGAGATGAGAATGCCGACTGCCCGATCAGTGGCAGAGCGGACGCGGTGTCCGTCAATCCCCGTTATGGCCCTCTAAGGTCCCCGCTGGTGGCAATAGGAGTCCCCCCACCTGCTAGAGAGGCCCTACCCCTTACTGAGGCTACGAACTTCAATCCAAACCGATCGCTAGTTGATCTGCGAGTGTGCGGATGAGGTGCTGTACCCCCAACTCGTTCCGGCCGATCACCATGTAGTCGTGCCCACCGTGTCGAACGCCGTCGCCACAGCTCGGGAGCATCGCGAAGTCCTCGTCGCGCACTGCGGCATGTACCTGCTCGTAGATCTCCTCGTAACCGGAACGGGTGGCATCGTCTGTGGCGGGAACAACCCCCATCCACGCGTGGCGGACCACGCAGCTCACGGGATCAGCGCCGGGCAAGATATCGATGATTTCTACGCCCACAGGACTGTTGGCCAGAACCAGGTTCGGATAGATCCAGTAAATGATGCCCATCTGTCCTCTTGGGTCCCAATCAGTCTCCGGGCTGTCCGTCAGCGCAGTGATCCATTTGAACGGAAATCCGAGGCGGTGGTGTTTCCCGAAGCCGTCATACGTCGAACAGTTCGCCACGGTATTGAGGCCGATGACGCTCTCACCATGTACATAGGGGAAGTGGTATCCCTCAGCGAAGGCCTCCAGCGCGTTTTTCCAATTCACTTCGGACGAGAATTCTTGTTGAGTCAGGTACCCATAGTTTTCATACCCCCACTTGGAAAACTCCTCGTCCAGCGATCCGAGGTGGGCCGCAACATCGATCGTCGACGTCGCGGTGAGCACCACCCAGATAAACCCGTGCCGCTCCTCAGACGGGAGTTCGACGAGCCCGTGCTCCTCCGGATCGATACCGGCGAACCCTTCCTTTCCCGGAATTCCGACGAGGCGCCCAGCGCTGTCGTACGTCCATGCGTGATAGGGGCAGGTGAACCGTCTGGCACTTCCACATCCCGCCGCAGGTCGTGCTCCGCGGTGCCGGCAATAGTTCAGAAAGGCACGGGCAACCCCGTCTTCACCCCGAGTCAACAGAATGGACCGGTCTAGTACTTCACGCACAACGAAGTCATGAGGGGCGAACACCTGGGCGCTCGGGGCCAGGGCCAATGGGGTCACTTCGAGAACCTCCCTGCGCTCACGGCGGAGCACATCGGGGTCCCGGTAGTAGGAGAGCGGCACCTTAAGTACCTCGGGAGCCATGTCCGTGGTGCCCGCACTGACAAGTTCGAGTGCCCGGCGAGTCAACTCGCCGTCCAACAAGCCGGCCTGTCCTTGGCGTGATGCGGCGACGGTCATCGACTCTCCCAACCCTTGAGAGTCCACCCAGTCAGGACCCTTTGCCATCCACCTTAACGAATCTGTCCACCCACTATCAACCGACTGTATGGTAGGTTCGAGATCTTTGACGACCACGGACTGGAGGGTTGGCCGATGAGAAGCCACGGTTGGGCCGGCAACCCTCCGGCCGACGAAGACGCCGCTATCCGTCGTATCTTGGATGCCACCCGGACCTGCATTGACCGAGATGGTGCCGAGATCGGGATCGTCGACGTGGCGCAGGAGCTAGGGGTCACACGGCAGACCGTCTACCGATACTTTCGGACGACCGACGAACTTCTTACCGCCACCGCCTTCGGCGCCACGGCGTCGTTCCTCGGACGGATCGAGGACCATCTGGCCGAGCGTGCGTGGACACCAGCCGAGGCGGTAGTGGAGGGCGTTGCCTACACTCTGGAGCAGCTTCCTCAGGAGCCTTATTTGAGTCTGCTCCTCACTCCCGGCCGGATCAGTATCTTCACCAACGACTTCACTTCGGATACGGCGATGGCGCTCGGCCGTGCCTTGATCGAGCGCCTCCCCATTGACTGGACAGCCCACGGATACGGAGATCGCCAACTCGACGAACTGGTGGAACAGATGCTGCGTATGACCAGGTCCTTCGTCGAACATCCAGGGACCCCACCACGCACCGGATTGGTTCTGCGCGCCTACCTGACTCGCTGGCTGGCCCCAGCGATTGCCGCAGCCCCCCGAGCGCTGTGAGGACAGGGGACATGATCCTGTCCGGGGACACCGGGGCGCCGTTCGACGATCCGGATGAAGTGATCCGTCGTGCGTTGCTTGATGTCAGTGTGCCCGCATTATTGATGTCAATGGTCCACATGTCTGGTGACGCTTCGCTGATCGATGGTCCGTTCAGGCCTCGAGCCGTGCGGGCTAAACGAAGTCTGCTTCAAACCACGATCGTGCTCGCGGTACCAGAATCCATCGATCCGCCCCGTGGTATGGGGAGCGCGATGTCAGGTTGCCCGAGCAACCGGGTCCGCGCGGATGATCTCCTCCGTCACCTGGGTCTTAGTGCGGATTTTGCCACGCAGCACATCAGTTTCCTGCTCCGAGACGACTGAGCGCTTGATTGTTGGCGTTCCGCCCCTTTCGAGACAATCTCGCCTGTCTCGATCCGTTCGCTCGCGCTGCCGCGCTGCCTGTTGGCTTGCCTGCACTTTGTCGTAAATGATTCCGCCAACGGCAACAACGCCAAATCCGACAGCAGACCCGACGGTTGAGCAGGTCGGCCTCCCCCATTGCGCTCAGCCAAATAGGTCCGGTACCCGTCGATGTTCACTGCTGTCATTTCGACCTCACTAGCATCGGGGGCAACCTACGGAGGTCAGTCTGGACCAGCCCGCAAGTGCGGCTTGTGGGAACTGAGAACGGCCGGAAGCAGTAAATCAGATCCTCATTCGCTGCATGAATTCGTCGTAAGTGAACATCTGGGCAGTCTGCGCACCGAGCGCCATTAGCTGTCCCAGCGGCAGTCTGTGACGCCATCGGCATCGAGACGGTCCATTTCGGAAGCTGTCAAGGCCATTGAGGGCTCTTCGGATTTGAACGGGGTGTAGGCACGACGACAGGATCCGCGGGCGCGTAGCGGGGGCCCACCAGTCTGAGGTTGTTCAACGACCAAATATGGAGGGCCCCCGTGGAGACAGACCCTACGCGCGCGCTTGCCTGGTTGATCGGACTTCCCGTCCGATTCCTCGGTGGTGAGGACGGTCCGGACGGGGAAGCACGGATCTGCGTTCAGTCCGTGCGCACCCGTGGCGGGTGCCCGAACTGTGGATCGGTCGCCTGGGTGAAGGATCACACCGACGTCGAGCTCATCGATCTGCCGATCTACGGCCGAGCGGCCCGGACGGTGTGGCGCAACTGCCGGTTCTCCTGCCCCGCGTCCGAATGGGAGCAGAAGTCCTTCACCGAGGAGGACGACCGGATCGCCGGGCCCCGGCAGCGACTCACGTCTCGGGCAGCACGCTGGGCCACCGAACAGGTCGGCCGCCACGCCCGGTCCGTCAACGAGGTGGCCGTCGAGTTGGGATGTGACTGGCACACCGTCAACGACACCATCGTTGCCTACGGGGAGATCCTCATCGCCGACCCCGACCGGTTCGGCGACGTG
>PLSY01000354.1:12623-24933 GCA_003164275.1 Acidimicrobiaceae bacterium | reverse complement strand
TCCTCTTTGGCAGCCCGGATCTTGCGCACCGCCCCGGTGATGTCGTTGGGGTCGATCTCGAGGCTGGCGAAGAACCGGTCCGGGTGCTCTCGTAGGGCCCGCGCCCGCGCCGGGTCCGAGCCAGGGTTGCCGACCATGCCCATGGCCACCCCGCAGTGGTCCATCTCCTGGAGGCAGGTCTCGACGGGGTCGGCCCCTTCGGGCAGGTAGTTGGGTACCTGCTTGAACATGTACTCGGCCGGGAACTCCATCTCCTGGCTCTCAGCGTCCTTGGCGAGGGCGCGGAGATTGGCATAGTGGCTCCGGGCATCGTCACTCGGGAACCCGATCATCAGGTCCACGGCACCAATTCCTTCGGGCATTCCCATGTCTGCTCCTTTTGCGATGAGTGTCCACGGCCTTGCTCGTGCCACGGACCGCCGACAACTTAGGCCGCTCGAAGGGGCGGGTGCCGAACGAGGTCTGCAGAGCCCGACAGAGGTCCGCAGAGGCAGAGCGTCGATAGGCTTTGGTCGTGCATCAGCTCTCTGATCTCGGAGGGCTCGGAGCGCAGGAAAAGCGGCCCTCCACCGATGGGAACGGAGCACCGAGGCCGGGGGCAGGGCAGCGTTGCCTGCCCGTCGTCGTGGGGCAGATGGGAGAGATCATGGGAGATCTCGACTGTCGGGACGACGGGCTCGGCCTCGTCATGGCGGGCGAGCTGGAACCGGGCAGGTGGGCCGACCGCCACGCCGTCAGGGGTTTGACTGCCGGGACGCTTCTGCCTGACGTCGACCCCCTGGCCGACCTGGGGGTCGACGGGCATGGACACTCCATCGGAGGGATGCCGGCGATGGGCTCCTCGAGTTCGTCACCGAGGCCGAGCTCGTCTGGGTCCGGGATCCGAGAGGCTCGAGCGATGAGCTGGTGCTCGCCGGCCTCCGGCCCGCTCACCGCCCGGCCGTCGCTCGTCGGGAGCGCGGCTCGCTATCACGCCCGTCGTGACGTTGTTCGTCCTCCCCGATACGCCTCACTGTGACAATCAGGCAGGTTCGCTGACGGTCCTGTGGGAACGAGTGGTCCGTTGGGCTCGGGCGCTGTGAGCGGCTCCGGTGCACCTCGGCTACGTTTCCGGACGGCTCCTCAAGGCCAGCTCGACCGTGCCGTGACGGCCGTCCGCTGCCAGGTGCCACTGACTGCACCACCCAGGTGGCGGCCCGAGCGACAGTGAGGATGCCTTGACCCTGAAGATCGATGTGATGCTGAGCTACTCGGTGATGGATGCGGCTAAGCGGGCGACCGAGCTCGAACGGGCGGGGGTGGACGGCGTCTTCACCTTCGAGAACGCCCACGACCTGTTCTTCCCGCTGGTGGCCGCAGCCCCTGTCTGCTCCCTCGACCTCATGACCAACGTGGCCATTGCCTTCCCCCGCAGCCCGTTGCATCTGGCCAACGCCGCCTACGACCTCCACCAGCTGTCGGGCGGGCGGTTCCGCCTTGGCCTCGGCTCCCAGATCAAGCCCCACATCGAGCGCCGCTACGGTGCCACCTGGGGTAAGCCGGTCGCCCACATGAGGGAGTGGGTCGAGGCGACAAAGGCCATCTTGGACAGCTGGCAGGAGGGCAGCAAGCTCGACTTCCGGGGGGAGCTGACCACCCACACGCTGATGACGCCGGCCTTCAATCCCGGCCCCAACCCCTTCGGCATACCGAAAGTGCTGGTCGGCGCCCTCGGCCCGAAGATGAACGAGATGGCAGCCGAGGTGGCCGACGGCATTCTGATCATGCCCTTCAACTCCGAGCGGCACATGGCAGAGCGCACCCTGCCGGCCATCGACCGGGGCCTCCGAACGGCCGGCAGGCAGCGCTCGGACATCGAGCTCACCGCCGAGGTGATCGTGGGCTGCGGCCGCAACGACGAAGAGCTGGAGGCGGCCCGGGCCGTCCGGAGCCTTGTTGCCTTCTACGGTTCCACACCCTCCTACCGGCCGGTGCTGGAGGTCGAGGGGTGGGGTGAGCTCCAGCCCGAGCTCAATGCCCTGTCCAAGCGGGGCGAGTGGGGACCGATGTCAGACCTCATCACCGACGAGATGGTGGCCACCATCGCCGTGTACGGCACCCCGGAGGAGTGCGCCCGACAGATCGTCGACCGCTACGGGTCGGACGTGACCCGGATCTGCGCCTACTTCCCGGGCTACGACGCCCCCGACGACCTCATCGCCGAGTTCACGGCCGCCGTCAAGGCGGCGTCGGCATGACCTACGAGACCATCCTCTACGCCGTGGAAGACGGGGTGGCGACGGTCACCCTCAACCGGCCCGAGTCCCGCAACGCCTTCGGAGCCGGGATGGGCATCGAGCTGTCGGACGCCTACCGCCGGGCCGACCAGGACGACGACGTCCGCGTGGTGGTGTTGACCGGCACCCCCCCGGCCTTCTGCGCCGGGGCCGACCTGTCGGCCGGCGGGGCAACCTTCGCCAAGCGACCCGAAGGCGAGTTCAGCGCCTCGGCCACTCCCATGCCGGCCTGGGAGGTGAGGAAGCTGGTCATCGCCGCTGTGAACGGCCACGCCATCGGCGTCGGCTTCACCATCACCTTGCAGTGCGACATCCGCTTCTTCGCCGCCGATGCCAAGTACGGAATCGTCCAGACCAGGCGCGGGGTGATGGGCGACGGCTACTCACACTGGACCCTGCCCCGTGTGGTCGGACAGTCGGCCGCCGCCGAGATCCTGCTCACCGGGCGCACGTTCGACGGCCGGGAGGCGAGGGACCTCGGGGTCTGCACCCGGGTCCTCCCGAACGACGAGGTCCTGCCGGCCGCCCTCGAGCTGGCCAAGGATGTCGCCGCCAACACCGCCCCGCTCTCGGTGGCCGTGAGCAAGGGACTGCTCTGGGAGACCTGGGACAGCTCCAAAGAGGAGATCGAGGCCAAAGAGACCGCGCTCCACCACCATCTGATGGCCCACCCCGACGCCAGGGAGGGGGTCGTCGCCTATTTGGAGCGCCGACCGGCGCAGTGGCAGGGGTCGGTTTCCACCGAGCTCCCCGACTGAGCTGCCCGGCCGGGGGGGGCGACGGCCCTGGGCCGGGCAAGAGGTATCGGTGCGCCCCGTGGCCTAGGGGAACTCGACGCAACGCCAGGCGCGACAAAGTCGCTGTCGTGCGGCTCGGCCCGAGCCCCGTCGGCTGGCCCGAGGCCTGCTCGATCGGCTCGGTGCTCAGTACATTTCTCCAAGATGGTGAGGCCGGGGCGATCTGGGGATAATCGCGCCGAGGGCGGGGTAGAGCTGAGAGAGAACCCTACGAATGGAGTGAACAGTGGCAGAGAACACGTATGCCATCAGTGAAGTGGTGGGCTCATCGAAGGTCGGCGTGGACGACGCCATCAAAGGGGCGGTGACCAGGGCCGCCACCACGCTCCGCAATCTCGATTGGTTCGAGGTAACCCAGATCCGGGGGCACATCGAGGGCGGCGAAGTCGGCCACGTGCAGGTCACCATGAAGCTGGGATTCAAGTTGGACGAGACTGACTGACCGCGCGCCTCGATGGCGCCTCGGTGCCGAGCTGGCTAGCTTGGCCCGGGCACGGGACGCGGAGCCCGCCGACAGGAGGCGTCGTGGCCGGAACAACCGAGGACGAGCTGCGCTGGACCGACGGGGTGGCCCTTGCCGCGCTGGTGCGGGCCGGAGAGGTCTCGGTCCCTGAGGTCGTCGAGCAGGCCATCGCTCGTATCGAGGCGCTCGACGGCGCGCTCGGCGCTGTGGTCTTCCGTCGCTACGACCGGGCCCGGGCGGAGGCGGGTGCGGTTGACCTCGAGGCCCCGCTGGCGGGAGTGCCCTTCTTGTTGAAGGACGCCGTGCAGCACTCCGAGGGGGACCGTTACCAGCACGGGATGGGCTACCTGCGCGACCACCCATGGGTCTCACCGCACGACTCGGAGCTCACCAGGCGCTACCGCGCCGCCGGGCTCATCCAGCTCGGCCGGACCAAAGTCCCCGAGCTCACCACCTCGCCGTCGACCGAGCCCCTGGCCTTCGGCCCGGCCCACAACCCGTGGGACCTGACCCGGTCGACGGGCGGATCGAGCGGTGGGTCCGGCGCCGCCGTGGCCGCCGGCCTCGTTCCCATCGCCCACGGGAATGACATGGGTGGATCGATCCGCATCCCGGCCTCGTGCTGTGGCCTGGTCGGGTTGAAGCCCAGTAGGGACCGCACGAGCCTGGCCCCCGACTTCGGCGAGTACTGGGGTCCCCTCACCCATGAGCACGTGCTCACCAGATCGGTGCGGGACTCGGCCGTGGTGCTCGATGCCACGGCCGGCTCTGTGCCCGGTGACTTCCACCAAGCTCCCCTCCCGATCCACCCCTGGGCAAACGATGTGGGGCGCGACCCGGGGTCACTTCGTATCGGCCTGGTCACCGAGCCACCGAACGGAAGCCCGGTCACGGAGGAATGCCTGTCCGCTGCCGGCGACGCCGCCCGGCTACTCGAGTCGCTGGGCCATCACGTCGAAGCGGCCGACGGACGCATCATGGCCAGTGAGACGGGACCATTGGCCATGGCCACGGTGATCGCCGCTGGAGTGGCCCGGGACATCCTCGAGTGGGAGGAGCGGCTGGGTATCCCGGTCGATCAGCTGGAACCGATGTCGGAAGCCATGCTCGAAGGCGGCCGCTCTATCACCGCCATCCAGCTCATCAACGCCACGAACGAGCTCGCCCGGTGGAGTCGCCAGATCGCTGTTGCCACCGCACCCTTCGACCTTGTTCTCACCCCGACCCTGGCCATCGTGCCGCCCAAGCTGGGCATCCTTTCGGGCGACGTCCCCATCGCCGATCAGATGGCCACCCTCGGGGCCATGACCGCCTTCGTGCTCCCTTTCGATATCTCGGGCCAGCCGGCGGTGTCACTTCCCCTGTGGGCAACGGCCGAGGGCCTTCCGGTGGGGATCCAGCTGGTAGCGGCCTATGGCCGCGAGGATCTGTTGTTCCAGGTTGCCTCCCAACTTGAGGTGGCCCGTCCCTGGGCCGGTCGGCGACCCAAGCCATGAGCGACGAGGTCTTTGGGGAGCCGGAGGAGATCACACCGGCATTCCTGACAGAGGTCATTGGCCGGGCCGGATTCGACGGCAAGGTGTCGGCCGTGAGCCATGAACCGATCGGCACCGGTCAGATCGGTCGGACCTTTCGGCTCCACCTCGATCTCGCCGGCGAGGGGCCCACCACGCTGGTGGCCAAAATGGCCGGAGGGGATGCAGCTGCCCGGTCGATGATCAAGGCCGGCTACCAGAAGGAGGTCAACTTCTACACTGTCTTCGCTCGGTCTGTGGCCGTGCGAATCCCGCAGAGCTGGCACGCCGCCATCACCGAGGAGCTGGTGGACTTCACGCTCATCCTCGATGACCTGGCTCCGTGCGTGCCCGGGGTCCAAGCCGACGGGTGCACCAAGTTCCAGGCCCTTGACGCCCTGCGCAACCTGGCCGGTCTGCACGCACCCACCTGGAACGCTCCCTCCCTCGACGAGCACCTGACGTGGCTCGGACCGGTCGACGACGCAAGCAGCCAGTTCCTCGGTGACCTCATGGGCGGTGCCGTCGAGCAGTTCATCGAGCGCTACGAGTCGCGACTCGGCCCAGACGACGTCGCCACCCTTCGCCAGGCGGCGGCCCGCACCGGGCAGTGGAAGTCCCTCGTCGACGGGCCACGCTCCCTTCTCCACGGTGACTACCGCCTCGACAACCTTCTGTTCCCCCTGTCCGGAGAGGGAGTGGTCGCCGTCGACTGGCAGACCGTCACCGTCGGGCCTCCCACTCGGGACCTCGGCTACTTCCTGGCCACTTGCCTCACCCCCGAGGACCGACGTGCCAGTGAGGACGAGTTGGTCGACGCCTATCACCAAGCCCTGGTCGACCTCGGCATCGTTGACTTCAGCCGGGCCGAGTGCTTCGACGGCTATCGGCTGGGCGTGCTCCAGGGCCCGATGATCACCGTGCTCGGCTGCGTCTACGCCTCGGCCGAGGGCAGTGCCCGCGCGGACGGCATGTTCGTGGCCATGGCCAAGCGCTCGTGTGCCGCCTTGCGGGAGCTGGGTACCTTCAGCCTGCTTGGCGATGTCAAGTAAGCGTTGCGAGGGGTTGAGGCGATGACCGACCTGGTTGGCGTGGCCAAGCATCGGGGCGTGGTGACGATCACCCTCAATCGGCCCGAGAAGCGCAATGCCATGACCATGGAGATGTGGGGGGAGCTCGGGCGGCAGTGTCGGAGCCTGGCCGGCGATCGGGATGTGGCCGTCGTCTTCGTCCGCGGTGTCGGCCAGCACTTCTGCGCGGGGGCAGACGTGGCTGGGCTGCAGGTGACCGACGAGGACTACGTCCGCACCAATCTGGAGGCCGCCGCCGCCCTTGTCGCCCTGCCTCAGCCCACCATTGCTGGCATCACAGGCTCATGCGTCGGTGGCGGCGTGCAGATCGCCACGGCTTGTGACCTGCGAATCGCCGACAACACCGCGGTCTTCGGCATCACCCCTGCCCGCCTTGGGATCGTCTACCCGGCGCCGGCGCTTGCACGGGCAGTCCGCTTGATGGGCCCGTCGGCCACCAAGCACCTGCTCTTCTCTGCTGAGCTCATCGACGCCGAACGGGCCCTGCGTGTCGGCCTCGTGGACGAGGTCCATGCCCCTGATGCATTGGATCGGCGCCTGTCCGAGTTCGCCGCCCTGCTGGCGGACCAGCGTTCTCACCTGACCCAGCAGGCCAGCAAGGCCATGGTCGATGCCATGGCGTCCGATGGCGGCATCCCTGAGCGGCTGGTGGCCCGGTGGGCCTCAGAGGTGGCTGCGGCTGACGACCCGACAGAGGGTGTGGCCGCGTTCCTCGAGCGACGGCCGCCGGTGTTCACCTGGAGGAACAAAGGCTGAGGCTACCTTCCTAACGCGTGCCCATCCCCGGAGAAGCGGCGGCGGTCCTCGTCGGTGCCACCACCGATCAGCTGCGAGCGTCCGCCGTCACGGCGACGAGGGCCGTGCCCAGTGCAAGGAACTGGAGCTCCCGAGGAGAGCCAGCGCCACGACACTCTTGCTTGTTCGGGACCCAGACGCCTTCATGGCGATCGCCTTTCTCGTCGAACGAGTTGTACGGGGCCGCCATCCAGCGACCCGGTACTGACGAGCTCGCTCGAGGTCGATGGACAGTCGCGCTCGGACCGGTCGGTACTGAAGGGGAACCGAGCCGACTTCGATGGCTCATTTCATCAACGTCGGCTGCCCTCATGTTGACGATGCGAATCCTAGAGAAAAGGGGGGTGGGCCGTTCTGGCAACTGTCAAACGTCATCCAATGCCTGGACATCACCTCCCGTTGGTCGGGTCGCCGGCGCATCCTGTGGAGCCTTCCCCTGCCTCTACCCCTGCCACTGGCGCTGTGGCGACCCCTGGCCGCCGAATGGATCCCGGGGTCAGCCCTCAGCCAGGGGAGGGAACCTTTCGCGCTTCTGACGGCTTGTCTCACCACGTCACTGAGCGGGACGACTAGCTCGGCAACGCCCTGACCGGGACTCACGACAATGGTTCTCTTCTCCGGGGCGAAGGCGTCCGGGCTCACGGCCAGAGGCGTCGACCCTCTTGCCGCGGTGAGGCGAAACTCGAAGGCACCTGGGTGACGGCATTCCGCATCAAGCAAGCTGGCAAACGGCACCTTGGCCTTGTTGCATGAGGGATCATCAACTGCGCCCTCCTCCATCGGTACTCTCATGGCATGTTCGTTTTGGTCCACGGCGCCTGGCATGGAGGATGGTGCTGGGAAGATGTCGAGGGCCATCTGGGCAAGGCCGGCGCGGAGGCCACGGCGGTCGATCTGCCCGGCCGGGCCGGTGACCTTCGACCCATCGGTCAGCTCACGCTGGACTCCTATGTCGACCAGGTCGTCGCTGTCCTCGACGCCGCACCTAGTCCCGTTGTGCTGGTCGGGCACAGTCTTGGCGGTGTGGTCATCAGCCAGGTGGCCGAGCGGGCCCCGGAGAAGGTGGCGACCCTGGTCTATCTCTGCGCCGTCTTGCTCCACGACGGGCAATCGACTTTGGACGTCATGGCAGAGGATCCGGACAGCCTGCTGCTCCCGAACATCACGCTCAACGAGGCAGCCACAGCCAGCCAGGTGGCGCCCGGAGCCGTGCACGACGTGTTCTATGGCGACTGCAGCCGTGAGGTCAGCGATAGGGCCGCCGGCCTCTTGGTGCCCGAACCAATCGTCCCGGCCTCGACCCCGATCCACGTGACGGACGGGCGGTGGGGCATGGTGGAGCGGACCTACGTGCTCTGTGACGAGGACCGGGCCATCACCCCGGCCAAGCAGCGAAGCATGATTGCCGACGTCGGCGTGGATCTGGTCGTCGAGATGCACGCCTCGCACTCGCCGTTCCTTTCCCGACCCGAAGAGCTGGCCGGCCTCCTCATCGACGTCAGCGCCTGATCAGCGACGCCGCACTCCCGTGCGCGGCACCAGGGGGACGACCGCGCCCTGCGGTCAACGGCGGCGGGAGCGACCGGTCGGACGCTCGGGGAACGCCAGGGAGGGGGCTTCGTGGTTCTCGATGGGTCCGATGCCCAGTTGCTGGTCGATTCTCAATCCGACCCAGGCTCCGAGTCGCCGTAGAGACTCGCCGGAGGGACGGCTGGGGCCTCCGACCTCGACAATCCATGCCTGCGACCGTTCGGCGCAGGCATGCTCGTCGCCGACAGCCCAGCTCGGGACGAGAACGGTGAACGTCGAGCCGTCGGCCCGTCGCACGGTCGACAGCCGGTCCCCGCCGGCAAGCCGCCTGGTCCGGATGACCGGGCGCGGCTCTTGGTCGGAGCTCGACCACGCTCCCGAACAGGTCGTCGTCAACTCGTTGTACGTCCCGGCATGGATGGCATTGTGCCCCACCGTCGAACCCAAAAACGACTTCACGGCAAAGTGCGCCGTTGAACTGCGAAGACGCGAGGGCGTCACTTGGTGGGAGGCCGCCGCCACTCGTTTCGTCGGCGCGCTGCGGTGGGAGTGCTCCGGCTTGTAGGGTGCACAGATGGCCGATCAGGCAGTGTTCTCCGACCTCGCCATGGAGTACATGCCTGCCCTCTACACGGCGGCCATGCGGATGACCCGCAACTCTGCCGATGCTGAGGACCTCGTCCAAGAGACCTATTTGAAGGCCTACAGGGCATTCGGAAGCTTTGAGCTCGGAACCAATCTGAAGGCTTGGCTCTATCGGATCCTGACCAACACCTACATCAATACCTACCGGGCGAAGAAGCGGCGGCCCGAGATCGCCGACGTGGAAGACGTGGAGGACCTGTACCTCTACCGTCACCTGGCCGGCGACCAGGCCGCCGGCCTCGGCCGGAGCGCTGAGGATGAGGCCCTCGACCGGTTCACCGACACTGATGTGAAGGCAGCCATCGAGGCCTTGCCTGACACGTTCCGGATGGCCGTCCTGCTGGCCGACGTCGAGGGTTTCTCGTACAAGGAGATCGCCGAGATCACTGACGTGCCCATCGGAACGGTGATGAGCAGGATCCACCGTGGAAGAAAAGCCCTCCAAAAGGCGTTGGTCGATCGTGGAAGAACACGGGGCCTCGTTGGGGCGACCGACGAAGCCAGGTAGGGAGAGCGCCACCAGTGGGAGATCGGGAAACACCGGAGAACCCGGCAGTTCCGTCGAGGAGTGAGGCGGGGCCACCAGCAGGCTTCGTCGGTTGCGACGAGACGATCGAGCGTCTGTACTACTACCTCGACGGAGAGCTGACCGAGGAGCGACGGACGGAGATCGTGCGGCACCTCGACATGTGCGGCCCTTGCGTGGGGGCGTACGGGTTCGAGGCCGAGCTGCGTAAAGTCATCGCCAACCGATGCAAGGACCACGTGCCTGACTCGCTGATTGTGCGGGTGGCCGAATCGCTCCGTGAGGAGCACAGCCGCCAGGGCAACTGAGGGTCCCGAGCGCCAGCGGGCACGGGTGAGCGCCTTCGGCCTGACGACATCCCTACACTGGGGTTCGTGAGCGATTCGGTGAGTCCGACAGGATCCCCAGGAGCGGTGGCCTGGGACGCGGCGGAGCGAGTGGCTGGGTGGGTGGGCAGCCGCAGCCATCTTCCCGCCCCTTACCGACCGGACCTTCTGCAGGCCGACTTCGAGGAGCTGACTGCGGAGGCCGAGGAGCTCGTCGCGGCTTCGACGGGCCTCCGTTCAGCTGCAGGACCGGCTCGGGCCCGGGTGACCGACCGCGCCGGTTGGGTGCATGCCAACGTGTCGAGCTTCCAGCGACTGCTCGGTCCTCATCTCGATAAATTGGATCCGTCCAGGATTGCCCGCACCAACGCCGTCACCCAGCGCCTGGCCGGGCCGATCGCCTCAGCCGGCCGGGTGGTCACAGGCACCCAGATGGGCCTGATCCTCGGGTGGCTGTCGACCCGGGTGCTTGGCCAGTACGACCTGCTGCTCACCGAGGAGGCCAACGAAGACCAGGACCTCGTCTACTTCGTCGGGCCGAACGTCGTCGCCTTGGAGCAGCTTCACGACTTCGAGCCTCGCGAGTTCAGGCTGTGGCTGGCCCTCCACGAGGTGACCCACCGCTGCCAGTTCACCGCCATCCCCTGGATGCGCGACTACTTCGTGTCTCTGGTGGAAGAGGGCATCGGCTCCTTGGAGCCCGACCCCTCCCGCTTCGCCGAGGCCCTCCGGCGGATGACCGAGGAGATCCGCGCCGGCCGGAACCCACTCGCCGACAACGGCGCCCTTGGCCTCGTAGCCACGCCCGAGCAGCTCGAGGGCCTGCATCGGATCCAAGCCCTGATGAGCCTCTTGGAGGGGCACGGGGACGTGACCATGGACAGGGCAGGGGCGGCCGCCATCCCGAGCGCAGCGAAGTTCTCCGAGGTACTCCGCCAACGCCGCAAGCAGACCAAGGGCCCGGCCAAGCTCCTCCAGCAGCTGATCGGGATCGAGGCCAAGCTCCGCCAGTACGAAGAAGGGGAGCGTTTCATCGCCGCGGTCGAGGACTCGGGTGGCACCGAGCTGATGGACAGAGTCTGGCGAGGTCCCGAGTGGCTCCCCTCCCTGGCCGAGATCCGCAATCCCGCCCAATGGATCTCCCGTGTCGGAACCACACCCGCCCTCTCGGGCTGACCCGCTCGTCGAAGAGCTCGTCCGGCGATGCACCTTCCCCGCTCCGGGGACGGCACTCGACTGCGGAGTCTCGGGAGGGGCCGACTCGCTCAGCCTGCTCGTATTGGGTGTGGCGTCAGGCTGTCGGGTCACGGCCATCCATGTCGACCACGGCCTGAGGCCCGGGTCGGCGGACGAGGCCGACGTCGTGGCCGAAGCCGCCCGCAGGTTCGGGGCGGCGTTCCGCTCTGAGCGGGCAGACCTCGTCGACGGGCCTAACCTGGAGGCTAGGGCCCGGGCGGCACGGCTGCATGCTCTCGGCCCCGATGCGGCCACCGGGCATACCGCCGATGACCAGGCCGAGACGGTGCTGGCCAATCTCCTCCGTGGGGCCGGGGTCTCGGGCCTTGCCGCCATGAGGGCCGATCATCGACATCCCCTGCTCGGCCTACGCCGGTCCGAGACGGTGGCTTTGTGCGATCGCTTCGGCCTCCACCCGGTCCAGGACCCCTCCAACGAAGACCCCCGCTTCCTCCGCAACCGGATCCGCCACGAGCTGGTGGCGCTGTGCTCGGACATCGCCGGTCGTGACATCGTCCCGGTACTCGCCCGCCAGGCGGGTGTGCTGGCCGGCGACGCGGAGATCCTCGCTGCCGTCGCCTCGCTCGTTGACCCCACGAATGCCGCCTCGCTGTCGGCCGCGCCACCTCCGGTGGGCAGGCGGAGCGTTCGGGAGTGGCTGACGGGGTCCGGCCCGTACCCGCCGCCGCTCGACGCGGTGGAACGGGTGCTCCAAGTGGCACGTGGCGAGCGTTTGGCCACCGAAGTGCCAGGTGGCACCAGGGTGCGACGGAGCCTCGGGCGCCTGTCGAAAGAGGCGGTGGTGGCTCCGGTCGGGCCGGTGATCGGCGACCGTCCGGTACAGTCGCACCGTGACCACGGCTGATGATGCGGTGTCAGGGACTCCCGAACGCCTCGAAGACGGTGCTGACGTCGGTCGGGTGATCGTCTCGGAGGGCGAGCTCCAAGCCAGGATCGCCGAGCTAGGAGGGCGCATCACCGCCGACTATGCCGGTCGCCCCCCCCTGCTCGTCGGCGTGCTGAAGGGAGCGTTCATGTTCATGAGCGATCTGTCGCGGGCCATCGATCTCCCGGTCGACGTCGACTTCATGGCCGTGTCCTCCTACGGCAG
>PLSY01000354.1:0-12582 GCA_003164275.1 Acidimicrobiaceae bacterium | reverse complement strand
TCGAGGTGTGCGCGCTGCTGGTGAAAGACGAGCAACAGCGGATCGATGTCGACTTGAAGTACGTGGGGTTCCACATTCCCTCCGAGTTCGTGATCGGCTACGGACTCGATGTCAACGAGCGCCTCCGGAATTTGAAGGCCATCTACGCCTACGCGGGAGCAACCGACTGATATGGCCCAGGACCCCAGTCCCGAGAAATCGACCGTTGACCTCCCCCGCATCGAGCGGGCCGTGCACGAGCTCCTCGAAGCCCTGGGCGAGGACCCCACCCGGGACGGTCTGGTCAAGACACCACGGCGCGTCGCCCGCATGTATGAGGAGCTGTTCGCCGGATTTGGCGAGAACCCGGCCGACCACCTGGAGGTCACCTTCGCCGCCNNCCTTCGCCTCGCTGTGCGAGCACCATCTGATCCCCTTCATCGGCAAGGCCCACGTGGCCTACATTCCCGGTGACGACGGACGGATCACCGGGCTTTCGAAACTGGCTCGCCTGGTGGACGGCTATGCCCGGCGCCTGCAGGTCCAAGAGCGGATGACCTCCGAGATCGCCGACGCCATCGAAAAGACACTCGTCCCAAAGGGGGTGCTCGTCGTCGTCGACGCCGAGCACCTGTGCATGTCCATGCGAGGCGTGAAGAAGTCGGGCACGTCGACGATCACCTCGGCGGTGCGGGGCCTGTTCCGGACGGACGCCTCGACCCGGATGGAGGCCATGCAGTTCGTTCGCGGCCGCTGACCGACCCAAATCGGGGCGCGCACCCCTTAGCGCTGGTTTACTCTGTGTCGTCATGCCGCAACCACGCAACGAGGACAGGCCCATGGTCATGGGCATCCTCAACGTCACCCCGGACTCGTTTTCCGACGGCGGTGAGTGGTTCGACGGGCAACGAGCCATCGACCGGGCCCACGCCATGATCGCCGAAGGCGCCGATGTGGTCGACGTTGGCGGCGAGTCGACTCGTCCGAGGGCGGAGCCGGTTGCCGAGGACGAGGAGCTCAGACGGGTCATTCCGGTCATCGAGGCACTGGCCGGCGAGGTCAGGGTGTCGATCGACACCACCAAGGCGGCCGTCGCCGACGCCGCCGTCCGGGCCGGGGCCTCGCTCATCAACGACGTCTCCGCCACCTTGTGGCCGGTGGCGGCGCGCCACGGCGTGGGTTGGGTGGCCATGCACCGGATGGGGACAACGGCATCGATGCAGGAAGACCCCTCCTATGAGGACGTGGTCGCCGAGGTCTCGGCCATGCTGATCGACCGGGCTGGCGAGGCGACCAGGGCAGGTGTAAGCGAAGTGTGGATCGACCCGGGCATCGGCTTCGGCAAGACCATCGACCACAACCTGGCCCTCCTCGCCTCCATCGATGTCCTGGTCGACACCGGGTTCGACGTCATGGTGGGCACCAGTCGCAAGAGTTTCCTCGGTGCCCTGGCCCGAGCTGCCGATGGCTCGGCCGCGCCGGTGACGGCCAGGCTCCCTGGGTCGTTGGCCACGGCCACATGGGCCATGCAGCAAGGGGCGAAGATGGTGCGGGTCCACGACGTTGCCGCCACCGTCCAGGCGGCCACCCTGGTCGGGTGCCCGGCCGTGAGCGGCGCCGGGTCACAAGGTTCGGGCATCGCCCGGGCCGCCGAGAGGTCGAGACAGTCGGAGGTAGGAGCGTGAAGGGGAAATGGGCTGCGGGGATTCCTCCTCGCAACTTCACCTGGGTGATAAAGGACCGCCTGGCGATGAGCGAGCGGCCGGGTGGGTTCGCGCCCAACCACCGGAAGGTCCGGCGCCAAGAGGAGATCATCTGGCTCCAGGTCCAGGGATTCACCCGGGTCATCTCGCTCTTGCCCTCCTCCCACAACCTGCAGGCCTACGAAGAGCGGTCGATGGCCAGTGTCCACTTCCCCCTACCCGCCTCGGGGGATGCCCGAGCGGTGCTTTCCGACCTCTACCGGGACCTCCACGCCCGGATTGGGGCGGGTGAGCGGGTCCTTGTGCACCAAGAGGAGCTGGGTGACCGGGTGGCAGGGGTCGTGGCCGGCTATCTCTTGTGGTCGGACCGGCTGCCCAGCGGGCCCCAATCCATCACCGTCCTCGAGCACATGACCGGCCATCCCATGGGCCCGAGCGGTCGGGAGCTGGTGGCCTTCGCCAGCCAGCTGTCGGCACCACCGACGCCGGCGGGCCAGCCCCGCAGTGGCGACGCAGCCAGCGGTACATGACTCTCGCCGGGGCCTCGATGTCCGACACGGCGGACCTTACGGGCGACAAGATCCAGCTTCGGGGACTGCGGGTGCTCGGCACCCACGGGGTACTGCCCGAGGAGAAGAGCCGCGCCCAACCCTTCGAAGTGGACTTCGACCTGTCGGTGGACCTCTCCCTCGCCGCCGCCAGCGACAGCCTGTCGGACACGGTCAACTATGCCGAGATTGCCGAAACCGCCTCGGCCATCGTGGCCGGGCCCACCTCCTACGACCTGCTCGAGGCCTTGGCCGGTGCCATCGCCGCGGCCACGCTCGCCTCTGACCTGCGAGTCACGGCCGTGACCGTCAGCCTTCGCAAACTCCGGCCACCGGTGGCCGTGGACATCGCCACCGTTGGGGTGAGGATCACCCGGCGCCAGTGACGGCGCCCTTCACCGAGGAGCCCGCGGTGCGGGCCTTTCTCGGACTGGGATCCAACCTCGGAGACCGCTGGGGCCACCTGCGACGGGCGGTCGACCAGCTCCGCGCCGGGGCCCGCTCGGCCGTCACCGACGTGTCGAACGTCTACGAGACTGCACCGGTCGGAGGCCCCGAAGACCAGGGGGCGTACCTCAACGTGGTAGTCGAGCTGGCCGTCAACCCCAACGCCGACCCCTACCGCCTCCTCGAGGAGTGCCGCCGTCTGGAGGCGGCGGCCGGGAGGGTCAGAAACGTCCGATGGGGCCCCCGGACCCTCGATGTGGACGTGCTGTGGATCGACGGGGTGTCGCTCGAAGACCCGGACCTGACCGTGCCCCATCCTCGCTGGAGAGAGCGCCGCTTCGTGTTGGCCCCGCTGGCCGAGCTGGCCCCTGATCTCGTCGATACTGCCATGCTGGAATCCTCTGGTGGCGAGGTGCGAGACGTGGGTACACTGTGAGCTG
Source organism: Acidimicrobiaceae bacterium (assembly GCA_003164275.1). The sequence continues at coordinate 9,465 of PLSY01000354.1, read as the reverse complement.
CAGCATCAAGATTCTCTGAAACGAACGGCACCCATCTCGGGGCTGGAACGTCGAAAGGGTACTCATGACGACATTCCGTGTGATCGGACCGGGCCGAGCAGGCCGGTCGCTGATGGCAGCGCTGACCGCCGCCGGGGACTTCGAGGAGATGGGCGCGCTCGGTCGACTCGACCCGGTGACCGACGCCGCCCAGGGTGTGGACCTTCTCGTCATCGCCACACCCGACGACGAGGTCGCCCGAGTTGCCGCGGCCGTCGAACCTGTCGACACCACGGTCGTCATCCATCTCTCGGGCTCCCTCGACCTCGGCGTGTTGGCCGGTCATGCCCGGCGTGGCTCGCTCCACCCGCTCATGCCGCTCCCCAACGCCACCGTGGGTGCCGAACGCCTCCGCTCGGGCATCACCTTCGCGGTGGCGGGAGACTGGCTGACCCGTGACCTGGCTGCCGCCCTCGGGGGCCGGACCATCGAAGTGTCCGACCAGTCGAGGGCGGCCTATCACGCAGCCGCCACCATCGCCGGAAATCATCAGGTGGCGCTGATCGGGCAGGTCGAGCGGGTGGCCGCCTCCATCGGCATCCCTCTCGATGCCTTCGCCGGCCTCGTCCGGGCGGCAGCTGACGACGCGTTCAGTCTCGGGCCGGCGGATGCCCTGACCGGACCGGCCGTCCGGGGCGACTGGGCGACGGTCGAGCGCCATCGGGCTGTCCTTGCCAGCCTGCCCGGGCAGCGCACCGAGCTCGCTGGCTATGACGCCATGGTGGGGCTGGCCCGTCGACTCTCGCTGGACGAGGCGGTCGTTCGCCCCAGCGGCCTTGACGAGGCTGGCGGAACGCCGGCCGGTGTTGCCCCGGCGGGCGGGAGTCGGCCGCAGCCCGGTGGCCCGGTCTCCGTGGAGCGGGTGGCGTGAGCACCGCCGTTGCCACCGCTCCGGCCATCGCCGATCCGACCCAGGTCGACCAGGCGACCGTCAGGGTCATCGAGACGGTGGCCGAGTACTCCTTGGCCCTCGAGTCGGCCCGGCGCTCGGGTCGGACGGTCGGCGTGGTGCCGACCATGGGCGCCCTCCACGACGGCCACCGGTCGCTGATCCGCCGAGCCGCTTCGGAGTGCGATGTCGTGGCTGTGTCCATCTTCGTCAACCCGACCCAGTTCGGGGATCCGGCCGATCTCGCCAACTACCCGAGGACGCTCGAGGCCGATCTTGGCGCGGTGGCCTCGGCAGGAGGCCACCTGGTGTTCGCCCCCTCGGTGGCCGAGATGTACCCGGACATGGCCGGCGCCCCGATGGCCTCGGTGTCCATGCCGGCACTGAGCGGCCGCTGGGAGGGTGCCTCCCGTCCCGGGCACTTCGACGGTGTGGCGACAGTCGTGACCAAGCTGCTGTCGATGGCCGGTCGGTGCCGCGCCTACTTCGGCGAGAAGGACTTCCAGCAGTTGGCCGTGGTCCGACGGGTGGTGCGGGACCTTTCGATCCCCGCCGACGTGATCGGGTGTGAGACGGTGCGAGACGATGATGGCCTCGCCCTGTCAAGCCGAAACGTGCGGCTCAGCGCCGATCAACGGCGCACGGCATTGATCCTGTCCCGGGCCCTGCGCGCCGGGGCGTCGGTGATCGGTGACGGGCAGCTGGGCGCCGCCGACGTCGAGGCCCTGATGGCCCGGGTGGTCTCCTTCGAGCCGAGCGTCGACCTCGACTACGCCGTGGTCGTCGATGCCGACACGCTGGAGCCGGTCGCCACCTGTGACACGGAGCGCTCGCTGCGGCTGCTCATTGCCGCCACTGTCGGTCCCGTGCGGTTGATCGACAACCTCGATCCCTATCCGGGGTGACGTCGGCATGACCGATCAAGGTGAGCCGACCGGCATGCTCGACGTGCTGGTGCTGGGCAGCGGCGTGGCCGGCCTGTCAGCTGCCGTGCGCCTCGCCGCCCCCATGTCGGGCACCGACGTCAGCGGGGGGCCAGCCCCCGCCGGGCTCAGAGTCGGTATCCTGACCAAGGCCGAGCTCTACCAGTCGGCCACCCGATGGGCCCAGGGCGGAGTGGCGGCCGTTCTCGGGGGCGACGAGGACTCGACTGATCTCCACCTTGCCGACACACTGGCCGCCGGGGCAGGGCTGTGCGACACCGATGCCGTGCGGGTCCTGGTCGATGAAGGCCCCTCCCGGGTCAATGAGCTGATTGCCATGGGGGCGGTCTTCGATCGCCAGCCGGGCGGGGCCCTGGCCCTGGCCCGGGAGGGCGGCCATTCCATGGCCCGTGTGGTCCATGCGGGAGGGGCGGCCACCGGAGCCGAGGTCGAGCGGGCCCTGGTCGACGCCACGAGGGCCAGCGCCGCCGCCGTCCTGGAGGAATGGTTCGCCCTCGACCTCATCGTGGAAGCGGGCCGGTGTCGCGGGGTCATTGCCCTGTCGGCTGACGGTCGCCTGGTCGAGGTGCGGGCCCGAGAGACCGTGCTTGCCACCGGTGGAGCCGGACAGCTGTTCGCCGTGACCACCAACCCGGCCGAGGCCACCGCCGATGGGCTGGCCATGGCCCTGCGAGCCGGAGTGCCCGTGGCCGACATCGAGTTCATGCAGTTCCATCCGACCGCGCTCCATCACCCGGCCATGCCCCGTCCCCTCCTCTCCGAGGCCCTACGGGGTCACGGGGCCCTCCTCCGCGATGCCGCCGGCGAGCGGTTCGTCGACGAGTTGGCTCCCCGTGACGTGGTCTCTCGGGCCATGGCCGAGCGCATGCGGCTCCAAGGGGTCGAGAACCTGTGGCTCGATGCCACCGCCCTGGCCTCGTTCGACTCGCGCTTTCCGACCATCGCCGCGTCCCTGCGGGCCATCGGCCTCGATCCGGCCAACGACTGGCTGCCCATCGCCCCAGCAGCCCACTACCTGTCCGGGGGGGTGCTCACCGACCTGTCCGGGGCGACGGCCCTGCCCGGCCTCTGGGCGGCCGGCGAGGTGGCCTGCACCGGCGTGCACGGAGCCAATCGGCTGGCCTCGAACTCGCTCTTGGAGGGCATGGTGTTCGGAGCCCGCCTGGCCGAGGCGATCCTGTCCGGGTCCTCAGGCCCCCGGACCACCGGCGTCCTGCGCTCGGTGCTCTTGGGGGACGTGGAGCCGGTCGACGGATCCCGGGTCGCCCCGTGGGCTGACACTCGCGCCGATGGGTTGGGGGGTGCTTTGGACTACGCCGGTGACGTGGCAAAGTCCCGAGACCAGCTCCAGCGGGTGATGATCGAGGGGGCAGGGGTGGTCCGCGACGCCGAGACGCTCAGCCGGGCGGGCATGGCCGTCGACGCCATGGCCGCCGCCCTCGGCGGCGCCATCCCGAAGGACCGGGCCGAAGGGGAGCTGGCCAACCTGGTCACAGCGGCGGGCGCCTTGCTGCGATCAGCGGTCGTCCGCCGTGAGACCCGAGGGGCGCATGCCCGCAGTGACTACCCCGTGGCCTCCGAGCAGTGGCGGCGACGGATCATCCACCGCGCAGAGGTCGTGGAGGTGCCGATCGAGGCGCCTCCGGTGGACCCGGGCCTCGACCCCTCAGCCGACGTCGGACCACACCAGGGCTGATGGACACTCCGCTCGACGAGACCCCGGCCACCTACCCGACGCTGGTCGACCCACCGCGTGTGGCGGTGAGCGAGGCGGTGGCCCGGGCCCTGGCCGAGGACTTGCTGCCCATCGGCGACCTCACCTCTTCGCTCGTCCCCGAGGAGACGAGGTCGTCGGTGTCCATCGTGAGCCGGGACGAGGGGGTGCTGGCCGGCACGGCCTGTGCCGCGGAGGCATTCACCCAGATCGACCCCACCCTGTCGGCCGAGTGGATGGTCACAGACGGCAGCCGGGTCGCCCCGGGGACGGTCATCGCCGTGGTCACAGGGCGGTTGCGCTCCATCCTGACGGCAGAGAGGACCGCCCTCAACTTCTTGGGCCACCTGTCCGGGGTGGCCTCGCTGACGCGACGGTACGTCGACGCGGTCACCACCGCCAACCCGACGACCCGGGTGCTCGATACCAGGAAGACCACCCCTGGGCTCCGGTCGCTCGAGAAGGCCGCGGTCCGGGCCGGCGGAGGCCACAACCACCGGGGCAGCCTCTCCGAGGCCATCCTGGTCAAGGACAACCACCTGGGCGGAGTGTCCATCGCCGACGCCGTCGCCCGGGCCAAGCGCTCCTGGCCGGGCCGCATGGTCGAGGTCGAGTGTGACCGAGACGATCAGGTGGACGAGGCCCTGGCCGCCGGGGCTTCGGTCATCATGCTGGACAACATGGGCCCAGACCAGGTGGCCGCGTGCGCCGCCCGGATCCACGGCTCAGGCACCGGCGCCCTGGTCGAGGTGTCTGGAGGCGTGACCCTCGTCACGGCACCGGCCCTGGCCGCGGCGGGCGCCGACCTCATCTCGGTCGGCGCACTCACCCACTCGGCCCCCGTGCTCGACTTGGGATTCGATCTGCCGTCGGACTCCGACGGGAAAGGCTGAACATGCTCTTGGCCATTGACGTGGGAAACACCGAGACGGTCGTCGGACTGTTCTCTGATGACCTGAGCGAGCCGCTCGCCGACACCGGGCCGAGGGACGGCAACGAGCCGACGGGCCTCGCCCATCACTGGCGGTTGTCGACCGTGGCCGAGCGCACCGCTGACGAGCACGCCCTCCTCCTCACCCAACTCCTCGATCTCGACGGCCTGGACATCGACTCGGCCGTGTCCGGCATCGCCGTCACCTCGTCGGTGCCCCTGGTCACGGCCAATCTGCGTCAGATGGTGTCACGGTGGTTCGACGTGCCCGCCGTGGTCCTCGAGCCCGGCGTCAAGTCTGGGATGCCCATCCTCTACGACAATCCAAAAGAGGTCGGGGCCGACCGCATCGCCAACGCCGTTGGCGCCCATGACCTCTTCGGCGGCCCGTGCGTGGTCGTCGACCTCGGCACGGCGACCACCTTCGACGCCATCTCCTCAGCCGGAGAGTACCTGGGCGGGGCCATCACCCCGGGGGTGGCCATCAGCCTCGATGCCCTGTTTGCCCACGCCGCCGCCCTCCGACGGGTGGAGCTGGTCGAGCCCCGAAGCGTCATCGGCAAGTCGACGGTCGAATCGATCCAGTCAGGGGCCCTCTACGGCTTCGCCGGCCAGGTGGACGGCCTGTGCCGTCGGTTCGCGGCCGAGCTGGGCGAGTGCACGGTGGTCGCCACCGGAGGGCTCTCCGAGCTGATCTCGCCGTACTCGGAGGAGATCGAGTACGTCGAACCGTGGCTCACCCTGCACGGCCTCCGGATCATCTTCGAGCGCAACTCCCCGCCACCCTCCTCGTCGCGCAACCTCTGACGGCCCGGGGAACCTGGGCGGGAGAAGCCACCGTCAGACCGGGGCCTCCAGGGCCAGGCGGGGGAAACGGGCCGACACCTGGTGGTCCCACAAGTCGGCGACCAGGTCGTCCCGGAGGCCGCGAACCGACCTATCTTCCCACCTGTTGACCTGCTGGAGCGGGTCGTCGCTGAGGTCGTAGAGCTCCCCTTCGGTTCCGTCGTGGGAGGTGCCCGGCAGATAGGCGCTGCACACCCAGTGGTCCCGCATGATCGTCCGCAGGTGGACCTCGGTTCCGAAGATGTCGCTGTCCCATTCGGTCAGGACCCGCTCGAATCCCCGCTCGTCGGCATCGGCGTCATCGACCGGCAAGGCCTTTCCCTCCATCCACGCCGGCGCCTCGATACCGGCGATGGCGCAGAACGTCGGGGCGAGATCGACCAGCCCGACGGGCCTCGTGACCACCGAACCCACCGGGGCGCTGGCGGGTGCCGGCCGCCAGATGAGCGGCAGCCGCATCAGCCCCTCGACGTGGTACGGGCCTTTGAACATGAGGCCGAAGTCCCCGCCCAGCTCGCCATGGTCGGTGGTGAAGACGACGTCCAGGTCACAACCCCACCCCCGGGCGTCGATTCTGTCGAGGACACGGCCGAGGGCCTCGTCGATGAGCTCGCACTCGACCGCGTTCCTGGCCGTCACCTCTCTGAGCTGGTCCGGGGTGAGGGTGGCCGGCACCCATTCGGCCGGCGCCTCGTAGTTCGAGACCAGGGTGCCGTCGTACCAGAGGCGCCAGTGCCGAGGCTTGGCGTCCAAGATGGACTCCCGGGCCGCCCGGTCCTCGGGGTAGCCGGCGGGCAGGGGAACCTCCCGCCAGTCGATGCGGCCCACCTCGGACTCAGGCGGATCCCAGGGATGATGGGGGTCGGGGAAGCTCATCCAACAGAACCAGTCCTCATCGTCACCCACCGTGTCGAGCCAGCCGATCGTCCGGTCGGCCACCCAGTCGGTGTGATAGATGCCGCGCTCGATGGTGTTGACCTTTACCTGGGGCGCCCCCGTCTCACCGCCACCTGCGGCGTTGACCTGGAGTGACCCGTCGAGGGCCGAGTAGAAAGAGCCCAGGGCCTCTGGATGGTGGGCAGCCAGCCATCGTGGGTAGTGGAGGGGTCCAACGGCGCCGTGGGTTGCCATCTCCAAGTGCTCGAAGCCTCGGTGGAGGCCGGCGGCGGGCTCGGTGCCGGTGGATGAGAGGGCGTTCTCCTCGAAGCGCAGGAACGGGTCGATGTAGGGCTCGAAGTGCGCCTTGCCGACGAGGGCCGTCCGGTAGCCGGCGCCGTGGAGGACCTCGGCTACCGACGGGGCATCAACTGGGAGGGGGACACCGTTCATCCAGACGCCGTGGGTGGAGGGATACTGCCCGGTGAGCACGGTTGAGCGAGACGGCATGCATACGACCGACTGGGGCTGGGCACGCTCGAAGCGGATGCCCTGAGCGGCCAGGCCGTCAACCACCGGAGTCCGGGCCACGATGCCGCCGTTGCACCCGAGGGTGTCGAAGCGCTGCTGGTCGGTGGTGACGAGGAGGATCTTGCGGCCCATCAGCGGACCCCTTTCGAACGAGGCGAGGAGGTGGGAGGGCCCGAGCCGACCACGACGTCGACGCCCAGGAGTTCGGCCACGTTGGCCAGCCCGGCCCGAGCCGCCCCTCCGACCACCAGAGCCAAGGCCGCCGGCTCGGCGTCCGTGCTGTAGACGACGAGGCAGGTCCCGTCATCGAGGTCGAGGACGTCGACAGTGCCGAGATGCTCCTTGAAGAGAGGAGAGGTGACTCGATACTGAAAGCGCCGGAGGGAGGCGTCGACGCCCAGGATGGTCTCGGGCATGGGCAGCCCGGAGCGGGTGGTGACCACTCGCTGGTCGCCGTCGACCGTGCACGACTCGACCCCTGGGAACCACTCGGCCAGCCGGGTCGGGTCCCCGACCAGGTCCCAGACGCGGTCGGGTTCACAGGCCAGGCGGAGCTGATGACGGACGCTCCCACGCCTGGAGGTCATGGTCGCAGACTCCAGCCGGCACGAGGCGGGTGGGCGGGCCATTCCGCCGGGCTGGGCATGGCCGCACGGTAATAGTTGGCAGGTCGTATGACAAGTGTCGGACGGAACGAAGAATGCCGGTGGAGCACCGGGCCGACCCTTCGCCGAGCTCATCGGCTCCTAACATTGACCTCATGCATCCCACATGCCGGCGGGCGATAACTGATGGAGGCCGGACTGTCCGGTCCCTTCCAGGAGGTTCACCCATGAAGTATTCGATCACCACAGCCAAGCGCGTCGTCGTCGGAGTGATAGCGGTCGGGGCACTGTCCCTCGGCTCGGCCGGGATCGCCGGCGCTAACTCGGCTACCGCTTCCACCCCCGCCTCCATCGCGGCCTCGAGCGCGGCCAACTTCAACTGCGCCAACGCCACCAAGGCGCTCGACAAGATCCAGTCCGGCGAGGCCAAGATCGCCGCCGGCCTGCCGAAGCTGACGGCCTGGGAGTCCAAGTTGACGCTGGCAGGGCGCACGAAGCTCGCGGCCCGCCTGCAAAAGAGGATCACCCGCCTGGAGAGCCCCACCTTCAAGGCCCGTCTGGACAAGGCGTCGACGGCCATCGAGGCCAAGTGCAACGTGGCTGCACCAGCCGCCGCCCAGAGCTGACCGGCTGTTTGGTCGGTCGGTTCGCACCGGCCGACCAAACCACGCCTCAGTCGTTCGGGAGGTCGTCCACCAGGGAGTGGGCCAGCACGGCGAACCCCTCTGCCAGGTCGACCGACGGGCCCGAGATGGCCGCGTCGGCGGCCAGATCGGCGTAGCGCCGGGCAACGGCCACCGTCTTGGAGATGGCCGTCGACTCGGACACAATCGAGCGGGCCTTGTCGCGCTCGGGCTGGCCCAGCGGCTGGCCGAGTAGCGGGCGGAGCTCGGGCCCGGCGTTCGGATCGGCCAGGGCCAAGAGTACGGGCAGGGTGTAGATGCCCTCGGCCAGGTCCTGCCCCGCCGGCTTTCCGAGCTCGGCCTCGGAGCCGATGATGTCGAGGATGTCGTCGCGTACCTGAAAGATCATGCCGAAGTAGCGACCGAACGAGGCGAAGGCCTCGACCTGTTCGCGGGGCAGTCTTCCGGTGAGTGCCCCGATGCGGCACGACGTGGACATGAGGGACGCGGTCTTTCCGGCAATGGCCCGGGAGTAGTCGTCCTCGGTGCGGTTGACCTGGAAGGCGGCATGGACCTCGGCCACCTGGCCCCGGCACAGCTCCCCGAGGGTGGCCGCCAGCAGTCGGGCGATCTCGGTCCCGAGACCGGCGGCGATCTCCGCAGAACGGGCGAGGAGGAAGTCCCCGGCCACGATGGCCACCAGGTTCCCGAAGCGGGCATTCACGCTGTCCACGTTGCGGCGAACGGTGGCCTCGTCCATCACGTCGTCGTGGTAGAGCGAGGCAAGGTGGACGAGTTCGACGGCCACCGCTCCCAAGAGGTCCTCACGGGTGGCAGCGCCCGATGACGAGGTGGCGGTGGCCAGGGCCAACACGGGTCGGAGGCGCTTTCCGCCGGCCGCCAGGAGGTGGGTGGTGACGTCGTCGAGGAAGCTGTCACCGGTCGCCACCGATTCCACGAGCAGGGGCTCGAGGTGCTCCAACTGTTCTTCGAGTGCGGGAAGCCCAAGGAGCTCTACGACGTTCACTTCCTACAGACGATAGGCCAGGATGCCGATGACTGAGAAAAGCGATCGGTTTCAACGGCTGCGGGTGCGTGCGACACAAGCACCTGTAGACTTCGCTTCAGTTACTGACCGCAGATGGAGGCGGTAAATGTTCGAACGATTCACAGACCGAGCTCGTCGAGTTCTTGTGCTTGCGCAAGAAGAGGCGCGGCTACTCAACCACAGCTTCATAGGGACCGAGCACATACTCCTGGGCTTGATCCACGAGGGTGAGGGAGTCGCGGCCAAAGCGCTGGAATCACTCGGCGTCTCGCTGGAGGCTGTCCGGGAGAAGGTGGAGGAGACGATCGGGCTGGCCGGCACGGCGCCGACCGGTTCGCCGCCCTTCACCCCCCGAGCGAAAAAAGTGCTGGAGCTCTCGCTCCGCGAGGCACTCCAGCTCGGCCACAGCTACATCGGCA
>PLSY01000194.1 GCA_003164275.1 Acidimicrobiaceae bacterium | reverse complement strand
CGGGGATCGTCGAGCTGCTCCACGCCAATGACGTGCCCGTCGAGGGACGGCACGTGGTCATCATCGGGCGGGGCCTGACCATCGGGCGTCCCCTCTCCCTCCTCCTCGCCATGAAGCGACCGGGTTGCAATGCTGCCGTCACCGTCGTCCACACCGGTGTGGAGGACATGGCGGCCATCGTGCGGCAGGGCGACGTGGTGGTGGCCGCCGCCGGGCGGGCGGGACTGGTCACGCCCCACATGGTCAAGCCCGGAGCGGCAGTGGTCGGGGCCGGGACGTCGTGGGAGGGCAGGAGGCTGCTCTCCGACGTCGACGAGTCGGTGGCCGAGGTGGCCGGTTGGATCACTCCTCGTCTCGGTGGGGTGGGCCCCATGACTCGGGCCATGCTGTTGCGAAACTGTGTTCGGGCCGCGGAAAGGGCGTCATGACCAACCAGTTCGGACTCGAGACGAGTGAGCGGCCCTGGGGGACCTACACCGTCCTCGACGACGACGGGACCCACAAGGTCAAGCGCATCGTGGTCACACCGGGCAAACGCCTCAGCTACCAGCGCCACGCCCNNAGCACTGGTTCATCGTCCACGGCCAGGCCAAGGTGGTCCTCGACGGGGTCGACCACGTGCTCGAAGCCGGCGACTCCATCGACATCCCGGTGGGTACCAATCACAGGATCCAAAATGAGACCGATTCCGAGGTCGTCTTCATCGAGGTCCAGCACGGCGAGTACTTCGGAGAAGACGACATCGTCCGCATCGAGGACGACTACGGACGGAGCGACAGTTGAGGTCACAGGGCTCGTCAGGCCGGAAAAGGCTGACCGGCCTCGCCGTCGGACTCGTTGCCGTGTCCGGCCTGCTCGTGGCCTTCACAGGACCGGCCTCGGCCTCTCCGACCCGGGCCATCCTGGCCGACGTCACCACCACCACCGTGGCGCCGACGACCACGCTCGCCCCGACCACCACCACCGAGCCGGCGTCCACCACGACCCTCGCCCCGACCACCACCACCGTGGCGCCCACGACGTCGACCTCTTCGACGACCACGACGACCACCGCCCCCCTCATCGCACCGGCACCGTCTTCCACGCCGTGGGGCCTCATCGCTCTCATCGTCGTGCTGGTGCTCGCCATCGTGGTGGTGGCCGTGCTGTTGGCAGCGCGCAAGCGGCGCGGCGTCGAGGCCGACTGGCGACGCTCGGTGATCCCGGCCCTCTCCGACGCCCAGCTGGCCAGGGAGGCCCTCTTGTCGGGCAATGCCGTCTCAGAGAGCGCCGAGGTGCGGGCCGCGGTCTCCGTCCAGGTGGAGCGGGCCGGCGTCGCTCTCGACCATGCGGCGAGGAGCGCCCCTGATCCCGACGCCGGGACCGTGGCGAGCAGTGCGGCCAACTCCCTTCGGGGACTGGCCTTCGCCATCGAGGCCGATCGCCTCCTCCGCCACGGGAGCGCCTCGCCGACCGGGGAGCAGCTCGCCCAGGCCGACCAGGCCCGACGGGCCCGCACCGGCGAGCTGAACACGGCCGTCGCCCGCCTCTCCACCCGGATCGGATCGTCTCCCCGCCGCTGAACCGGACGGCTGCGGACCATGGCTGCGCTTGCTCCCCCACGCTTGTCAAACCGGCCGGGAGTGACCTCGGCAACTAGGCTTGGCCCGCTATGACCCGCATCGGCGACCTGCTGGCCAAAGGAAAAACCTACTCGTTCGAGTTCTTCCCACCGAAGACCGACGCGGAGCAGGCCACCTTGGTCAAGACCCTGCGTGAGCTCGAGCCGCTCGGGCCCAGCTTCGTATCGGTGACCTACCGGGGTGGAGCCGAGTCCCGCAAGAGGACCTTCGACCTGGTGACGGGCATGCTGCGCACCACCACCTTGGTGCCTATGGCCCATCTCATCTGCGTCGCCCACACCCGCCTCGAGCTGGCCGAGATCCTGGTCAACTACCGCCTGGCTGGTGTGGAGAACCTGATGGCGTTGGGCGGTGACCCTCCGGCCGAGCCCGGTGACGGGCCCGGGGAGCTCAGCCATGCCGCCGAGCTGGTCGAGCTGGCCCACGCCATCGGTGGGTTCTCGGTCGGGGTGGCCGCCCAGCCGAGTGGCCACCCGCTCTCGCCCGACCTGGAAACCGACCGTCGGTACCTGGCGAGCAAGCTCGATCTGGCCGACTTCGCCATCTCCCAGTTCTTCTTCGAGGCCGGCGACTACAAAGGACTGGTGGCCGACCTCGCCGCGGTGGGCACGACCAAGCCGGTACTGCCGGGCATCATGCCGGTGACAAGCCTGACGTCGGTGCCGAAGATGGCGAGCATGGGGGCCGCCGTTCCCGAGTGGATGGTCAACAGACTGGTCGACGCCGATGGCCGGGGGGGCAAAGAGGCGGTGCGACACGAGGGCGTGGTCATCGCCACCGAGCTCTGTGAGCAGCTCTTGGACGCCGGTGTCCCAGGCCTGCACTTCTATACGTTGAACAGGTCCAGTGCCACGAGGGAGATCTACTCGGCCCTCGGCCTGGCCATCGACTAACGCCCTCCCGGGCGTCTGCGAGGTCGGTGCTGGGCCCTGGTTCGACCAGGCCGAACCGCTCCGATTAGCCTCATGGCCATGGCAGCCAAACCCCCAGTCCACGTCACCGTCACCGGCGCAGCAGGCCAGATCGGTTACGCCCTCTTGTTCCGAATCGCCTCGGGCCAACTACTCGGGCCCGATCAGCCGGTGGTGCTCCGGCTCCTCGAGATCGAGCCGGGCATGAAGGCCCTGGAGGGCGTGGTCATGGAGATCGATGACGGTGCGTTCCCTCTGGTCAGCGATATCGTGACCACCACCGACCTGAACACCGCCTTCGATGGGACGTCGTGGGCGCTCCTGGTTGGCTCGATCCCGCGCAAGGCGGGTATGGAGCGCGGTGACCTGCTCACCATCAACGGCGGGATCTTCGGTCCCCAGGGCCAGGCCATCGCCGCCAATGCGGCTCAGGACGTGCGGGTGCTCGTCGTCGGGAATCCCTGCAACACCAACTGCCTCATCGCCCGCTCCAACGCCCCCGAGATCCCGGCTGACCGCTGGTTCGCCATGACCCGGCTGGACGAGAACCGGGCCAAGAGCCAGCTGGCCCACAAGGCCGGCGTGCCCGTGGCCTCGGTCAGCAATCTGGCCATCTGGGGCAATCACTCGGCCACCCAGTTCCCCGACTACGCCAACGCCCTGATCGACGGCAAGCCGGTGACAGAGGTCATCGATGACACGGCATGGCTGCAGGGGGACTTCCTCACCACCGTGCAAAAGCGTGGTGCGGCCATCATCGACGCTCGGGGCCTGTCGTCGGCCGCCTCGGCCGCCAACGCCGCCATCGACTCGGTGGTCAGCATCCGCACGGCGACCCAGGGCGACGACTTCACCTCGCTGGCCGTCGTCTCCAACGGCGAGTACGGCGTTCCCCAGGGCCTGCAGTACGGCTTCCCGGTCCGGACCAACGGCCTGGGTGGCTGGACCGTCGTCGAGGGCCTCGCCCACGATGAGTTCGCCTCCGAGCGCATCCGTATCACGACCGAAGAGCTCGAGGCCGAGCGGTCCGACGTGGAGAACCTGCTCCCCTAACGGCGAACGGGAGGTCCGTCACCGGCCCGGCTCGCGCCTGCCAGGTAGAAAAAGTCGTTCAGATGGGGACCGAGACGTTCGGCCACCGGACCCGCGAGGCCCAGCCGAACTGCTCGAAGCGACGGATGATCCAGGCCGAAGGGTCGATCATGCCCCGGCGCGTTCCGCCGTGCCGGGCCCATGCCGGGTGGGCGTGGTGCACGTTGTGCCAGCTGTCCCCGAGCGAGAGGATGGCCAAGGGCCACAGGTTTGTGCTCCTGTCCTTCGTGACCTCGGACCGTTTGCCGAAGGTGTGACAGAGGGAGTTCACCGACCAGGTCACATGGTGGAGGAGGGCCATGCGCACGAGGCCGCCCCACAACAGGGCGGTGAGCGCACCGGCCAGGGTGCCCGAGAGAGCGAAGCCGATGCCGAAGGGAATGGCGAGCGAGGCCACGGCGAGCACCGGGAACAGCTGGTCGATGCGCTGGATGTCGGGGTCGCGCAGCATGTCGGGTGCATAACGGGGAGCGCTCGAAGCGTCAGAGACGAACAGCCATCCGACATGCGAGAAGGCAATGCCCCGCAAGAGTGCCCTGCCCGAGTCGCCGTAGCGGTGGGGCGAGTGCGGATCTCCCGGATGGTCGCTGTACATATGGTGGCGACGGTGGGTGGCCACCCAACTGGTCACCGAGCCCTCGACGGCCATCGAACCGATGACGGCCAGGGCGATCTTCAGGACCCGGTGCGGCCCGAAACTGCTGTGGGTGAACAGCCGGTGGAAGCCGACGGTGATGCCGAACCCGGTGATCACATAGAGGAACAGGGCCAAGACCATGTCGGAGAGGTGGACGGTGTTGCCCCACAGCCACGGGATGATGAGGCCGAGGGCGACGAGGGGACCTATGACGATGGCCACGGTCACCAGCTTCTGGCTCGGGTGCACGACCACGGGCGGCAGTTCGGCGGTGCACGCAGGATCGCATGCAGCCATGGGCTCGGATATTGCTACAGGGGAACCCACTTGACCTCCGGAAACGCCGCAGCGCGTGATCACTCGCCGTCCCCGACTGTCTCAGGGCGGTCACGCGATCGTGGCCACTGTAGCGGCCCCGGTTCCAGAAGTCCGCGCGCTCGAACCGGTAGCCTCAACTGGATCGATTCCAAGTCGGCTAAGGGGGGTCCTGGTGCGAGCGGGCGCGGTACGAGATGTGGGCGGATGGCACCCCTGTTCCAATGCTGAGCCGGGTATGGCTGTCGGCCGTGGTCGGCTGGTGACTGCGAGCACGATCGCCGTCATCATGTTCGTCCTGTCGGGCTGCGGGCTCAACGTCTCGAAGAATGGGGTGAGCGGCGAGGTCTTCGGCCACAGCTTCTCGGCGGCGAAGGGCCAGCTCCCCGACGGCTTCCCGAAGGCCGTCCCGCCCGCGGCCCACTCGAGGGTGCTCGGCGGCGGGGGTGCTGACAACCGTTTTGACGTGGCCTATGCCGTCACGGGCACGGCGGCCGCCGGGACGGCTGACTACCAGTCGACGCTTCAGTCGGCTGGGTTCGCCATCAGCAATGTCGAAACGGGCTCGACCCAGGTGACAGAGCCGGCAAGCAGTGGGACGTCGACATCGACGACTCTCACGCTGACTGGGTCGACCTTCACGGCCAAGAGTGCCCAGTGGACGGTCGAGGTGGAGTCCGGGACCTCATCCTCGGTCAAGGGGACCGGCCTCAAGCCGGGAGAGTTTGCGATCAACGTCACCGTCGAGCCCGCTACCTCCGGCCCGCCGAAATCCAGTTGAGGCCACTACGCGAAGCCCTGCATCAGGCCCCCCGGGCTACTGGCGCTCGTCCCGACGGAGTGGGTGGTCGGCTGGGACCTCGACCAGGTGGATGCGCACCCCATCGGGGTCATCGATCCAGGCCTCGATGAGCCCCCAGGGCTCGACGGCGAGTGGTCTCACGGGCATGACCCCGCGCTCGGAGAGCTCGGCCATGGTGGCGGTGAGGTCACGGACCTGGAGCCAAAGGGTGACGGGTCCGGCCGGGGCCGTGCCTGATACGTTGCCGCTCCCGGACACCTCGATGAACCCGCCCCCGGCGAAGAAGACCACGCCCCGGCTAGAGCCTTCGCCAAACTCTCGGGCCACGGCCAGCCCGAGGGCGCTCCCGTAGAAGGCGAGCGAGCGCTCGAGGTCGACCGGGTGGATGATGGCCCTGCTGCTCAGGACTTCCATACGTTCTGCCTTCTTCACTCGAGGGACCTCCAACCGTTGCACGCGAGACGCGCCGGTGCCACCGGCACGGACGCTCGGTGCCCGGCCGCGGCCGGTCAGTAGGTGGTGGTGGACCCGACGGTCTGGGTACTGGCCCTGGCCGCGGCCAGGATCTCCTGGGTGGCCACGAGGACCGAGAGGTCACCCCGCACTTTGATGCGCCCGGTGTTGAGCGCTTCGGCCGGACTGAGCTCGCCACTCGACATGGCCGACGCGTCCTCATAGGAGAGGGCAATGGTGACATCGACTCGGTCCTCGTCACGCCCTTCGGTACCGGCCGGCATGTTGATGAGGGGGTCGATTCGCACGCGGAGGGAGCCAAGGTCGACGCGGAGGGTCAAGCGTAGGTCGCCGTCTGGGCTGTCGCGGATCTCTTGGACCACGGTGAACCGACCGCCGGCGGTGGCCAGAGTGGCGTCCGGGCCGGGACTGGGCAGAACGACCGAGCTCAGTGCTTCGTTGAACTCCTCGGCCCACTCCGGGCTGAGGTACCTAGCCACGGCTCAGGTCCCCTCACGTGGTCGCCTGCGCCAGCTCTGCGCTGACACCCGCGGCCTGCTCACTCAGCCGATGCGTCGGTGGGCGAGGCGCCAACCGCCACGGGCTTCTCGGTCAGGTGCACCGGAGTCGGGATGCCCTTGACGGGATGATCGGGCTGGATGGCCGCCGGCCCCCCGGCCGGCGAGTTCTCGACGGCCTCCGCCGGCGTGCGCTTGGTGTGCTTCAAGATCTTGCGCCCGAGCCAGGCCAGCGGGTCGTAGCGCGAGTCGACCACTCGCTCCTTCAACGGGATGATGGCGTTGTCGGTGATCTTGATGTGCTCCGGGCAGACCTCGGTACAACACTTGGTGATGTTGCACTTGCCCAGGCCCTGCTCCTGTTGCAGGAGCTCACGCCGGTCGTTCACATCGAGGGGGTGCATCTCGAGCTCGGCCGAGCGGGCGAAGAAGCGGGGACCGGCGAAGGCCGTCTTGTTTTCCTCGTGGTCACGGATCACGTGACAGACGTCTTGGCACAGATAGCACTCGATGCACTTGCGGAACTCTTGGCTCCGCTCAACGTCGATCTGCTGCATCCGGTAGCCACCGGCCTCCTCCTCGTCGGCCGTCTTGTCCCGAGGATTGAACGGTGGGATCCGCTTTGCCACCTCATAGTTGTACGAGACGTCGGTGACCAGGTCGCGCAGGATCGGGAACGTCCTCATCGGGGCCACGGTCACGGCCTCTCCCACCGGGAGGGTGTCCATCCGGGTCATGCACATGAGNNCCTGGACGCGGTGGATGACGTCGAGCACCACCTCGCCCTCCTGGGAGGGCATGACGTACTCGGCGAACGCGCCACCGGTCTCGTCACCACGCCATAGTCGCATGGTGACGTCATTCGGGGTACTGGTGTCTTCGGGTTCCTCAGCCATCAATTCGCCTCCTCAAACAGCTCTTTGAGATCATCGGGCATCACCAGAATCGGCTCGGGAGTCACGGTGATGGAAGTGATCGAAGGGGTTCCACCGACGCCGTTGGTGTCCTGGCCCGCGATCGGAATCCGCTGGACGAAGTTGACAGCGCCCATCTCGGCCACGGGCTTCGGGAAGTCGTCCCGTGTGTGTCCACCGCGGCTCTCCTTGCGGTTGATCGCTCCCTGGGCTGTCAGCCTTGACACGCTGAGCATGGAGGGGAGGTCGGTCGCCAGGTTCCATCCGGGGTTGTACTTGCGGCCGCCCGACAGAGAGATCCGGGTGGCCCGCTCCTCCAGCTCTTCGAGCTTGCCCATGGCCTCTTCGAGCTCCGATCCTGTGCGGATGATGCCCACCAGGCTCTGCATGGTCGACTGCAGGTCGTGTTGGATGTCGTAGGGGTTTTCGCCGCCCTCCTTCTCGAAGGGGGCGACGGCCGCGTCGATGGCCTCGGAAATCTGTCCCTCGTCGAGGCTCACCTCACCTTGCCTCGCTGAGGCGAACTCAGCCGCCCCGCCGCCGGCCCTGCGGCCGAACACCAAGAGGTCCGAGAGGGAGTTGCCGCCTAGTCGGTTGGCACCATGCATCCCGCCGGCGCACTCACCGGCGGCGAAGAGCCCGGCGACCGTCGTGGCCGTCGAGTCTGCGTCGACTCGAATTCCCCCCATGATGTAGTGGCAGGTCGGCCCCACCTCCATGGCCTCGGCGGTGATGTCGACGCCGGCCAGCTCCTTGAACTGGTGGTACATCGACGGCAGGCGGCGACGGATGTCCTCGGGTGTGCGCCGCGTGGCGATGTCGAGGAACACCCCGCCGTGCGGGCTGCCGCGACCGGCCTTCACCTCGGAGTTGATCGACCGGGCGACCTCGTCGCGGGGGAGCAGCTCCGGCGGCCGGCGGCCGGCGGTGTGGTCGTCATACCACTTGTCGGCCTCGTCCTCCGAGTCCGCCGTCTCGGCCCGGAACATGTCGGGCACGTAGTCGAACATGAAGCGGGTGCCCTCGGAGTTGCGCAGCACGCCGCCGTCGCCCCGGACGCCCT
>PLSY01000261.1 GCA_003164275.1 Acidimicrobiaceae bacterium | reverse complement strand
AACATCGGGCACGGCCGACACCCGGTCCGTCCACAACGGGCCAATCCCTTGGGCGCCCGGGGTCGGCAGCCCCGCCGTCTCAACCCCGTTTTTCAACCACTTCGAAACACCAAATATCCTCGCGGACGCGACCAAGACAGGACACACCTACGCCATCGGAAAAGGCGACGTGAAGAACGTCATCGCCGACACCTCCCAGCTCCCCCGCGTCAGCGAAGGCCTTCGCAACGACGCTGAACTCGTCACGGGCATCACCGACGACCTGACAGAAGACGACGCGCCGACATGCAGCACCGACAACCCTACCGAGAGCACGTCAAGCGACACCGTAGCCACAATCTGCTGGCTCTTCAAGGACAACCGACCTTAGGAGGATCGACAACCGGACACTCCCTAAATTCGTCGGCGGTTGTGGTCCCGGGGATCGAGTTTAGGCGGCTGTCACCTCCTCGTCGAGGGTGTCTGGGTCGAGCTGTTGGTATTTGATTCGGTAGAGGTGCTGGCGGTCCAGTTCGGTGAACGTCGCGCCGTTTGAGGCGTGGGTGATGAACATGTCCCGCGTCAAACTTCTCCGCATNNCGGGCAACCGCCCCGGCTACCCGAGGTGTGCTGGGCACGGATGTTGAGATCGGAGGTGTAAGTCCTGTCCTGGAGCCCTGTCAGGGGGAATTCAACATCGAAGAGGCAAGGGCGCGACCCGGAATTGACCGGGTGGCCTGAGGACGGCTGGGCATGTCCGGCTATCCGACTGGTTTCCGTGAGGGCGGGTCTGAAAGAGGCCATAGATGCGTTGTGGTGGCGAACGAAAGTGAAGCGCCGTAAGGCGTTCCTTGGTGGGCGAGCCGGCCAGCAGCGGCGATGCCCTGTTCCTGTCTATGCCGAGGGCGTAGTGGCGACGCGATCACGACGAAATCTCAGCGTTTCACCCCAGGAGATCTGCTGGGTTCCGGTGAGGTTTGCCGGTAGGCCGAAGAACGAGAGGACGACGGTCGATGGCCCAGCAGAAGTCCGAGGACCGAGTAGTACCGGAAGGCGGGGTAATGCCCGTTGAGCGTGCCGGGTCGAGCCCCGGTCCGCAAGGGAAGGCGGTCCCGGTCGAAGAAACGATGGTGCAGCTCAGTCTGTTGAGCGTGACAGCAGAAAACCCGAGAGGGGCTACCCGCAGGAGATCCCGGGACCGGCTGGGGGAGATCCGGGCGGAAGCGCCGAAGACGATCGACAAGACGGGGACGGCAGCGTCGGCGACGATGGAGGAGGTTGCGTTCCGGTTGACGGGCGCGTTGTTGAAGGTGGCTCAGAACAAGGGCGCCCCTGGTCCGGATGGGCAGACGATCGAGGCGCTGGCAGACCAGTGGCCGGTCGTGTTGCCCAGGTTGTCAGCCGAACTGCTTGAGGGAAGGTATCGGCCCGGCGAGATCCGTCGGGTGTTCATCCCCAAGGCAGGAGGCGGGCAGCGTGGGCTCGGGGTTCCCGACGTGATCGACAGGGTGGTCCAAGAGGCTTGCCGGCAGGTGCTCGAACCGCTGTGGGAGCCGACGTTCCATCCCTCAAGTCACGGGTTCAGACCCGGACGGAGTTGCCACACGGCGATCACCGAGGCAAGACAGCATGTGCAGGATGGGTATGGGTGGTGTGTTGACCTTGATCTGGAGAAATTCTTCGATCTCGTCTGCCACCAGCGGCTCTTGGCTAAGCTCGCAGGGCGAATCCAAGACCGCCGCATGCTCGTGCTGATCGGACGGATGCTGAAGGCCAAGGTGGTTTTGCCGGACGGTGTTCTGGTCAGGAACGAGCGGGGCGTGCCCCAGGGTTCTCCCCTCTCGCCGTTGATGTCGAACATCGTGCTGGACGAGCTTGATTGGGAGCTTGACCGGCGTGGTCACCGCGCCTGCCGCTACGCCGATGACCTCAAGGTCTACGTGCGCAGTGAACGGGCGGGGATCAGGGTGATGGCCAGCCTGACCGAGTTCATCGAACGGCGGTTACGCCTGAAGGTGAACGACGCCAAATCGGCTGTCGCCCGACCCGAAGAGCGTCACTTCCTCGGCTTCTGTCTGCGGGTGGACCCGTTGACCGGGNNCGAGGTGCTTCTGTCAGAGCGCACCAAGCGCTCAGCGATGGAGCGCGTCCGGCAGCTCACGCCACGAAACTGGGGCAGCTCGCTTGCGAGCTGTATTACCCAGATCAACGCGTGGCTGCGTGGCTGGCATGGGTTCTTCGGGATCGCGTCCGAGTCGGAGATGCAGATGATGCGCAAGATCGACGGCCACCTGCGGCGTCGATTACGCGCGATCCTCCTGCGCCACTGGAAACGCAAACGCACAATCGCACGCAACCTCGTCAAGCTGGGCGTTCCGCGACGGTCGGCGTGGCGGCAGGTCTACCAGGGCAACAGATCCTGGTGGGCGCTGAGCCACATCCCGGCCGTGGACCACGGGCTCAATCGAGCGTTCTTTAGCGAACGCGGGCTCGTGGCCGTGGTCGAGATGCACCACCGCGCGCACCAGCACATCAGCGCCCCCGACCCGCCGCAGCTGGCGCTATGGGGATGACTTCGAGGTCGCAAACCGGCCGACGACGGGGGTCATAACCCGCCGTCCCGAAGAGCCGTATACGAACAGCGTACGTACGGTTCCGTGGGAGCCGGGGCGGGCAACCGCCCCGGCTACCCGAG
>PLSY01000113.1 GCA_003164275.1 Acidimicrobiaceae bacterium | reverse complement strand
TGCACTCACCGCTTGAATTCGCCCTTCTTCAGAGCGAGGACGAATGCGACATCGTGGGTGAACACGATCGTCTGGCGCTCCTTTGCCAGCTGAACAAGGCGCTCAGCAACCTTGTCTCTCCGTTCGTGATCCAGCGAACTCACCGGGTCATCGAACACGGCGGCGGAGTGCGACGAGTCTGTCCACAGCTCTGCCAAGTATCCCGCAAGCCCGAGTGCGGTCTGCTCTCCTTCACTCAGCACTTCCGGTAGCGGAGCATCGCGTTGGGCTCCGACGAATCCGGTCCGGTAGTGCAGCACGCCATGTCGACCACCGACTGTGCGGAGGTGGACATTCTCCAGCCCAAGTCGATCCGTCTCTCGGGAGAACCGGTCAACCAGGACATCGGTCAGGACCTCTCCCGTGATGGTGGCAGCCTTCTCTGAGATTGCGTTCGTGGAAGTCAGCGTTTTCGCCCTCGTGAGAGCACCGAGTGCATGGAGCCGATCCCGTTCTCCGAAGACAGCCTCTTTTGCACTCGCAAGCGCCTTTCGAGCCTGAAGCTCCGCCACTTCGGCGCGAGCTGCATCGCCTCCGTCGCCTAGTGACACTTGCCGAAGGGCGGTCTCCCTCGAGGCGAGCGCGGACGTTGTGGTCTCCAATGTGGACGTTGGGGCAGCCGGGAACGAAATGAGTGGTTCGGTACTCGAGTCACTGGCGACCAATTTCATGGCCGTGAGCGCCTCGGCAGACTCTGCGATGTAAGTCTCTATCCCCGTGGCGGCTTCGGGGTACTCCGTACTCAGGTCGTCGATGCAGTCAAGTGTCTGCTGGTCGCCGATAGTGATGGAGCCGAGGGCTCGGATCGCCTCATCCCTCGCGGCCGCGGCAGCTTCGGACGCTTGCTGGGTGTTGTCACGAACGAAGGCATCGAACTCGCGCAGTCTCTGGGCTGCTTCTCTGCCGATGTCCTGTTGGCATAGGACACACACCGCGCCATCAACGACCGGAAAATCCCGATCCGGGTAGGCAATCGTGGAGTACTCCCTGGCCGCTCCCCACAGCACTTTCCACCTATCTTCACCTACGCCATCCAGGGGCGAACTTCCGAGAGCCGCTATTCGGGCAGCCTCTGCCGCCGCCGCCTTGGTCTCTGCGTCATCCCGGAGATCGATGAGCGCACTCTGGCGACTCAGGGACAGCACCTCGGCAATCCCGTCGATCTGCGTCCTTACCCGACCCATTCGCTCGGCGAGGCGCTTGAGGCGGTCCGCGTCGACGGACACGGTTCCCGTGGAAACTGAGGCAATGGTTTGCTGAGCTGTCACCAGCCGAGCCTCTTGCTCGGGGGAGAACGAGCACTCCACGTCGAGCACTGCATCCGAAGTGGATGCTGAGACAGCGGCGAGTGCCACCCCTGCCGCTGTCGAATCGTCAAGGTCGGGCAGGCCTCCTGTGCGCTGGCCCACGGACAGGACCCGCGCTTCGAGAACGGCGCGCACCCGGTTGCATGCGGAGTCAAGGGCATCAAACACGTCCAGGCCGGCCGGACTGTAGGCAACATCGGTGTTTTTGGAGAGGTAGGTATCCGCACAGTCCCGATCGAAGAAACTTGCCCGCACAATCTCGTCCGGACCTGTCTGTCCCGATTCCCACTGGAACGAGAAGTCCGTGTCACCGCAGCTGAATTCGATGTGAGCCGTAGGCGTCGGGTTGCCTTCGCCGAAAATGTCATTTCGAACGTTCGCAACTGCACGAGTCCTGGTCACCGATTTCAGGATGCGCGCGTAGCCCGACTTTCCACTCCCATTATCGCCATACACGATCGTCAGCCCCGTCTCAGCGAACGTCAGCGGGTCGTCCTGCGCGAGCCTGTTTACGTTCTGAGAAGAGCTGATGGCCGTGATCGTCACCTTCGGATCGGATTCCCCATTGGTGCCCAGATGGCTCGCCGCGAGCGGATCGAGCGACGATTCGTCGCCAGTTTCCAGTGCACCGGCATAGATATTGACCGCCGCGTCGTCGATCACCTCGCCGACAACGAGCCGCCTCAGTGCGTCGCGTTGCCACATTGGCCGAGTCGAGGACCACTCGAGAACCTGCTCAAGAACTGATGCCATCCCGGAATCGTAGGGGGACGGTGCGACGGTCGGCCTGGCCCCCGTTAGTGCCTCATTGAGGGCGGGCTGGCGTGTGGTGACACACCCCATCTGTAGGGTGCTGCTATGGCTCGGATTTCACCGGAGACTTGGCTTGCTCGATGGGCCACGCCACAAGTGGAGGCGGGATCATCCGGCGTCGGGGTAAGAGCTCCCAAGGAGGGGCAGTCCCTTGCGGACAGAGCTCCGGAGCTCGTTTTCGAGTGGGACGAAACGGCAAACGGCAAGTGTTCGCCGTGGTCGGTCGGCCCTTCATCCGGTGTGTCCGCCTGGTGGAAGTGCCGCGATAACCCCAGTCACCGGTGGCGGCAGAGCGTTCGCCAACGGGCGCAGTCGGACAGGGGCAAGACATGTCCGCTCTGCGCCCTCGAAATCGAATGGGCTGCTCGCCGGGGAGGTCCCGGCGAGCAGCTGGCCGACGAGGTCGACCGCTTCGACGCGACCTTTTCGACCAAGAATCCCCTTCCTCTCGAAGAGGCATCGTCCGATCCTCACCTCCAGTGGCTGTTCGTTTGCAGATCCGGTCATGAGTTCGTCGCCACACCCGACGAACTCAGTCGTGGGTTTAGCTGCGCTCAGTGTTGGGCATGCAAGAAGTGGGAGAGTGCCATTTCCCAGAAGGCAAGAGTAGGTGGCGTCTTCCGGCTCGATCGTTCTCGGCAGCGATCCAAGGAGGAACTCCGGCTGGCAGCCGAGCTTGCCCAGGTGTTCCCCGTTGATTTTGATCATGACGCCGTGCGTGTCCGGGGCGCAGTCGGTAACCAGCCCTTCGTGACGCCGGATGTGATCATCCCGCCGCTACGAGTAGCGGTTGAGTGGGATGGCGGGGGTCACCGAGTCGATTCAGCAGTCGATCACCAGAAGGAGCGCGTGCTTGAAGCGTCGGGATGGGTGACCATTCGAGCATCGGTCCATCTCTCGACCGGCAATGGAAACACAATCGCTGCCCCGAAAGGGCTGACACTCGCAGTGGTCCGGTCTGTCATGGATCAGATCCTTGAAATCGATCCTTCTGCCAGCGCACGGGTTGGGGCGTGGCACGCTGTCGGCCGTTGGCAAGGGTCTGCCCTCTATGACGATCTTGCCGTGCGCGCCGGCCGCACAGCTGAAGGCGCGAGTTCATGGCGGCGACGCTGATTCAATGGGACAACGCAAAAGCGACGTCGTCATGCCCGACATTTCGTGATTGCCGATCGCTCTACTCTTTGGCATGTCGCTGACCAGCCACATCGCTAACTCCAAGAGTCCAGTGCGGAAGTTTCTGGCGGATCATTTCCCCAACACCAGAACTCCGACCCTCCTCTGGTTCGAGAGCGACGACCAGCGGGAGACTCTGGGGGACTCTGGCGTCACCATCACAAAGCTGAACATCTGGGATTGCGGACCGTTCCTGGTCACTCCCGAACTGTCCGAAGGCTACCCGTGGGGAACAGTGGGGACGGCCTTCGATTACCGGGTCCGGTATTTGTACGAGGTGACGCCCGTTAGCCGGCTGGTTGCATCCCACGGGGCACTGATGGCCGCCCGCCACCTGCGCTGCGACTCTCCGGTGCCTCCGGCCTTTGTGGAGCTGGAAAGTGCACTTGCGATCCTGCTCGGCGATGGCCGCGACCTCCGGACTATACGTTCCCCGGAGCAGGAGGCAGAACTCTGCCGCCATTGCTACGCCCTGGCCCTCTACGAGCAACACTTCCGGGCCGTCCCGACGCCAGAGTGGCCACTGATGAGACTTGGTGCCGATGCGACGCTGGCTCAGGTCCTCGAGCTGTGCAGTCCGAGTTCGCTTGGCGACCTGATGGCGATGGTGCTCATCTACCTGGAGTGTGATGATCCGGTGCTCTCCCAGAGCCCGACAGTCCTCAATCCGACATTCGCCGGGAGCATCGAGTTAGGCGGTGCCGATGCAGATCTGATTCTCGGCAACACTCTGATAGACATCAAGACCACGAAGAAGGGCAAGCCCAACCGGCCGCAGTACTGGCAGATCGTCGGCTACGCACTGGCCGACTACACCGATGAGTACAGCATCGACCGGCTCGGCTTCTACTACGCCAGGTATGGCGCCCTGGTGACATGGGAGCTGGCGGACCTTCTCCAGCGATTGGCCGGAAAGCCGATCAGCGTCGAACGGGTCCGGTCAGACTTCAGGGTCCTGCTGGGTGAGTTGCCTGCGCGATTGGCCCGACCGCTCGGCGCGAGTGGCGTGCCCAGATTGCCCGCCAACTTTGTCCCCTATGGGACGATTGTTGAACGCGAGGTGAAGTTTCGTCCTCCAGCCAGCGGCTCCGGTAAGTGGCATTTGCCCTACACGGAAGTGCCCGGCCAGCCCAGGCCAGATGACCTCCGGCAGCCAGGACGGACTCCAGCGTGCGGAAGCAAGAGCGTCCTCGATTCCAAGGCCGATCCAATCACCCCAGCGGTTGGTAGCAAGTACGCCGATGCCGACCCACGGCTTTGTCGGCGCTGCCTCGGCTATACGTGGCACTTCTACGCCGCTCGATGGCCGCGCCAGCCCAAGCCCGACGTCTCCTCGACTTGGGTGTTTCGCCCTCCTGTCAACAAGACGAGGAAATGGCACATCATCCGGGCGGACATGTACCCCTCACTTCGAAATCACCGGAACAGCCCTATCTGCAATACCGGAGCTGGGATACGTGTCGATGCCAAGTCAATCCCATTCAGCAGGGAAGATCAGACGCTGGAATCCGATATTCGACTCTGCCGTCACTGCTTGCGAGAGGCTCGGTACAACGCCAGCCATCGGTAGCTGGCGTGGATCCTCGGCTCTGGGGCCAGTCCCCGCGCACCCTCGGGGTAGAAAGTCCCTGCCAAGAGTGGCCGGCGTGACACAAGGTCGGCCAAGTCACCCGGTGAACCTGGCGAGAGCAAGTAGATTCAAGGAAGTCTGATGGGGATAAATCAAGGGGTGGAAGTGGCCGATACCGCGGCGAGGAGGAAGGCCAGAGGTGCGTTCTTCACGCCCCAGCCCATCTCCGACTTCATGACCAACTGGGCGGTCCGCCTGCCGAGTGATGCGGTTCTAGAACCCGCCTGCGGCGAAGCCGTATTCATGGAAGCTGCAGCCCGTCGGCTCTCGGAGTTGGGCGCGGAACCATCGGACATGCACATCTCCGGCATGGACATCCACGAACCCAGCGCCCATACGGCGAGACAACTGCTCCGGGCCAGAGGTGTCCATGCAAGGGTGAAAGTCGGAGACTTCCTGGCATCCAGCCCGACTCCCACGTTCGACGCGGTAATCGGCAATCCCCCGTACATCCGCTTCCACGACTTCTCTGGACCTTCCCGAGCCACGGCAATCGAATCGGCGCTACGTCAGGGAGTGCGCCTCAGCAAGTTGGCGAGCTCGTGGGCGCCGTTTGTCGTCCACTCGTCGGCCTGCCTCAAGCTCGGTGGTCGGCTGGCATTCGTACTTCCTGCGGAGCTCCTGGCTGCCAACTACGCCAGTGACGTGCGGCGGTACCTCCTCGAGAGGTTCAGCTCGGTCCACCTGATCATGTTCGAGGAACAAATATTCCCTGGCGTGATGACCGAGGCAGTGCTCTTGCTGTGCGAGGGAGACGGCGGCACCGATCACTTCACCGTTCGACAGCTTCGGTCAGCCTTGGAGCTTGAACATCCACCGCATTCCCTTACCTACCGGCCTGCCTCCTATTCCGATAAGTGGACCGGGGCGCTTCTCTCCGGCCTGGAGGGCCCACAACTCCTCAACGACCTGGCCAGCGCTTCGTCATTCGTTGCATTGGCCGATTGGGGGCGCATCTCCCTCGGATCGGTGACGGGCAACAATAGCTATTTCGCGCTGACGCCGCAGCGGGCGAAAGAGCTGGATCTCCAAGCCGCTGAGCTGGTGCGGATCTCTCCGCCGGGAAGTCACCACCTCCGTGGCATTCGGCTCACTTCCTCAGCGCTGACAAACCTTGGGCGTGCCGGCAACCAGACGCTGCTGTTCCGACCATTGACCAAGCCATCGCGGGCCGCGTTGTCGTACATCCGACTGGGTGAGAGCGCTGGCGTCGATGAGGCATACAAATGCCGGATGCGGAGCCCGTGGTGGCAGGTTCCCCAGGTGCAAGTTGCAGACCTCTTGATCACCTGCATGAATGCAGATACCCCTCGGCTGGCGGTCAACGAGGCCAGAGTGCGCCACCTCAACTCCGTACATGGGCTCTACCTCAACGAGGAGCACCGGGAACTGGCGCCGGCGTTGGCCGTGGCCAGCCTGAACAGCGCCACACTGCTGGGAGCGGAGTTGGTCGGCCGGGCTTATGGCGGGGGAATCCTGAAGCTCGAACCCGGGGAAGCCGTGAAGCTGCCACTTCCGAGCCCCGAGATCGTCCGCGCCATCGCCGATGAGCTAACCGCACTCACCCCTACGCTTCGCAAGCTCATCGCCAACGGGTTGCTGATGGATGCTGTAGGCGTCGTGGACGCCATCGTCTTGCAGGATCGCGGTGGCTTGAGTATCGATCAGCTGGTCTCCCTGCGCGAAGCTCGCGCTCATCTGGCGGAACGTCGGGTGACAAGGGGTGGCAGAGCGGTGGGTACAACGGGTGGCTCGTAAACCAGGGAAGGCGCTCGCCACTGGCCCGGCGTGTGCCCCCCTCCGCAGCCACCTGGCCGAAGTTCGTGCGATGGCGCCTTTGCCGAACTCGTGGCATCAGGTCGAGAAGGGCTTCCTGGCAGCGATGGCCCAATTCGATTCCAGCGTCGCCGCCGGAGTCGCTTCGGAGGGTGAACGCCAGAACGGCAAGGGTGACTACTTCAACGACCTGCTGGCCATCATCTTGGAGGCCGGGTCTGGGAAGCTCCTCACCAAGCGGACCCTCGTCGGCGGGATGATTTTCCCGAAGCACAATCTGGATGTCACCTATCCGTCCACTGGCATTGCCGAGGTACTGGTCGAGGCCAAGATGCTCGGCACGCCGAAGCACCCTGGCAGCGAGTCGGAAAGTCCCGAGGGGCGCCGTGCAAGTGCGGATCTTCTCAAGAGGGCCAAGGAACTCGCGTTCAAGGCCCTGGATCTCAAGGCTGGGTTCGGCCTGGAGATCTCTCAGCAAGGTGGCCACCAGGCAGCTCCTGCCGGTGACCTTGCCAGCTGGAGCAAGAGCAGCAAGCCAAAGACATTCTTCCTAATGGCCGTGCGGGTAACTGGGCAGTCCGACCTCAACGCCTGCATCGAGACCTCATTGAACATCGCCCAGTTGTTGGACGGCGTTGGGCTTTTCGCCTACACGAACGGCCACCTCGCCGAGCCAGCTAAGGGCTACTTCCCCGCGAAGTACCAGACGTTGAGCATTCCCCGTGCTCTCGAACTCGGATCAACCCTCCATTCGATTTCGAACATACTGGCCGGACTTCCATCGTCGCCGACGGTAGACACATCGACCTCAAGGCCGCTCCCAGTCGTTATCCCACCCCCGTTTACGGCCTGACTCACTTCAAGGCGGCCGGACTGGGACCGGGGTCGCTACTCCGTGAACCCAAAGGCGGCCCTGAGAAGGCCGTCCCACTGCGCAGACGGTCACGTCACCCTCGCTGCCCAACTGGCTCACGAACCTCGAGGAGTCGCCACCGTCTTCGCGAGCCTTTCTCTGATTCGGTGCGTCATGATGAGCTATGAGTTCGCTGTGGATGGGGATCGTCGGAGTCGTCGTCGGGGCAGCTCTCGTCGCATCGTGCTCGAGTGCGTCACCAGCCTCGAAGGCCGAAGCCTTCGGCCCCAACACGCTGTCCGGTACCGTCACTGCGGCCGGATCGTGCAGTCAAAACGCCGAGGGTAGGGACGTCATCCGACAAATGATTCCAATCGGTCTGCTCTCAATCACCAAACAGAGTTACTCAACCAAAGGGTGCGGGCGATTGCTCGCCGGACGGTCTACGGTGAGGGCGTGACGGCCTTGGAGACTCGCCCGGTCACGAGGGCGCATCGAGGATTCGGTCAGACAGAGCTCGTGCAACTTGATCGCGATGAGCTGAGGATGCTCTGCCATGCGCTGCTCCTTGGAGAAGGGGCAACTATCGAGAATTACCGCGTCACTTCGGAATACTCAGAATTCCTCTCCTCGGCACCAGGTACTTGGCGTCCTCATCGAATAGTTGTACGCCTCTTCTATCGAGCAGTTGGTCAGGCCGATCTCGACGGCCTCATTGAGAACGCAAACATGGCATCGGCGGTTGAGGCTTTAGTGATCAGCGCAGAAGAGATGAGTCCAACCCTGACTCCGCCATTGGGGGTCCATCTAGTTTCGCCGAACGAGTTCGCTAACCGCATTACCAGCTCGCCGATCGTTGAGTGGATCGATGATATGCCCAGGGTCTCAGTAGACAGACTTGGGCTCTTGATTGCTCTGGACGAACTAACCGGTCTACTCGATCCGATTGGCATCCAATGGTTGCCGTCCCTCGCACTCAATGAATTGCCGGCCGCACTTGCGACCCGAGATGTTCAACCGCAAGACTTGCTTGAACGTAAGACGTTTCGTGTGATGACAGCGTCCTATCGCTTTGGGGGAGTCCGATATGGAGAGGCAGAGCGAGGAAAGAGGCTGCCTGACTCAGTGCTCCACTGGCCTGATGGGTCTCCCACTTCGGCGATTATCGATTGCAAGGCTGCATCCTCAGGTTACCGAATGGATCCTGACCATTTGCTGCGGTTCATTCGGTACTGGGAGGTTCTGGATCCGATGTTGGCGGAGCAGGGCAAGGAACTCGAATACTTGATCGTTGTCTCTTCACACTTTCCGGGATCAGAAGGAGATCGACATCCATTTAACGGGCGAGCGGCGGAGATCATGGAAAAGACTGGATTGCGCCTTGCCTATGTGTCAGCCTCAGATCTCGCGTGGTGGTCAGCCCAGATTGAAGCTAGTGACATGTCACTGAGCGAACGTGCAGCCATTGATTGGAGATCGATTCTTGATTCCGGTCTAGTGACGGCAGATGCTTTTCGAGAGGCGATGGGGGGTGTCGGCTAATGGGGACCTCCACCTCATTCCGTGCTCCAGCAAGACCGCGGTGGAATGCGTTCAATGCAGCTTTGACCGATGGCGCCTCAATGGATCGCATTCGCTCAGAGTTATTCAACGCAGGAAACGAATGGGAAGACGCGCTAGCTGGCCCGGCGATTGCAAGCTATGCGATGTCCGTAAATTCACTCTTTCACGAGCTACCTCGCCGACTTGTGGATTCGAGCAACTACGGCATGAGCATTGTCGACATCGTTGAAGACGCGAAGTCTGCAAGCGCAGAGGCTGGCTTCTCTCCAGCCGTCGCGATCGCCGAGCGCGCCTTATTTCGGTTGATCATCGTTGGCGTGGATGGACTACAGGGCTCTGAACAACGCCAGATCGACCCGTCGGCCAGATGGCGAGAGTTGCGAGGCTCTGAACCTACTGAACTTGTTGCCAACTATGCCGGCGAGCTTATCGGGCAATACGCACGTCATGTGGTCGACCGCGAAGTCGGTCGACTGGTGTCGGCTGCTCCCGAAGTCCGAGCAACTGAGGTCTCGACCGCAGTGTCCGCCGCAGCCTTCGAAGTCGCCAGATCAGTGGCCACCGTACACCTATCTGATCAGCCGATTTCTATCGATACATGGTCATCTCTGCTTCATCGGACGTTCAATGAAGGCAGGACGCTCCCGGCATTGAAGTCATGAGTACGCATACTGTCGTAGTCAATGACTGCAGCGCTGTGGCGGCTTTGGGAGGACCTACGCCCGTCCGCACGCGAGACACTGCGCACGGATCTCAGAACTTCCGATTGAATTTCGGAGCGCTGGCAGCTGGTCTACCTCGTCAACTCATTGGTCGAGAGCAGGATTGGCTCGAGACCATCGGGCACATCTTCGCGATCGATCTCGCATGTCCGCGAGGCGCTGGAGACATTTTGTGGGCGCGTGATATCGAGGCACATCTTCCGGTACGCGATCCGGACTTCTGGAATGAAGTGGCGCCGAGGATCGAAGCGATCTTCTCTGACTTCACAATGGACCGTCTCCACCTGCAATTCGTCGCGGATGACTCTCCAAGAGATCCACCACGCCAAGCGGTGGATCCGTTTCCCGAGCATGACAGTGTGGCGCTCGTGTCGGGAGGGGTCGATTCCTTTGTCGGAGCGGCACTGCTAATTGATCAGGGCAATCGCCCCATCGGTGTGGCCCACACCGCAGCAGGTGCGATCACGCACGCACAGAGCCTCGTTGAATCCGTACTAGTCGATCGCTGCCCGTCCTTTCTCCGTCTGGGAATCACAGCCCAAAAGACCGGTACAAGTTTCGTCGGGCCCGAGCCGTCACAGCGAAGCAGGAGCCTCATGTTCTTGGCTGCCGCTGCTGTCGTTGCATCCGTTGGGACTACCAATCGGATCTATATCAATGAGAACGGCGTAATGGCGATTCACGTCCCGATGACTGCCGCGAGGATGGGTAGCCTCTCAACTCATACGGCTTCTCCCGTAGTGGTTGGGCGAGTTGAGAGTCTAATGAGTGATGTTCTTGGATCACCACTGTCGATTTCAAATGAACTGGTTGGCCTCACCAAGCCGGAGGTGGTGGCGCTTGGTGTGAGGCTCGGACTCAGTGATCCATTGGCGGAGACAGTGTCATGCTGGTCGATAGGAAGAACTGGCGTGCACTGTGGAGTCTGTGCGCCATGCCTCATGCGAAGAATCAGTTTCGAGACCCACGGTGTCCCAGACGCTGACTACAAAGAAGACGCGTTTGATGATCCCGATGCGATTCAAACTGCCTTCGCGGTTGACAATCTGACGCATCTGGTTCGGCTCGTCGACGGCATCCGTTCGTCATCGGATCTCGAAATGCAACTCAACTATCCGGAACTGCTCAACGGCGCATCGGCAATGTCGATCGGTGGATGCATCGATCTGTACCGAAGGTGGGCAGACGAGGCAGCGGCAATCTTGTTCACTCGAGCTGTCCCGCTCACTGTTCGATGACTCGAATCACGTTGGGTGAGTTGAAGGGGGCGGCACGCGATCGTGGGAGCCGTCGACCTCCTCCTGGAAGCCGCGGAATCCCCACGCCGATGCCTTCAGCGATGAGTGCGGTGCGCCGATTCCACCGAGATGGACCAGTACTGGCAAGGGAGTATCTCCGGCAGACGTTTCAGCGAAGCGACTACTGGGGTCCAAGTGGCCGCCCGCAGCCGCGGGCCTGGGCCGATGCGATAGTGAACTCCTTCGATACCTACATTGAACTTGCTTCGTCTGATGACAGGCCAGTCCTTGTCGGCGGCGTGGCAAGCGATGTCCAGGTGGGCATTAATTCGATTGGGGTTTCCGTCGACATCGTAATTCTAGATCCGGGCGGATACTGCGCCCGCCACGTCCTTTGGGATGTGCCACCACTAACGCTGGATGACGCGCAGCTTCAATCGGCGCCCATCGTGGCCGCTCTTCAGTCCGAGCTTGGAGAGGATCGGGTGGTTGGTGTTGAAGTGTGGCACCTGCGGAGTGGAGACACGCTGTTCGTCGCCTCAGGGGATGCAGTGGCTCGTCTTCCGGAGGTTGAGGTCATTGTCGACGGATACTTGTCCGCCTAGAGCCGTGCAGTGGGACCGCCTGGCATCCAAAAGGGTCCCGACCAGCACACTCTTGCGCATCTGGCACCTTGCCACTCTGGGAACGCGACGCTGACTCGTCCCCGCCCGCTCGTTGATTTCTGTGTCTAATCGCCTCATCGCCGAGCGCCCGCTAAGAGCGTCCTTGACCGGGCAGCGACCGAAGGGGTCTTCGAAGTGTGATCCGGGAGGGGAGGGGGAAACGTCATCTCGAGGAGCCGCAGAGGGTCGTATCCCAGCCCAGCAGAACGTTCTCGATCCAGGTGGACTGGTCGATTTCACACTGGACGGCAGTGATGGAGCAGGACCAGAAGGGGAGGACTTGCTAGTAAATGCCGTACTTCATCTCCCACGGAGACTCAACAGGAGTCTGGCCCGCCGCCATTTGGTTGTACGCGAAG
The DNA here is from genome assembly GCA_003164275.1 of Acidimicrobiaceae bacterium. The sequence goes on along the minus strand of PLSY01000113.1, from coordinate 360 downwards.
AGCCCGGGCGCTCCGCCACTTCCGTCGAGAACAAACCTGCGGATCGGTGGTTGCGGATTCGTGACCATCAGTTGACCAACATCCCCGACGAGGACGTCGAGCAATGAACTTCGGGTCTTACAGCCACGACCTCAGCTGCTGTAGCTGAGAACAGCTTGCAGCCTGACCAAATCTGAACGGTTCTGAGGACACCAGACGGGTGTCGTCCTGTCATCTATTCTTCGGAATGAATGGACAGCGCGACCGACGGCCTGATGCGTGTGGCTGCATTCACGTGGCTGGGTGACTTGCGGAGCGTCTACGGCGATGTCGTTCCGTTCGCCGAGCTCCAGAAGGGCTTTCCGTTCTCTTCCGGCCGGA
>PLSY01000274.1 GCA_003164275.1 Acidimicrobiaceae bacterium | reverse complement strand
TCGGACTCACTGCTAACCAGCGATTTGAGGGGCTCAGGCACGAATCTCCGGACAGGCAAGTCGCCTGCCAGGCACGATCCGACAGGGTCCGACAGTGGCGGACTCGAAAATATAGACCAAGATATAGACCAAGGCCCCAAAATGAGTCGGCCTTGTGCGCCCGACTGGATCCACGTCTCTCACGAAAAGTTCGCGCCTGGTGGGGCATGGAGCAGTCACCCGATCTCGGGTTGCGACCGCAGGCCCACGCCTTTCACCGGCACGGACGCGAGGAGGTCGGCCAGGTGCTCGTGGCATGACTCCACTGGTAGGGGTTGGAGATGCCGGCTCGTTCGGACTGACGGGCACCCAGATGGCTGAGCTGAGGTCAGTTGACCTGAATGCTCCGCCGAGTCGTCTATGAACTTGACCGGCCCAATGACGACAGCTCGGCAAAGGTGGCACGGAGATTCCAGACTGTCTTTCTGCACTCGGTGAACTTTCCGCCGAGTTCCAGACCACTTCTCTCAACCTTCGCCTTAAGACTGGCATTCACGCCGAAGTCATCGGAGTACTTGACGTCCATAAGAAACTCACGTAGGTCCTGTTCGAGTCGTAGATTAGCCAGGGCCTGCCAGAGTGGTTCGTGACTGAACCAGACAAGGTTGTCCGGGATCTGTGCGGGCTTCGTCGGCGCGAGCACCATGGTGAATTTCGCCTTGGAGTTCGCCTTGTTCGCAAGCTCGACCCCTCCACCGATCTCGCCACCTGCACCCCCCGGCGGCGAGATTGAAAAATCGACCCCGGCGCCTGTATCAAAGCCCTGAACATGCTCGATCGAAATCTCGGTCGCCCCCAGACCTCCCAGGAGTCGAATGGCTTCGGCGACTTTACTGTCGAAAAGATAGTGATGAAATGATGCGGCTGGATAGTAACTACTAGCTACACCAGGATCGCCGACGTAAAGAACGTCTTGAAGAGGGTGGCCAACGGGGAATTTAAGGTTCGAAGCCAAGCTTGCGGGGACGATGACAATCGGAAGCTCGGCGGCCTTTGCCCTCCTGCGTGCTCTCCACAGGTGCGTAGCTGCGCCATGGACCGCGCCAGCGGCGGCCACTCCAAGAAGCGCTGCGAGGTTCTCGCGCTCGTAGTCCACAGCATTCGTCGAATCCACGACCCGCACCGCGCCGACAAGTGCACTCTTCGCCAACGAACCATCCGCTTCTTTGGACGCGGCGCGCCTGACTTCCTCTACGACGTCGTCCCTAGAGATGACGATGTACTTGCGTTCGGCGTATGGCCAAGTCGTCAAATCGTCTTGTGCAAACTCCATTGGGCCAAACTAGCCCCCCTGAGTCCAGGTGGCTCAAGATAAGACTGATTGCATGAGAGTCCAGAAGTGCGCAACCGAACTTACGGCCCACCTAGGACCGAAATCTCAGGATCGGTATCTTCAGAACCGCGGGGAAGGATTTCGACGAGCGTCTCCGACAATAGGTCTCCAGTGGCGGAATTCAGAGCGTGCTCGATATTGGCACCTCGGATGATCGGACGCGATGATCGTGGCCCCACAGAACGTCCGCCATGGAGAAGTTTCGCCGATCGTGGTGACTCAGCTTTAGAAGCTGAGTGCCAAGTCATCGAACCCACTCAGGGATCCGTTCGACTACTGAATTGCACCCTGGCACTTCGCAAGGATCGGAGCCGGAGTGCCACCGTCGCTCGAAAGGCCCGTCGGATCGAAAGCGACCGGATTGTTTCTGACACCCGGGAACGAAACCCACCCTGCGCCGTCAGTCAAGTGGTACCACACCCCACTGTCCCAAGGCGCGGTGTTCGTCGGATAGGCAGGCCTACTGATAACCCAACCGTTCACCGAAATGGACATGTTCCCGGGAAAGCTTCCGTTCTGGGCAGATTGGACGTTGGGAGCTAGCCGGATTGCAGTTCCGACTGGCGCCCAGCGATTCTGAGCGAAGACCTGGAATGGCGCGCAACCACCGGACATTCCGACTGTCTCAATCGGCGTGTCTGTGTGCTTCCAAGGCCACCACCACGGGGCAGACCCTGCACCGACGACGGCGATGATGACAGCTGCCGCGATGCCGATCTTGGTATCTCTACTGGTCTTTTTCCGCGGCGGTTCCTGCATGGGATGAACCCTAGTGGTGTGCCACGAAGGTCAGCCGTGGGTAGCCCCATTTAGGTCAGCGCCGGCCAATGGAACCGTCAATCGCCGGATTCGTCCGCTCCCATTGCTTCGAGTGAGCGCACGACCAGTCCTCAGCGTCGCACGCTGAGGTCACGACGTGACCCTGGCACTTACCTCTGGTTCGGAGGCTGAGGTCCTGACCGGATCTCATTTCGGCACGTTAGAAATTACACGCGCGGTCAGGCTCCTAATGACTAGAGCCAAGTCGGTCCCTTTTGTAGCCGTATTGTGTCGGTGAGACCCGGACTTCAGGCGTGCGGCTCAGTCGACCGAGAATAGATCGCGAAGAAGAGGTAGGAGATAGGTCGGTACGCTGAAGCCCTGAGCCTGCTGCCAGCTCACTGTGTCATCATCGTAAACCGGAGAGAGCAGCTCCTCAGCCACCTCGTCGACCACACCTTCGTCTTTCAACTCCTGAGTTATCCGGCGCACTGGTCGAGTGAATCCCCTAAGCGAACGATTTGCGTCATATTCACCGATGTCGTACACGTCGTCTCGCCCAACCACACCATTGCGCTGTGCTGCCATACGAATCACGGCAGCCTGAACCGGATAGTTGGCGTCCAGTCCCTTCATAATGGCCTGAAGTCCCCTTGAGGTCCAGCCGCGAGAAGCAAGGTTGATTGCTGTCCCGACTGTTAGATCATCGACCCTGCTGACTTCGGAGACCGTCTCGTCTTTCACGGCGTAGGCAAGTACGCGTCTGACCAGGATGAGCAGTGACTCGGGCCTTGTCATAAAAAGCCTCGTCCCGCAGCGTTGGTGCAGCTCTAGAGCTAACTCTGGACGAGGTCCCCGAGCTTCACCCTTTTCGCGGCGCCACCAATCTTCCTTCACGTCCGCCGTAACAAAGAGAACGTTGCAATTTCTGTGGCTTGCTTCTGACAGAATCTGATCCCAGACCAGGTAGTCGCCGGCCGCCAACTCCGGGTTAGGACCCTTGAGCTTCTCTTTATCCATGAAGCCGGGAGGCGTATGCGCTTCAATCCTTCTCAGACCCTCCTTGATGGCCTCCGTTGTCGTCGTAGGGCTAGGAGCTGCTCCGACCTTCCCGGCAAGTAGCGGATCAAGAAGGTTGACGACGGGATCCGAGTTAGTTTCGCGAGTGGCCGACGTCGATTCGGCTTCGGCGATAGTTTCGATGCTCCTCTTGAGTTCAGAAAAGGGCTCGACGATAAGGCCAACTAGTGAAGCCCTCTTGTCTGCAGGAAGCGCAACTCTTGCGGTCCATCTGTTCAGTGTCGCAACGGCTTTGTCTAAGTGGTCATCTAGGTCATCAAGCGTTTGGCGGACACCACTGGCTAAATCACCAAGGGCAGACTCGCGATTTCTCCAGAATTCCGACAGCACCTGATGGGGAATCCAGAGTTGTGGCCCGAGCCTCCGTAGTACGCCAAGCAGTTCGTCTCTTGCCTCGGCATTGTAGCGATAGAGATTTAGCCTGCATCCACCGACCGACCACCTGACGGGGCAGCGATTCGGGCGATCAACTGGTGAGCGGCCAACCGACTCCGGGCTGACTTCTTCAGCGGCCGTCGGGACGTGCGAGACCAAGGGCTTGTGATTCTCACCGGTTGTCAGTGCCGTCCTGCGATCGTCTGCGGTGCACCTGCCGCGGTGGACTGACTACACCGGGACGGGTGGAAGGGCGCGGAGAAGTTCGAGTGCCCGTTCGAAGGCTTTGGCCCATGGCCACTCGAGCGGAGCCCGAAGTGTCGGTCTGCCACCAGGGCTGACCAACCGGGCGGGGATCGACAGGAATCGGGTGCGCACCGTGCGGGCCACGGTGAGGTGATCCTTCGAAGTGATCTCACCGAGCATGGCGCTCCAGCGGATGAGGTCGTGGGCGAGGGCGGCACAGACCAGCCAAGCGGCATTCGCGCTGAAGTGTCCCGAGGGAACGTGCTCCATGCCCGCACCCTCCTTCAGGTCCTTGATGGCCAACTCCACGGTGGCGTGCGCCCGATGGAAGGCGTCGGCCTCGACGGCGGTGCCGCCCTGATCGGTCAGGAATGCGAAGTGGCGCCACTCGGGCCAGAGGGTCGCCTGGTGTCCGATCAACCGGGTGCGGCGCACGACGAGCCGGCGTCCCTTGTAATCACACTCGGCAACCTCGGCGATGCCGTCACACGTGTAGTCGATCGGGGTCCAGGCCTCCTCGTCGATGGCCGAGACGGCTGTGACCACGGACTTCACCATCCGGACCCCCATGGTGTAGCCGACGCCCAGTCGTCCGAGAGTCGCAATAGTGGTGTTCGACCAGAACCCCGAGTCGAACCGCATGACCAGCTCACCGCTGGCCCCGGCCCGACGGAGCCGGGCGACCAGCTCTTCGACGAACCGCTTGGCCCCCCGCTGGGTGTTGGCCGATCCTTTGCGCATCCGGACATGGAGGAGCTCGCCCGTCCCGGCCCTGGTGGCGAGGAGTGGGTGGTAGCCGAGCTTCTTCGTGTAGCCGTAGCCGGCACCGTGCTTGGTCTTGCCGCACACCTCACAGATGGTGGAGTCGAGGTCGACGACCAACCGGTCCGAACCGGGTCCGGCACCGAGGGACCATGCTCGGCGCAGTGTCTCGGCGAAGACCGCATCGAGTTGGCGCACATGCCCGAACGAGAATGACCGGAGGAACGTCCCCAAGGTCGATGGTGCCATCACCCGGTGGGGCAGCACCGCCTGGGTGGCACCGGCTCGCAGCACATCGGCATGATCAATGTGGCTCCCTCCGGCCACGATGGAGTGGACCAGGGTCAGCACCTTGCGCCCCGGAAGGGCTCCGCCCACTCGTCCCGACAGGTCGACCACCTCGTTGACCAGGCGTTCGAGACCGAGTCGGATCACCAGTGTGGCCACCAGCAACAGCCCGGCGTTGGCCACCAGATTCGGATCATCGAAGGTCACCTCGATGCGGTCGATTCCGCGCGATACTGGGCTCACTGAAAGTGCCTCCTGGTGCTGGTGTGAATCGTGACTTCGACAATCACAATTCTCCCAGGCAGGGAGGCACTTTCCGCGGATGCGCGGCTACCGGATCAGGCAGTTATTCGGTGGATCAGGGTTTAGTAGGACGTTGGCATCGAGGACGACGAGGCCGTATTCAAGTACGGCCCGGTAGTCGTCGTCGGTCGGCGTTCGATAGCCGGGGAATTCGCTGAACAGTCCAAGATCGGGAGTAGCTGAGATCGACCCGCCCGCCTCGCTGAGAGCCACGTTGTCATGGTAGCGAGCCAGCCGCATCCTTGCCGACAGAACATAGTCGCAGTCGTGTCAGGGACCATGTGCCAGCCTCTGGAAGGGGCTCTCACCCGGACTAGTCGAGGCACCAAGGATTCATGCGGGGTTCCTCGTCAGCCTGCACAAGGCCTACGTCCTTCTGGTCAGCCTCCGGGTATCCTGGGTGTTAGGAGGGGCACTAGCGCTTGATGCGCCAATCTCAAAATGGGGAAGGTCCCGATGGAAAGAAAAGTCAAGCTGGAAATTGCTGGAGTTCTTCGTCCGCAGCCAGGCGGCTGTGGCGGAACTGTCTATGGGCTCGGAGGAACCGCAGGTGCGAATGTAGAAGGCCCAACAGTCTCCTCAGCGCAGACCGCCGCTTCAGTTGCGGCCAAGAACCTAGGCTGGTCACCCCCTTACCGTTGGGAGGGACCCTTCGAGGATGACACGTACATCCTCCGTGCTGTCGACGACATGACCGGCCTCGAGACGGTTGACGCCGAACCTCCCCCCGACGTTTAAGGAGCCAACTCAGCTTCGTACGCTGAGGACGAGGGCTCGTTGTTAACTGCTGCCACCGAGTGGGATGGGACTGCGACGTCCTGGGTGGTGGCTTATGTTCAAAACCGCAATTCGGATAGTGAATCCAGGAGTGGAACGGCGACCCACCCTTCCCGTAGAGCAACGGCCCGGTGCTCAGGTGGAATGGGCTCGATGAGAGCCTTTTCGGCGGCTCGCGCCACGAGTGCGGCAATGAGTGCGTCAAATGCGTCGTCACTGGAGCGGCAGAGCTCCTCATGAGGCGAGGAGACGGTCAGCCATCCATCTGTGGCTGCACGAAACTCGGAGACAAGGGCCGAGCGGGCCTCGTGGTTGTGCTGGCCCTTGTAGCCACGAGAGGGTAGTCCCCATCGATTGAGCGCGGCTGCCGGATAGACCTCGACAACGACGCCCGAGCCGTCGAGCGGCACCCGTTCGGTGAGGGCTGAGAGTAGTGCAGCCGCCCGCATAGCTGGAAGTGCGATCCGGTCAGTTGAGACGGACAGGGGCTGAGGAAGATCCAGGTCCTTCCAGATCCAGTAGTCGGTGCGCCTCAGACGGAAGTCAAACGTCTGCCCATGCCGGTAGTCAGCCGGCCACGTTCCGCTCTTTGAGTGAACTGCGACAGCCTCAGCGAATGCAATCGGCCAGCCAAGGGGCGAGTCGATGCCCACCTTGTCGGCCGAAGCGATGAGATCGACAATTGCCCGGTCGGCCACCTTGAGCTCGAGGTCGACCACGGTGGCCTCGTCATTCGACCAATCGATCGCACAGATTCCCGTGTTTTGGTCCTGTGAGGAGAGATCGACGCCTGCGGTGATCATTCGAGGGTTGATTGTAGGCCGGCCCTGGACACTGGGACATTCGACATTGGGAAGAACGACCTCCGCCTGTTGTCACACCCGGCGCGTACCGTGCGGGCATGTTCTCGATCATTAAGGTCCTACTCATCCTGCTGTAGCACGCCGGTGAGATCCCGACGAATGACCAGCTTCGAAAGGCCGGTCTCGAGCCCATGCATCCTGAGCCACGCACGCCGTACCCCTCGCCGTTGGTATTCAGGCAGCGGCACCATCGTCACCACTGAATGCAGTGGTGACACACCTCGGTGCACGTCGCCCAGCTCTCTTCCAAGCTCCCAGGGGTAGTCGGGCTTGGGCGAGTATCTCGAGATCCTTGATGTCGATTTGAGGTAGAGCGGATGGCCGGGCGATCCGCTCGCATTGACCTTGAAGCACCTGGGACTGTAGAAGCGCACCATCGGCCAGACTTCCCTGGCCCGCCGTCGGACGCCCGCCTCTCGTGCTGCTGCAGTCACTCCTTGGCTACTCCCATCTCCCCAACCCAGAACCAGAGTCCGAGATCGGGAGACGGCAGCGGCTATCCACTCGTCGTTCGATGCGACGGTCTCGCCCACGGCCGCCGGATAGGTAAGTCCGATCTGGTCGGTATCAACTTTCGCAAAGAGATTGATGAGCTCGAAGCCCCCGCCCCCATTGGCCATGGTGAGGGCGTGCAGTCGTTGGCTGGTCTCGTCGTCGCGATCAGCCCCCGCTTCAGAGGGATTCAAGAGGATGAACGTGAACTGAGGAAGATCGGCATTCCACCTGCGCTCGAGCGAGTATCGGAACTCCTTGTCCTTGCTGAAGGCCGCACTGCCATGTACGCCATCTGGAAGCCCGAAAAGTCTGGACATCGGTCACCTCACTGCCGTCGATCGAACGCGGCCGAGGCTACGGCACGTCGCCAACTCTGCGATTGTCACCTCTGGCGTGTGCACAACGCTCCGAGGCTTGCCGAGTGCTCAGCTAGTGAGGCTGAGGACCGTGCCAGACCGCCCTGCGTCGCACGCTGAGGAGGGGCACCACCTGGGGCTGACTGGCCTCTTCGCGAAGGACCTCCCCGGGTGCTGGGTGACCACCCGCCGCCACGCTGCGGTCACCAGCCGGCCAATCCATTTGGTCATGCTCGACTACGATTTCACGAAGCCCGACACCTCCGACCGATCGTCGGAATCAGGAAGGTCGACAAGACCCGGAATTCCTAGGAAAGCCAGACTCCACGCCAACAGGCTTCAGCAGCCAGATGACCCATGTGGATCGATTCAGTAGGTGTCACTCCAGGGTGACATGATGCGACAGAGGCACTCGCGAATCCCGATGGACATAACCCTAGACAAGCTTCAGGAAGATGATGTGGCGTCTGTGGCTCGCGCCCTCACCTCGGCGCGGGCTGACGACCCCACTGTCTTGGACCTTCGAGGGATGTCGTCGAGGTCCCGTTCCCAGTCGCAACTGGACTTCACTGCCATGACGTTGCTAGCCAATCTATTGCTGACATCCCTACGCCGGAAACCGCTCACAGTGCGTATTCCCTCGAGCGGATCAGTGCTTCAGCGAATGGCATCAGCGGGACTTTGGTTTGCGTTAGCGCAGCGCGGCTCAACTGAGCTGCTAGTGGAGGCCGAGGAAGGTCAACTTGTAACTTCAGTCCCAGCCGTGGCCCGCTTGGATCCGTGGAGGGGCCGGTGGGACCCCGCCGACCGCGAGTTTCGGTCAAGCGTGTGGGGTGCTGGAACCAGTCCCTACTCAGGACACTTCAGTACGGTGAGCAAGACCCACATTGCATTCATCAATCCGCATTTGAGCGTCGGTAGAGACAGACTTGTCAAAGAACTTAGTGACAACGTACTTAGCCACTGGTTTGAAGCTCTAGAACAAAGATTGGATCCCGAGATTCTGTCGTCCGCGCACGAAGTCGTGGCCGAACTACTATACAACCTGTCCGTTCACCCCTTCTCCTCGATAGCCAGTCGGCCGCCGCTGCAGAGAGATATAAGCAAGGATCAACGTTTCGGGCTCGTGTCACTATTCGTGACTTCGGGAGGAGGCGGCGAAACACTGCATATTCTCGTGTCTGACACCGGACACGGTATACCTGCCACACTCCGTCCAAAGTTTAGGAAGTCAGATCAGAGCGGACTTGGAGAGGACGAAGATCTCATTCGGAAAATGCTAGAAGGCTCTCTTCCTCCATATGGAAGGGCTGAAGGTAGGGGCTTTCCAGAACTAGTAAGCCTCGGTAGGCGTCTAGGGGGATCGCTCACCATCGCTACAAATGCAGATCGAGGCATCAGCAATACCCTGGTTGCTGATGCCTCGACGTCTGGTGATATCAGAGTGAGACAAGTCCCGCATTTTGATATTGCGGGAACCATCGTGCATATGGTAATCGGCGTGAACAAGAAAGTTGACCAGGGCAGAAGTCTGGGTTCACCCATCCTCGAAGATTCAGTATTGACTGTATAAGTTTACTGTGGCGTGTCTCGGGCGGATCTCTCGTGCTAATGCCGGCTGGATGCCACTTGGACCGGTCGATGAATCACCGACACTTTTCGTTGATCTTGAAGTGGCAGATGGAGATGTTCCGAGCGATCTCGCAGCGAGACTGAGATCCGCGCCGCCCGCAGTAGTGGCCAGCGCCTCCGACATTGCCATCCGGCTCTCGATTGTGCCTTCCACCGAATGGTTGGACGAGTTCGGCTCACACGTTCGATCGACCCTCGACCGACTGCGTGCAGACCCTCGACTAGTACTTTTCGAGCTTCCAGTCGGAGCTCCGGCTCGAGCATCGGAGGTCTCTGACGCAGGAGAGGTCGCTGAACTGGCGGCAGGGCAGGAGATTCTGCAGCAGTGTCGACACATTGAGGTGTCGGCCCTCTTGCAGCACAACAAGGGCATCTGGCATCCAACCGAATATCACTTCCGACTTCCAAGCGGTGCCCATGGCGAGTGCTTCGTAAGGCTCGCTGATTCGATCCGGACCATCCGCGACGCTAGGGGACTCGCGAGCTGGTTGGCCGCCGATGTCACTGATGGGGCAGGCATACTTCTAGATTCCCCATCCATTATTCCGATTGCTGCAGCATTGGAAGCAATGACCGTCCGAGCAGGGATGTCACTTGGATCGGTTGTGTCATTGGAGGAATATCCCAAGAATCGCCTCGATACCATGAAGGCTGTTAGGGATGTGGATCGAGGAAGTGGAGTTATCGCCGTCGTCTCGGTGCATTCAACAGGCTCCCTGGTGGACCGGGTTCTGTCGGCACTGCAACAAGTCGCTCGGCCACCAGCATCGCTGCACATTGTTGTGGACAAAGCAGGAGAAGGTGGTCGAGAGCTATTTCCAGATGGACTTCCTGTGCACACATGGACGGGGCTAAGGGAGTCACGTGACGTCCCAAGTGAGGATTGCGAGGCCTGCCGAACGGGACCCGCTCGGATCGTGCAGATCGACCCTTCGACCTTCGACGGGATGGTTCTTCCCAATCCTGAGCGCATGATGCCGAGTGCCGATTGGGGATACGCGCAGCGGGAGTTTTGGGAGGCTATTGATCTAGCAGACGCGGTGTCGCTGGAGTCACAGAGCGAAGTAAGTGGCTCACACCCAAGATATGGGAATGACAAGTTCATGACCCTCAAAGTCAACTTCGCCGACCTTCTGAGCAGCGAAGCTGGGAAGGGTCATCTCATTGCTGCAGCTGGGCCAAGGCTTGAGGCTCTGGTCGGGCAAGGAGATCTTCACGACCAGTACGACGTCGTCTTGGTCGACCCACGCGAGGCGGAGATCGAGCATTTCGAAGGGTTTGTTACGAATCTGTTGGGCCCGCTTGCTGCTCCACTGTCGGTATTCCCGACTGACGGAGGAGTCGGCGACGACCTGAGAGACCGTCTTGTCGCTGCGGATCGGGTACTCCTGTTCAGGCTCGGTCTTGTTAGTGGACTGTCCCTTCAGCAGGCGCTATATGGCGTACAAGCATTGCGGCGCGGTGCAGGTCGGTATGACATTGATGGTTTGGTGATGCACCTCCGACCAGAAGACGGCAGGATCAGGGAGACTCTGAATAACTCATTGGCAAGGCGGCTAGTCAGTTTGTGGGAGAGCTATATTCCCGAGACCAGGCATCCCCTCCAAGAGGAATTGGACATCATCGGTGCGATCCACGGAATGCCGGCTTACGTTGAGGAGTTCCTCAACGAGAGACTCGCAACCTGCTCCGGATTCACTGGGGATTCGCAGGTGCTTTGGGGCGGTGGCGACCACACGGGAGCTACCGCGACCCGCCTGAGCCCAATGTCTTACTACGGGGAGGATCTGCGGGTTCGGTCTGCCTTTGCGGCAATTTGTGCTGCTGTACACCATGCCCGAGTGAGGGCAGACGAGCCTCGACGGGTCGCCTTGTGGCGGATGTTCGAGATGACGGCGATTCTGCGGTCTTACTACGACCCAATCATCATTGCTTCGATTCTGCGTTGGTTGAAGCCGACCGAGATCTGGTGGGGAGAGGATCTGCAGGTGGCGCGAGAGGCATTGCTCGGGTCGATTCGTCGCACGAATCTTGATGATCGAGTGATGCTGGTCTCGGAGCTTCTACTTGCAGCTTCGCAATCGAAGGTGATGCCCGATCTGATTCAAGACCTGCTGCGCGAGGGGGAGCTGCTTGCCGCGAGCCTCGGTGAGCCAGACGACGCGCCACTGCGTTTGGGACTGGCCGCAGTTGCTCTACTTGCAGAAGAGGCTCCCGAAACCTAGCGCCATGTGTTCTTGAATCGGGATTTGGGATGGGAGATCGACGGTCTCAGCTTCGTAGGCTGAGGACGGGGGCACTAGTGCGGACCCCACGGTCCGAAAGGCATGCGTGCCGGCGAGCAAGCGGCTTCCACGGGAACGCGCCGAAGGGTCACATCTTTGACGGAGGTAGGGGGATGAGCCGATCGGTTGAGTTTCAAGATCTGCGATGCGACATCGCGCCTGTGATCTAGTCTCCCCGCAGGGCGAAGAACGCTGCTCGGCCAACTCGATGCCCTGGCTCTAGGTACCGAAGTTGGATTCGTAGCGAAGCCACGGTCTGACTCGAGAGGCGAAAATGGACGTCAAGCCATCTCCCGACGCATTGAAGCTGACAAGTCTCGTCACCGAGTCCGCAGCTGACCCAATTCTGATCTACGACGATCACGCTGCCTTGTGTATGGGGATCGTTGATCGGAGTACCGCTCACCGCCTCGGCAACGAGTGGGATCTCCCGGGTGTCTACGTCCTACTCGGCCCCATCGAGCCAGACGGAGGCTGGGGGACATACGTGGGAAAGGCACCGGCCGGATTGCGTTCGCGACTTCTCAGTCACCTGAAGAACAAGGATCACTGGTCGCGAGCGGTCCTGATCTGCCGAGACACNNAAAGCAGCCGATGCAACGTCGATGCACAACGGGAACCGTCCGAGCGATGAGACGCTTCCTCCCTACGAGCGGACGATGCTGGAGGCCTGCGTCATCCCGATCTCTCGAACGCTTCGCCTCTTGGGCTACGACGCATCAGCACCGGGCGATGAGCCCTCGGTCAAAGCCCATCAGGCGAAGAACTTCTATGGCGTGACCTTGAAGCAACTCATCGATCAAGGTGTGGTGGACCCGGACTCGCAGCTGACCTCCCTCAATAATGCGTGGCCGGCAAGTGCCGTCGTCGGCGAGGAAGGTTCCGTCACCGTGGATGGGGTCGAGTACCCCACTCCATCGGCGGCTGCTTCCGCAGTTCGGGGCGGCGCCGCCAATGGCTGGGAGTTCTGGGGAGTCGAGGGGCCGCTAGGTCCGAAACCACTATCAGTGCTGCGATCCGAGTTCATGGAGGCGAAGTCAGGTGTGCCGAGTGAGTAGTCGAGGAGCGACAGCATGGTCCTGAGGAAGTCGGATCTCTACAGCTCCCTGTGGAAAAGCTGCGATGAGTTGCGTGGCGGCATGGACGCCTCGCAATACAAGGACTACATCCTGACGCTCCTGTTTGTGAAGTACGTCTCGGACAAGTCCAAGGGTGACAAGGACAGCCTGATCGACGTACCGACCGGGGGCTCCTTCGACGACATGGTTACGCTCAAGGGCGACAAGGAGATCGGCGACAAGATCAACAAGATCATCGCCAAGCTGGCAGAGGCCAACGACCTCCAGAAGGTGATCGACCAGGCCGACTTCAACGACGAGGAGAAGCTCGGCAAGGGCAAGGAGATGCAGGACCGGCTAACGAAGCTGGTTTCAATCTTCGGCGACCTCGACTTTCGTGGTAGCCGAGCCGAGGGCGACGACCTGCTCGGCGATGCCTATGAGTACCTGATGCGTCACTTTGCTACCGAGTCCGGCAAGAGCAAGGGGCAATTCTACACGCCCGCCGAAGTCTCACGAATTCTTGCCAAGGTTGTTGGCATTGGTCCTGGCACCAAGCAGGATCAGACCGTTTACGACCCCACCTGTGGCTCGGGCTCGCTGCTCCTGAAGGTGGCCGATGAGGCTCCTCACGGCATCACGATCTACGGCCAGGAGAAGGACAACGCCACCTGGGCTCTGTCCAAGATGAACATGATCCTGCACGGGAACGAGATCGCCGACATCCGCAAGGGTGACACGATCACTAGCCCGCAGCTCCTCAACGGCGCTCAGCTCCGTACCTTCGACTTTGCTGTCGCCAACCCGCCGTTCTCAGTGAAATCGTGGAGCAACGGTCTAGAGAACGACTACGGCCGCTTCGAGTTCGGTCGGCCACCTAAGAAGAATGGTGACTACGCCTTCCTGCTGCACGTACTCAAGTCTCTCAAGAGCACCGGAAAGGCCGCCGTAATCCTGCCTCACGGAGTGCTCTTCCGCGGGAACGCCGAAGCCACGATTCGTAAGGCACTCATCGAACGGGGCTACATCAAGGGCATCATCGGCTTGCCACCGAATCTCTTCTACGGCACCGGAATCCCAGCCTGCATCGTGATGCTCGACAAGGAGAACGCTCAGGCTCGAAGCGGAGTCTTCATGATTGACGCATCAAAGGGGTTCATGAAGGACGGTCCCAAGAACCGGCTGCGCAGTCAGGACCTGCACAAGATCGTGGACGTCTTTAACAAGCAAATCGAGCTGGATCGCTACTCGCGCATGGTGCCAAACGCAGAGATCGCAGATCCGAAGAACGACTTCAACCTCAACATCCCTCGTTACATCGACTCCTCCGCGCCTGAGGATCTCCAAGACCTAGATGCTCATCTCCACGGCGGCGTTCCCGATCGCGACATCGACGCACTCGGATCCTACTGGGATGCTTTTCCGCAGCTTCGCTCCCAGCTGTTTAAGCCCAACAGGCCTCGCTACGTCGACCTGGCCGTCGACGTTGTCGATGTACGCCAGGCAATCCTCGATTCGTCAGAGTTTCAGCAGCTCGCCCAATCCGCCAGCAGTCTCACCATTGCCTGGTTCGCCGCCCATAGCGACGCGCTTTCCCAAATCAACGCCGACACGCGACCGAGCGTACTGATTGCCAATATGGGCGACGACCTGCTTGCCCGGTTCAAGTCCGTACCCTTGATAGGCGAGTACGACGTGTATGAGCAGCTCATGACCTACTGGCACAGCAGCATGCACGATGACGTCTTCCTCATCATGAACGAGGGCTGGGTCGCCGCCTCCAAGCCTCGCACGGCAATCGAGGACAAGGAGCGCAAACTCTCGGAAACACCCGACCTCATCCTCGGAGCGGGCAAGAATGCCACAAAGCTCAAGATGGATCTGATTCCGCTCGAACTCATTGTTAGCCGTTACTTCGCCGTCGACCGAGTGCACCTCGACGGTCTAACGGCCCAAGCGGAGGCTGCTCTCCGGGCCGTCGAGGAGTATGTCGAAGAGCACGGCGACGATGACGGCTTGCTCTTCGATGCTGTCAACGACAAAGGCAAAGTCTCTCAATCATCAGTCAAGGATCTCCTGAAGGAAGCCAAATCAGCTGATGATACGGAAACTGTCGACTGCGCCAAGGTGGCGCTTGATCTTCTGCAGGCCGAGGCGGCGGCCAAGAAGGCGGCCAAGGATGCTCTTGAGGTTCTCAATTCTGCCGCCTTCAAGAAGTATGGAGAGCTCGACGAACCCGAAGTCCAAGCAATCGTCCTGCAGGACAAATGGGCCAAGTCTCTCAGTGACCGGGTTGCCGAAGAGATCAATGCGCTGACACTCAGACTTGTCGCACGGATTCAAGACCTCGGCGATCGCTATGCCGAAACCCTGGACGACATCGAGGTCGACCTGTCGCAGCTTGAAGCGAAAGTGTCCATGCATCTGGAAGACATGGGGGTTCGATGACGACCCGAGCTGAAGGTGGGTGGGTGAGATTGCCGATCTCAGAGATCGCGGACTTCGGATCTGGTGATCTCATCAGCGTTGCCCAACTGTCTGAACGTTCAACATCTTGTCCATATCCCGTGTTTGGTGGGAACGGAATCGCCGGATATACATCGGTGACCACGGTCACGAGCCCAACTGTCATACTGGGTCGGGTCGGCCAGAAGTGCGGTGTCGTGTATCGGAATACTGGGCCCGCGTGGATCACGGATAATGCACTTTACATGCGGCGGGTGAAGCGGCCCGTAGATGTTTCTTACCTTGCGCTGGCACTGGAAGCGGCTCGCCTGAATGATGTGAGGAACCAGAATGATCTTCCACTAATTACGCAGGCGATTCTCAGAGACATCGTGATTCCCTGGCCCGAGTCCCTGGAAGAGCAGCGGGCGATTAGCTTCGTGCATGCAGACGTTGATGCCTTTATTGCTGCTCTGCAGCGCCTCATTGCGAAGAAGGAGGCGATTCGTGAAGCAATGGTCCAAGAGTTGATGTCCGGAAGTACACGCCTACCGGGTTTCGCGGATCAATGGCCCGAGGTCACATTGAGCGCTGTTGCGACCGGATTGCGAGGAGCAGGGCTGAGTAAGGAGGCAGTTGTCCCCTCCGGGTCCAAACCTTGCATTCTCTATGGTGAGTTGTTCACTACCTATGGACGACGCATCGGCAATGTTGTGTCACGAACTAACACCGGATTGGGAATCGACTCACAGGCGGGTGATGTTCTAATTCCAGGATCAACCACGACTATCGCCCGGGACCTTGCCACCGCGTCTGCTCTTCACACTCCAGGAGTCCTTCTTGGCGGCGACATAAACATAGTTCGTCCTGGCAAATTGATCGATCCTGATTGGCTCGCTTACTACGTCACCTATCGGCTTCCGGGTCGTATCGCGGAGATTGCGCAGGGAACGACAATTAAGCACCTCTATGTCAAAGACATTCTTCGCTGCCGAATCGCATTGCCAACGGTCGAAGAGCAACGAGAAATCGTTGCCGCACTTCTTGATGTGGAGGAAGAGGTGTCGATCTTGCGGAGGCGTCTGAAGAAGGGGGGCGAGATTAGGCAAGGGATAATGCAGCAGCTTCCGACCGGCCGCACTCGGTTCTACATCTCGGGGGAGGCAGCATGAGCGACGTCGGTCAGGTCGAGCGGAGGACCCAGGAGAAGGTCATCAAGCACTTCCGAGAGCATCTTGGCTACGAGTACCTCGGCAACTGGGAGTACCGGGAGGACAACGCCAACGTCGAGATCGAGCTGCTCACTCAGAATCTCAAAGCCCGCGGCTACCACGACAACCTCATTAATAAGGCCCTACTGAAACTGACGAGCGACGCCTCGCTCGGTGGAGGCCGTGATCTCTACGAGGCCAACCAAGACGTCTACCGACTCCTTCGCTATGGCGTCCACGTCAAGCCGGGAGTCGGTGAGAACACTGAGACCGTGTGGCTCATCGACTGGGCCAATCCCGAGGCCAACCGCTTCGCAGTGGCGGAGGAAGTCACTGTCGCGGGCAACCATACCAAGCGCCCCGATCTCGTTCTTTACGTAAACGGCATCGCCCTCGGCACGGTCGAGCTGAAGCGCTCGAAGGTTGCGGTCTCCGAAGGGATCCGCCAGACCATCGGGAATCAGAGGTCAGAGTTCATCCGGTCGTTCTTCACGACAGTGCAACTCGTGATGGCTGGCAACGACGTAGAGGGTCTGCGCTACGGCGTCATCGACACACCGGAGAAGTACTGGCTGAGTTGGCGCGAGGAATCTGACGTTGAGGAGCCCCTTGATCGGGCACTCACCCAGCTCTGCTCACAGGAGCGACTCCTCGAAATCATCCACGACTTCATGGTCTTTGACTCCGGCGTGAAGAAGACCTGTCGCCACAATCAGTATTTTGGGGTCAAGGCCTCGCAGGACCGGGTCGCGAGGCGTGAGGGCGGCATCATCTGGCACACCCAGGGCTCCGGCAAGTCCCTGACGATGGTGTGGTTGGCCAAATGGCTGCGCGAGAACCAGCCCGATGCCCGTGTCCTCCTGATTACTGACCGCACTGAACTCGACGAACAGATTGAAGGCGTCTTCAAGGGCGTCAATGAGGAGATCTACCGCACCAAGAGTGGAACCGACCTCCTCTCGACGCTCAACCAGAGCGACCAGTGGCTGATCTGTTCCTTGATCCACAAGTTTGGCGGTGCAGATGATGACGAAGCTCGTGACGAGGCCGACGCAGACTTCATCAAGGAGTTGAAGGCCAAACTCCCAACCGACTTCAAGGCCAAGGGCAATCTCTTCGTCTTCGTCGACGAGGCCCACCGGACCCAGTCGGGCAAGATGCACGATGCCATGAAGCTGCTCCTCCCTGGGGCGATGTTCATAGGATTTACCGGCACGCCACTACTCAAGCGGGACAAGGAAACGAGCATCGAGACTTTCGGCTCGTTCATCCATACCTACAAGTTCGACGAGGCAGTCGAAGACGGAGTCGTGCTCGATCTCCGTTACGAGGCCCGCACCATCGACCAGGACCTGATGGCCCCCGAGAAGGTCGACAAGTGGTTCGAGGCCAAGACGAAGGGGATGACGGATCTCTCCAAGGCTGAGTTGAAGAAGCGTTGGGGCACGATGCAGAAGGTCGTGAGCGCTGAGCCGCGAGCACGTCAGATCGTCAACGACATCTTGCTGGACATGGATACCAAGCCGCGGCTGATGGATGGGCGAGGAAACGCCATGCTCGTCGGCTCCTCGATCTACCAGGCGTGCAAATTCTACGAACTGTTCTGCCAGGCTGGTTTCAATGGCAAGTGCGCCATCGTCACTAGCTACGAACCTCAAGCGGGCGACATCTCCAAGGAGGACTCGGGAGGGGGTGCCACTGAGAGACTGCGCCAATACGACATCTACAGGCAGATGTTGGCTGATCACTTCAATGAGCCTGCCGATCAGGCCGTCAACAAGGTGGAGTTGTTCGAGAAGCAGGTCAAGGAGAAGTTCGTTCACGAACCGGGCCAGATGCGACTGCTGATCGTGGTCGACAAGCTGCTGACCGGTTTCGACGCCCCCAGCGCTACGTACCTCTACATCGACAAGAAGATGCATGACCACGGCCTCTTCCAGGCGATCTGCCGTGTTAATCGCTTGGACGGAGACGACAAGGACTATGGCTACATCGTCGACTATCGCGATCTCTTCAACTCCCTCGAGACCGCCATCACCGACTACACCAGCGGAGCACTCGACGGCTACGAGGCGAAGGACATCGAGGGCCTCCTCTCCAACCGCATCGAAAGGGCTCGTGAGGACCTCGACGATGCCCTAGAGAAGATCCGGGCACTCTGCGAGCCTGTCGAACCGCCCAAGAACACCTTGCAGTACCAGAAGTACTTCTGCGCTGCGGAGCAGGGGAGTGCCGAGCAGCTCAAGGCCAACGAGCCCAAGAGGGTTGAGTTGTACAAGACAGTGGCGGCATTGGTTCGCAACTACGGCAATCTGGCCAACGAGATGGGCGCTGCGGGATATTCGGATGCTGAGGCCGCAGCGATCAAGACCGAGGTCGCCCACTATGCCAACGTGCGTGACGAGGTGAAGCTCGGGGCCGGCGAGGACGTCGACTTCAAGCAGTACGAGGCGGGCATGCGACATCTTCTCGACACCTACATTCAGGCCAAGCCTTCGGAGACCCTTTCGAACTTCGAGGACACAGGCCTCATTGATCTGATTGTGAAGCTGGGTGCAGGTGCGCTCGACAAGCTCCCGAGCGGGATCAAGAAGGATCCGGAAGCCGTCGCAGAGACGATCACAAACAACATGCGCAAGGTGATCGTCGACGAACGTCCGATGAATCCGAAGTACTACGACCGTATGTCTGAGCTACTTGACGCATTACTCGATGAACGACGCAAAGGCGCCCTTGACTACAAGGCCTACCTAGAGAAGCTTCTGCAACAGGCGGCCCAGCTCGGCAAGGGCGAAGGAACGGGCGTGGAGTACCCATCCTGGGCCGACAACGGGGCCCGCCGTGCTCTCTTCGACTTCTTCGACTCCGACGAACAAGCTGCGACGGCTGTCGATCGCGCAGTTCGACATTCCAAACCCGATTCTTGGGTTGGCAATGGGTTGAAGGAGAAGAAGGTCAGGTTGGCGATCCAGGGCGTCCTGCCCGAGGACTTCGATCGCCTCGACGAACTGACTGATTTGGTGAAGGCGCGAAATGAGTACCAGTAGCGCATTCCTGACCGTTGGCGGCATCGACGTGGACGTCGTGTTCAAGGAGATCAAGAATCTTCACATTGCGGTCTACCCACCGATGGGGCGAGTTCGGGTTGCTGCGCCGAATCAGCTCGATGACGACCAGGTGCGCCTGGCGGTCGTCAGTCGCCTGAGTTGGATCAAGCGACAGCGTCAGCAGCTTCGAGTCGCCCAGCGACAGACAGTCCGCGAGATGACGACGGGCGAATCGCACTACGTCTGGGGTAGTCGCCTCCGGCTGAAGGTGGTTGAGCGTCCAGGTCGGGCACATCTTGAGGTCGACGGCAATCGACTAGTCCTCTACGTACCGCAGGGCACCGAATCTGTGCGCAAGCGTGAACTGCTCGATCGTTGGTATCGGGATCAACTTCGACGTGCCATCCCGGTCGTGATCGAAAAGTGGGAACCCAGGATCCAAGTCACGGTCCCGAAGTGGAGTATCCGCCGTATGAAGACGAAGTGGGGCTCCTGCAATCGTGAAACGGGCCACATCTGGTTCAACGTCGAACTAGCAAAGAAGCACCCCGATTGCTTGGAGTACCTAGCTGTTCACGAAATGACGCACATTGTCGAACGCAATCATGGTGAGCGGTTCGCAATGCTGATGGACAAGGCCATGCCTGATTGGCGAGCTCGCCGCGAGTTGCTGAATGAGGCTCCGCTCAGTCATGAGACTTGGGTCCGCCAATGAGGGAGCAACACTATGGCTGAGGAGTTCCATACCAGGTACGTCAAGGGCGGCTTCGCAGTTGCAGATGAGATCGTGCTCTCAACCTCACCCACCACAAGGATCGTATTCCGTCCTGCGATACACAAAGACGCGGGGGTACGCGGTGAACTCGTGAGGCAGAAGATTGGTTCTGACGGAAGCTGGAAAGATATAAACGAGGTCGACTTCAGGCGACTGCCCGCCGACTGCGGTGTCATGATCGAACTCGACTCCGAGGCGACGGGCCTCCTGTTTCAGAAGCTGCAACAGCTCTACAAGGTGCAGAGCCAGGGCGTCGCGTTTGGCGACCAGAAGTACCTCGTGGCTAAAGAGGATGAAGTTCTTCTGATCAATGATCAGCGGAAGGCGAAGGCAATTGGTGAGCTCCTCTCCCAGGGCCACTCAACTGAAGTCTGGGAAGCACTCGTTGCCAGTGACCCTGACCTCGCGTCACGCCTTGCGGCAGCACAAATCCAGCTTGATCGGCAAGACGCTATTCGGCGCTTCGAACGCGCACTTCGTGATCATCGTGACGAAGAGTTGAAGTGGCAGAAGTTCTTCGAAGCTCACCCATGGATGCTACAAAGCGCGTTCTCGGCAGCAGTGTTTCAGCTTGCTGGAGAAACTTACGTAGGTGGGAAGAAGCCGATTGGTCGTCAAGGTAAGGGTGGAGTTGCGACTGACTTCCTTTTCGCTGATGCCAGCACCAAGAGCTTCGCGGTCGTTGAGATCAAGACTCCGGGAACTCGGCTCATTGGAAAGGTCTATCGGGGGGATGCTGGATCCGGACTCGACAACGAGACGTATAGCGTGAGCGATGAGGTTTCAGGCAGTGTGATCCAAACGCGAAACCAGGTGGCTGTGGCAGTTGAAGACTTTCACGCCGTTATAGACAAAGGATTTGAGGGCCTCAATCGCGTTCACCCTAAGGGTGTCCTGATTATCGGGGACCTAGGGACGCTCGATGCTAGGCAGGAAGCGTCCTTCAATCAGTTCAGGCATGGCCTCTACAGCCTCACGGTGATCACATTTGATGAGTTGCTTCGCCGACTATGCATTCTATACGACGTTGAGTTGGAGGAAGTTCAGGCCAAAAGGTTAGCCCGTGATCTCTAGATTCGATCTGGCTACTCGATTCTCGGGTCGACCCGATGCCTTCTTGTTCGGATATCCTCCGCCCATGCCCCGGCAGCCCGCTGATCTGGTCAAGACGCTCCGCAAGGTCCTCCGCGAAGCGTTTGAGGTGGTCAACGCTGCTCTTGAGGATTGCGGCGCCGCAGCCGCGCATGATGTCAAGACCATCTACATCAGCTACATGGTCGAAGAGCAGATGGTCGCCGCAATCTACCCACGGAGCCAGGAGATCGAGATTGCCCTTGCTCTGCCCGAGGACCATCCGTCGTCACTTCTTCGGGATGCCACTCACCTAACTTGGCGGACCCTGCCGGTCTCCACAGTGGTGGTCGACTCAGAGGGCGCGCGCTCAATTCTGGGACTGATAGAGGAAGCTTCTCTGCGAGTCGCATCCGGAACTCACCATGTTCACCGCGACAATGAGCATTTCGCCGCTCGGCGGCGGTAGAGCTCCCACGGCGATGGAGCAATGCCGATTGTCGATGGCGAGCTCCAGTTCGGCGGGCTCGAACGGCTACCGCAATTCATGAGGGGCATCCAAGAGGCTCCCAAGGATGTCCTGGAAGTCTTGGTTGGAAAGCTGAGCCATCAGTTCGGCTAGGCCAGGTGGACTCACATCAGAGTTCGAATAGTGACCCGTTAGGGCTCCCCAACAGGACTCGAACCCCTGACCAGAAGATGCAGCCACTGTTGCCGCCTTCTCCGCTGATCGTAACCGGTCTCCAATAGTTGGGCCACTTGACCGTGCTCAGATCACGAGGCCCCATTCGCTCGATCCTGTCCTCAGCCTCTAGAGCTGAGACTGGAGCTTTTAGTGCCTCGCGCGTGCCAACTTGAAGGTCGATCAGGGTCTGGCGCCCCGGCTTGGCCGACGTCCCAGATCGCGGAGCGAATGGCTGTGAGCGAGGCGGGCCTGCTGCCTCCCACTCGTTCGATGTTGAACCGATAGCTTGGTCTCCATGGCCGGCGTCTGGGGAGTGCATAGCGATCGACCGGATCTCCACGTTGAGGAGAACGGGGTAGTCGCAATCGGTTGGGGGGAAGTTGGGGATCTTCGACAAATCGGTCCCGATCGGGAAGCGATCAAGGCGAAGATCGCCTATACGTACCCCGATGCAAAGAAAGGAAGCATCCCGGTGACGGCGGGGATTCTGTACCGATTCGCATTTGAGGTTGAGGTCGGCGACCTCATCATCTACCCCTACAAGCCGGATCGAACGATTCACTTCGGTCGGGTAACTGGTGATTACTTCTTCGATGAGACCGTTGGGACCGAGAATCATCCGAATCGACGCAGTGTTCAATGGTTTCGCCTGAGTGTCCCGCGCCCGACATTTTCACAGGGAGCACTCTCGGAGATCAGCGCCTGGACAACGTTGTTCAAGGTTGCTCGCCACGCAGATGAGTTCGAGTCCTACCTCAACGGTGAGCCAGCAACACCTGAACCAATAGCCACCGAGGTTGCGACAGACGTGGTGGATGAGACGAGCCATGATGAGGATGCGCTCGTGGCGTCGCGAGTCGACGAGTACACAAGAGATTTCGTAATCAAGACACTTCTCAATATCGGGCCGTATGAGTTCGAAGGCTTTGTGGCCGGCCTTCTTGAAGCGATGGGCTACCGAGCAACAGTTACGCAGGCCTCGGGAGACGGTGGCGTGGACGTTCTGGCATCGCGTGATCCTCTGGGCCTTGGACCCCCAGTGATCAAGGTGCAGTGCAAGCGAACGGCGGGAGTCATCGGCGCACCCGATGTTCAAAAGCTCCTCGGGACACTTGTTGGATCTCAGCAAGGCTTGTTCGTCACCCTCGGTGGGTACTCACCCGCTGCAATGCAAGAAGCGAGAACGAAGCCCGACATCAAGCTGATTAACGGCGACGACCTGACCGACATGGTGTTTGAGTACTACGAGAAGCTCGAAGACCGATGGAAGCGGGTCCTGCCGCTGCGGTCTGTATTTGCAGTCGAGGGTGGCGTTGCCTGATCCAGGGGCGTCTGCCGGTCGCTGGGAATTGCATCATCGCAACCCAGCTCGAGGTTTGAGCAATACGTAGTCCGGACCGATTCGGCCCCAGCTGCTTGAGCTGAGGACCAGGAACCGATTCGGCGGGACCCTCCCGAAGGCGCGGTGATGGGTTCGAGACTGCCTCCGTGTGACTTGAGGGTCACATCACATCCCGGAACGGCAAGTGGAACGATTCCAAAGTCCGGGTGGCGGCGCCACCAAGACGTCGAATCTAGAAGACAGCGGGATTCCGCATGATTGGCTTGTCGCGTGGAAGGATTCGTGAATGTCCAAATTGAGGAATCGAGGAATCTTCTGCTTGGAAGGACCCTGGTCGCCGAAGATCACTGAGCGAGCCTCCATGCGACCCCTTCTTGAAGTCGTCGAAGGGGTGTACAAGCCTGGAATTGCCTTCCGCGACGCCGCAACTTCTGAGGAAGTGAATCAGTACTTGAAGCAATGGAGTGGCAAGCAGTACGCCTCCCATCCCTATGGGATCATGTCGTTCCATGGCGAATCGGGGAAGATCAAGCTCTTGGGCAAAAAGACCCTGAGTCTGCGGGAGCTCGGCGATGTTCTGGCTGGAAAATGTCATGGCCGATTGATTCACTTCGACTCATGCAGTGTGATGGACGTGCCTCCAAAGGAGATGAAGGAGTTTCGACTGACTACGAAGGCCGCTGCTGTCTCCGGGTTCACCCAGGAGGTTGACTGGCTGGATTCGGCAGCGTTTACTCTCATGCTCTTGAACTCGCTCGTTCATGGCCGACGGATTTCTGAGGCACTCAGGGAGATGTACAGCCTTCACTACGGAGCAGCCCGAAGCCTCGGATTCCGGGCGGTCTGGGCGAGGGGTCAGGTGGGAATCCCCGGGCGGCACTAGTCGGCTGTGGTTGAGACTGGAATGCCGAGTTCAGCCAGATGTCCGACGGGATGCTCAGATCGGTGCGAGCACTGTCCGTGGCCACGAGAAAGTCCCCGCTGGTGGCCATCTGAGGTCCCCGCTGGTGGCCACGAAAGTCCCCACCTGTGGCCACGAGAAGTCCCC
>PLSY01000070.1 GCA_003164275.1 Acidimicrobiaceae bacterium | reverse complement strand
TCCGATCAATCCCACTGGATTCGCTACCCCACCGGTAGACCCGACAACGATGCAACTTGAAATGGCCAAACATTGAATTCCGTTGAGCGACACATTACTGAGCGAAGAGGAGGTCCAGTCTCTCCCGTTATCCGTCGCTCCTATTGCACTTCCACTCTTCGCATCAGCAACAACAAAGCATGATGTTGAAGAACAGGCTCCTGTAGTGCCGACTCCAAAACTATACGGATCGGTGGTATTCCACGTGCCGCCAAAGTCGCGCGAAATATGAGCACTGAGTTGACCCACAGCCATACACATTCCTAGAGGGTCGCACATCGGTCCAGATAGATAGTTCGTAGATGGCGCTTGGTCCTGGGAAGTAACGGACCATGTGGCACCCATGTCTATGCTTCTTGCAATTTCTCCCACTGCGGGTGCGGTGGCGGTACTCATAGACGAGTGGGCGTTCAACGTCAGGATGCAGATCATCGATGATGAACAGGTCAAGCCGGACACCGCACCCTCTCCCAAGATTCCCCCAACGCTTGCAAGCGTCCAGGTCTTGCCGTCATTCGGTGATCTATATGCAAAGGCCTGTCCTTTTGGTTCATTTCCGACAAGAACGCAATCGGAAGGCAAGATGCATGACACGAACACGTCCGGGTTGTTGGGAGCGATCGGCATTTCGTAATCCTCAGTAAGCACACCGCCAGAGTTGTACGAGTACACTAGACCCTTGCAGTCTCTATTAGCGTTGTTCTCAGCACACCTGCTGGCGCCCACGAGGCACTTCTCTTGAAGACAGGATAGCGATGCTATCTGATTCGAAACAGGAATAGTGGCAGAATTGACGACTCTAGCAGTTGAGACGTCGACTCCATTAATGGATGAACGTCCATTGTGATCAGTTCCAATCACCACACATACGCTCGTTGACCGACATGACAGCTCACTAATCTGTTGAAGGGAAGTGATTTGCGCTAGACCGATGCGCATTCCGCCAAGACTCAGGGAATCTCGTTGTGGCATGCCCGAGGATGTCGTGCACGAACTCACAGTGACCGCGACCAGGATCAGAATAATAAGAGGCATCCGAAGTCTCACTAGCTAGTCCTCGCTCTATACATTTCGGGAGGTGTTTTTGTCGCTATTGTCATGCCAATGTTGAGTCCGGTGCTGAACCACAGGGCTCTTGTGGGTTAGTCGGTGCGGTGTATGAGGTGAGCGACTTGCCGAGAAGCAGTTTTAGAATCTTGAACTCCGAAGGAGTCGGGATACCCTTTTCATATCCCTCCTTCAAAAGGTCGACTGCGGCATCCGTAAGATACTGATAGTCCGCTAGTGATGTCGCTTCATAGGTGTAGTACGCCAAGTCCCCATCAAGGTAGTTGTTTGAGTGTATAAACTGCTCCTCAGCTCCTTCTAGGGATTCTATGGTAATGAAGGTGAGTACTTCGCAACCAAACTGAACTGGCACGCTTAGTGATGAGGTCTCGCACCCGCTTGGGTCACCTCCCCCGTAGTCTGTATTGAAGTTCTCAAGCGATGTCACGAGCTCACTGGAGGGGTTGATATCTGAATAGTCGCCTACCAGTAGAGCGTCGGCCGTTTGAGCCGTCATCCCAGTCCACGAGGCAGTCTTAACGTCATAATCAAATGCTGAGCTGACTTCGACCGTTGCGCCGGAGATCTTCTCAGCCACGAATGCACCAGTGGGTTGAGCAGGTGCCTCACCAATTCCGGCAACTGCACCTCCTGCCGCCGCGGCGGCGCAACCTGCAGCACCCGCTACAAGTGACCAAGATGGACACGGAAGTCTCCTCAATCCACTGGGATCCGTCGCATTCACCGGATCGTCGCCGGCGTAGAAGTAGGGCTGTCTGGTCGACGCCACGTCCGGATCGACGGTCAGGAACTCCCCGGTCGTCGGGTCGTAGTAGCGGTGAACGTCGGTGCGTGTGCCGGGCCGCCCTGAAGGGCGTCCGGATCCTCTCGCGCAGCGCCGGGGACGGTCGGTCCGTGGCCGTCGCCGGCTCCGACGGTGCTGCCCTGACGCTCGGACGCTCAGAATGCTTGGTGCGCGGAAGTCCTCCGGCAGGTGCATCCCCTCATCATGCTCGGCTGGCCGGCCGGACGGATTGATCTTCGACCATCGGGGGAGGACGCTGAGGAAGAGGGAGGCGGTCTGTTCTCACGGTGGGCGAGCCGGTGGCGGACTCCGATCCCGCCACGCCTCTCGACCGGCCGTCGGAGGAGGCGGCCATGACGCCGATGGAACTGCAGGTCCGTGNNCTACGCGACCACCACGGTGGAGTGTCGGGTCCGATACCTGGCGTCCTTCGTAACCTTCGCCGAACGGCGGGGGGTCGAAGAAGCCTCGATGGTGAGCTTGGAGCTCCTCCTCGCCTACCAGCAGGAGCTCTTCGCCTACCGGAAGACCGACGGGTCTCCTTTGAGCTTCGGCACCCAGGCCCAGCGGCTCATCCCGGTCGCCCAGTTCTTCTCCTGGCTCCGGAGAGAGCACCGGATCACCAGCAACCCGGCGTTGGACCTCCTGATGCCCCGTCCCGACCGTCGACTCCCCGAAGCCACCCTGTCGGCCGAGGAGATGACGGCGGTGCTGGCCACCCCGGACGTGTCAAAGCCTCTTGGCCTGCGGGATCGCTCCATCCTGGAGGTGTTCTACTCCTGTGGACTCCGCCGGGGAGAGCTCATCTCCCTCTGCAGCCGGGACATCGACTTCGACCGGGGGACGGTCTTCGTCCGCCACGGCAAGGGCGCAAAGGACCGCTACGTCCCCATCGGGGAGCGGGCCATGTTCTGGACCCGCCTCTACGTCAACATCGTGCGGCCGGGGTTCCTCTCCGACAAGTACCCCGATCATCTCTTCCTCTCCTCGGTGGGCAACCCGATCTGCCCCGACTGGCTGTGCCGGAAGGTCCGGGCCTACCTGGTAGCCGCCGGCGTCGAGAAGAAGGGGAGCTGCCACCTCCTCCGCCACACCACGGCAACCTTGATGCTCGAGGGAGGGGCGGACATCCGCTACGTGGCCGAGATGCTCGGCCACGCCCGCCTGGAGACCACCCAGCGGTACACACGGGTGAGCATCGACCGTCTCCGAGCGGTCCACGCCAGCTGCCACCCGGCGGCCGGGCTCAGCGTTGGCATGGCCTCCGAGCTGTGCACCGCACTGCCCGAGGTGCGCGCCCGGCTTCTCGGGGCGGCATGGCCTTCACCGGCAGATCCACGAGCCCGACAGGAGTGACGACCCGACCTTCGGCCCGGGGCACATGACCGGCCTCAGGCCGGCCAGCGCCGTGCGAGCTCGGGCGGCGTCCAGCTCGGCCACCGCGGTCGCAGCATGCTACGCATCC
>PLSY01000429.1 GCA_003164275.1 Acidimicrobiaceae bacterium | reverse complement strand
GGAGGTTTTAGATGAGTCAATGCGCGGTCCAGGAGAGGCATCATCTCGCAGTGGACAATGCCATGGCCGGCCGTCAGCCATTGGGCGTCGCCACGTCCGAAACGTGCCGTGGCTCCGAGCGAGTCCGAGTGGTCGATCGTCCCCTGTCTCATGAATGTCACTGTCTCGAACCCTCGGTGAGGATGCTGCGGGAACCCGGGGACGAGGCTGCCGTGGTACATGCTCCAACCGTCTGCTCCGGAGAAGTCCATGCCGATATCTCGGGCCTCGAGAGAGGCGACCGGCCCCATGTGCTCGTTAGCGGCGGGATAGTGGTCCACGTGATGCACGCAGAATAGAAAGGGATCTTGGGTCACCCACGGAAACCCGAGCGACAGCGTGCGAATGACGGGATCGTCCATTTTGGCGGCTCCTCAGCCTTGGCGCTTCCTGATGCCTTTGTAAGTATCAGTTAGGGCCTAACTGATACTAAGTCCGGGACTCGCTCTCAGACGTCACGTTCGCCCGCTGTTGTACAGATCTTATCCTAGATGTACTGTTTGTACATGGGGTCGCTCGAACCTAGTGTCTCAGAGGCTCGCCAGCAGCTTGCTTCAATCATCGATCAGGCCAGGTCGGAGCATGAGCCCGTCTATCTCACTCGCCGAGGTCGACGCATTGCAGCCTGATCGATGCAGATGATCTTGACCAGATCTTGGAGTTGGCTGAGGATATGGCGGACATTCGTGCCGCCGAAGACGCGCGGGCGGAGATGGCCGCCACCGATCAGGAACCGATTCCCTGGGAGCAGGTCAAGGCCGATCTTGGCCTCTCGTGACATCATCGTCCGGCTCTCTCCTGCGGCTAGGCGCCAACTCCGCAAGTTCGATCCGGCCGTTAGGCGCCGCATCCAAGGGGTGATCGAGCTGCTTGCCGAGGATCCGCGCCCGCCCGCAGCAAAGCGCCTCGTGGGTGGGGCAGGGGAATGGAGGGTGCGAACTGGTGACAATCGAGTGATCTACGAGATTCACGAGGGCAAATTGATGCTCGTTCTGCATATGGCCCATCGCCGGGAGATCTACGAGCATTGAAGTTTGACGGTTCCAGTGGCCACGGCATGCAAAGACCGCCGCAGCTATGGATTCTGAGACTCTGGGACGGTGTCCCGAATTGGATTGCGAGAGTCTGGGGGGCCTGCCGTCCACAGATGGCACTCGGTCGCAAAGCCGCCTGCGTCACTAGTGTCAGTGTGGTGGCCCTCCAAGGTCTTACTCAGACGAGAAGACCTTCAATCAAATAGCCGCTGTATCCCTCGACCATTCGAGAGACGCTCGGAGGTTTTCCGCTTTCGTACCAGGTGGGCAGATAGTTAATAGCGCCCGTGATAGCAGTGGCGATAACTGCCACATCTACATCGCTCCGGATTGTCCCCTCGCCCATGCCGGTAGTTATCAGTTGGCGAATGTAGTCCCAGATCGCCACCCTTTCGCCCTTTAGCTCGTTTTGCTTTTCATCACTCAACGACCGAAAATCTCGCAGTGATACAATATTCTTTAGACGATTCTGAATGATGAATGCGACACCCTCACCGATGACGCCTCGTAGCTTTGACACTGTGTCAAGGTCTGAGGATGAGAACCGATCAACCAAGATTCGCCCGTTCTGTTGCACTTCCCTTACTACTGAGTAAAGGAGGTCCTCTTTAGACGGCGCATAGTAGTAAAGACTGCCTTTGAGCAGACCAACTGCATCGGCAATGTCCCGGAACGTCGTGGCCTCGTAGCCCTGTTCCGCGAACAGCACTGCTGCGGCATCGGTTATCTCGCGGCGGCGCGCTTCGTAACGACGTGCGGTGGTGGAGTCTGGCACCGCAGTTCCCTTGGAACTTGCCGACTTCCTCTTTTTCACAGGTTTCTGGGGCAAAACGAAAGACCTTCGCACGTTGGCCGAGCCGGAGTGGATACAGCGGCAGCGTACCTTCTGGACCTTCAATCAGCGAACTATCCAACGGACCAGTTAGCCATTCCTGGCTTTGCCCGATCCCCCGTCGCAGGTTGATAACAATCGCAATTCACGATGCGGGACCGAAGGAGTGGCCGTCGTGAAAGGCAAATAGGTGCTGGGAACCGGGTTGGAACCGTGGACCCACATCGCCATTAGAAGTCCTAAGGGAGGCAAAGCCCATCCGTGTAACTGGTTATAACTGTTGCCCCTTCCCAATCATCGCAGCGAAGGATCGAACTGCCTCGATCGCACGGCTTGATTTGGCCCACGGCGATACGATAAGTCTGGTTGCGCCGGCTCTCTCCCAATCCTTGATTGCTGGCAGAGTTGGGTATTTGATGATCGCAGTGCGATCGATCTCGGAGATGTGCCGACCTATAACGCCACATTCGCGTTCCAGTTGGTGGACTGCGGCCATGAACGTTTCAGGAGTCTGGATCATGCCGATCCATCCATCCCCGCGGCGGGCAACCCGCCTCAAGGCGTGGATGCTGTCACCACCGATATGGATGGGAATGCGCTGTTGGGCCGGCTTTGGATTGAAAACGACAGATTCGAAGTTGAAGAACTTTCCGGTGTGGCTGATGATCTCGTCGCTCCACAGCGATCGGCAGATATCGATGGCTTCATTCACCCGGGCACCTCGGCTGGCGAAGTCGAGTTCGATGGCATCCCACTCCTGGCGCAGCCAACCGACCCCGACTCCAAACTCGATACGACCGTTCGAGAGGATGTCGGCTGTGGCGACAGCCCTTGCACTGACGAAGGGATGCCTCAGGCCAATGTTGAAGACATTGGTTCCCAGCCGAATGACCTCAGTCTTCGCCCCAAGTGCCGCGAGGATTAC
The DNA here is from genome assembly GCA_003164275.1 of Acidimicrobiaceae bacterium. Next base: position 11,487 of record PLSY01000429.1, on the reverse strand, counting down.
GAAGGGATCAAAAAGCGGCAGCGACGGATCGACATCAACGTGGCCCGATTCTGCGGGTGAGCCGCGGATCTTCTCGGGAAAGATCACATGCTCCGCAACCCACAGGGACTCAAAGCCCAGCTCATCCGAGACCTGTGCCAACTCAAGCCACAAGCTTGGATGGCACCGTGCCAAATCAATGCCGAACTTCACGTACTCTCCTCTGGGAAAGGCGCTGACTTCTCGTAGGGTGGTAACTGGCGCAGCATTCGCCGCGAATCAATCTCCCAGTGATTGGCTGTACTCGCGCCAGCGTTCAGGATGCCAGATGTCTTGGTCCTCTCCCCAGCACCTGGCTCCGTCCAGCTCCCACTCCACCAGGCTGTTCCAGCAGAACATGCTTGGGTAGCACTTGAAGACCTGTCGACTTACGACTTTCCCTTCTGCAGTGAGCGGTCTACCGAGGTCGTCCTTTCCTTCAATCCTGATGACATCCGGCCTACCGTTCCCGTCACGGTCGACCGTCCGAGTACCCTCCACCAACTTCGACCACGTTCCACCTCGCATGAGGAAACCAGTGTTGAGACGGTCGACGCCGTCCTTCAGGACCGAGATGGAAAGAAACGCGCTCTGGGAAGAGGCGGTCGCATACGCATATCCCACCTGTGGCTGGCGTCCATCGCGCCGTATACCCCAAGAACGATCTCTCATGGCGTAGCAGTCGACGGCTATCTCCTCTCCGCGAAGGACCATCGTTCCGGTTACTCGACCCGGCTGGTCGATGTGGCTTCCATGATTGAAAGGGGGCTCAGCCCTAGTGACAAGTGGCTGCATGAGCGCCTCGTAACGAAGATTCAGGCTCAGCTTGCGATGCTCGAACGAGAAGTCGAAGACCCGCCCGGGTTCGACGCATTCCACAGACATTCCATTGTCGAAAGCGGCATGCCGGAGGTCCAAGCCGGTTGGGAGGGCCAAATGCCAGTATTCCTCGAAGAAGGGTATTTCCCAGGGCAACTCTGCAGATGGGTCCGTGACGAGCACGTTGCCAAACATGACTCCTAGGTTGCTGCGAAAGGCCGGGTAGAAGTAGCCGAGTAGTCCGCGCTCTGGGACCATCCACCCAAACCAAACTGTCTCGGTCCACCACGGATCGTCGGTGGTAGCAGGGTGGAAGTCGTCATCCTCGGGCACCAGGCCCCATTCGGTGAGATACGTCTGGTCGCTCACGGTTCACTCCCTGTTGTTGATCGGCCGCCGAAGCGCCGGCGCTCAGTGGGTTTTTGAGCGCTGACCTCGAGCCTGGAGGTTCTCTCCGTCCTCAACGGCAGAAACCTTTGACTATTCCTCGTACGTCCTCTCACAGAATAGCCGCTAATAAGTCGGCTGGCCGTCCGAAGATTTACTGTGAGTACCGGGAGTGGACGGGGAAAAGTTGGGTGCTTGCCGAGGCGAAGCCGGATTGTTAATCTGTCGGACGACCGTCCGAATCGTAACGGCCCTCGAGGAGTGAATCTTGACCGAGGATCGGTTGAAAACAGGCGAGATCAGGCGGTTAGTGCCACTTCATAGAGACCAGCGGAGGTGATGATCGCTCGACACACGAGGTGATTGCTCTGGCGAGCTAACGTGAAAAAAAGTGGATCGGGAATAATATAAAAGGACGTCCTTCGGACTGAAGGTATCACCGATGATACTTGGAACAGAGAAGAGAGTGATTTGGAAGTTGGTCGGCGAGGACATGTTATAAATAAGGCCCTTAAAGACGAACCAAAATAACTCGACGTGAGGACGGAAACAATGCACCGTAAAATAGTTGGCAACGAAGGAAAGAATAAACTTGAACGTGGCCGATAGCAGTGGTCTTCCTGCCGATCTTGTTTCTTGGATCCGCTCCGAAACCCACGCCAGCGAGCTCACGATCGAGCGGCAGCGAGCCGGAGGATCGAGAGCAGGTTTTGCAGTCGATGTAGTTGAGAACGACGGCTCTGTTCAGCGGCTCTGGTTGCGATTGGATCTCGGTGTTGGTCCACTCAGCCAGACCCCATTCACTCTGCAGAGGGAGGCGACCGTCTATAGGGCGCTTCAGTCTACGAACGTACGCGTGCCGGAGCTCATCGCAGTCCACCCGACCCTTGAGGCGTTTCTGATGAGGCGCGTGGAAGGTCGGAATTGGTTCGTGGAGATCGAGGACCCGGCTGAACGCGAATCGGTTGCCTCTGATTTCATGCACCAGCTCGGCGAGATCCATGCCATTGACCCGCTCGATTTGGAATTGCCCGGGTTCGGAAAGCCGAAGGCGCTCTCGGAGCACATCTTGGACGAGATCGATCTTTGGGAGGACCTACATAGACAGGGAGTCGCAGAACTCGACCCGATCGTTCTGACCGCATGCTCCTGGTTGCGGGGGCACGTGCCGCCGGATGGAACCGGAGAAGTTGTATTTACGCAGGGCGATACGGGACCTGGAAACTTCATGTTCAAAGACGGCCGTGTCACTGCTGTCTTGGACTGGGAGAATGCGCACTTCGGAGATTTTCACGACGACCTTGCGTGGATCTATGTCAGAGACCTTCAAGAGCGCTTTACCCACCTACCGACTCGGCTTGCCGAATATCAGGCCATCACTGGTCGAACCGTTGATCTCGAACGCCTGAAGTACTTCATCGTTCTGGCGCAGATGCGGGCCGCAGTCGGCACACTCAACGCGGTCGAATCCAAGAGCGCGCGCGGAGAGATTGCCAATCATCTGATCTATGGAGCCCTTCACCTGAGAATGTTGGCTGAGGCTTTGGGACAGGCAGCCGGGGTTGGCTCTACGCACTCTTTTGAGATGGTTGCCGAATCGGCTGAGGCGACGGAGTTCACTTGGCTATTCGATGTCGCCTTGGACGAGTTGCGTGAAGTGATCGTTCCTGAGCTCTCTGGGAACGATTTCGCCTTGCGACGTGGAAAGGGCCTGGCTCGAATCGTCAAGGTCCTTCGTGACTATGACCGCTCGAGAGATCGCGTGGAACGAGCCGAGCGAGCCGACCTTGAGGCACTCCTTGGAACGCCCTGCGAGAGGATAGATATCGGTAGGCGGCTGTTGTGCGCTGCTATCTCGAAGGGGGAGATATCGGAACTGGATTGCATTGGCTACGGATTGAGAAACGTCGACAGGAAGATGGCGTCAATGAGTATGGCGATGGGCAGTCTGGCGAAGAGGCACTTCTCGCCAATAGAGGTCGCGTGAGTTCCAATGGATATCGTTTACCTGTGTATCCATGAGTGAGAGCTACCCCCTGTGGAGGATTGCCGAGACCTGCGCGGGACGCCATGGCGACGAGGTATTCATCACAGACCAATGGGGTGAGACCCTCACGTTCGACCAACTGTTCGAGCGAGCCGAGCATCTGGCGCAATGGCTCTCAGATCGGGGCCTCGAGAAGGGCAGATGCGCAATGTGGCAACTGCCGACTCAGATCGACGCCGCGGTGCTAACGATCGCCCTGTCCCTACTCGGGGTGAATCAGGTTCCCGTGCTGCCCATCTACGGGTGGAGAGAATTGTCCTTCATCGTTGGCGAAACTGAGGCTGATGTACTGATATCTCCGAACAAAAGTAGCGCTCGGCAGACGGAGGATTATGGGCAACTCCGGTCGCTTTGCCCCGATCTACAATTCTTGGCGTTGCCCCAGCTTGATTCCAGTCTTGGGGCGCGCTTCAGACCTGACCGCTCCGTTGACAGCGATTCCTGGGTTTTCTATACCTCGGGCACCACGGCTTCGCCGAAGGGCGCCAGACACAGTGACTCGACCATCCGAGCCTGCGCCACCGGAATCATCGAACGCTATGAGATAACCAGCAGTGATCGCGTCGCCATAGTTTGGCCGGTGTCACACATAGGCGGCATTGCTTGGGTGTATGCCGGCCTCGAGGCCAGATGCCGCCTGCTCTTTGTGGAGCGGTTTGGGCGCGAGGCTGTGTGGGCGCTCCGCGATGGAGGCGTGACCCTGGCCGGAGCCGGATTGCCCTTTCTCATCGAGTACCTCGCAGCTCAGAAGACATTGCCCGAGGGCACGCGATTGTTTCCCGAAGTGAGGGCGTTCACTTCCGGCGGGATGACGAAGCCGCCCAGCATCCACTATGAGATCAAAGAGGCATGTGGCAGCGTGGGCGTGCTGGGGTCCTACGGGATGACCGAAGCGCCAATATTGACTGCAGCTCGACCAGGCATGATGGATTGGGAGATTGCTTCAACTGAGGGCCCTCCTATGGACGGAGTTGATCTCCGAGTGGTTCGTGAGGACGGATCCTCTGCTGAAATCGGTGAAGAGGGTGAGATTCGAGTCCGTGCCCCACAACTCATGCTCGGGTATGTCGATCCCTCTCTGGAGATCGGTGCCTTCGACGCAGATGGGTATTTCATAACAGGGGATCTAGGTAGCGTCGATGGGGCCGGCAACCTCGCAATTACCGGTCGAAAAAAGGACGTCATCATCCGGAAAGGAGAGAACATCTCCGCCAAGGAGCTCGAGGATGCGCTCATCGACATTCCGGGGGTGGATGACGTCGCCGTGATCGGTGTCCCTGATGCGGCAACTGGAGAGCGCGTCTGCGCTGTCGTGGTTGCATCAGGCAAGGCGCCCGACTTGATAGAGGTAGGCCGCCATTTGGCGGATCGAGGATTCATGCGCCAGAAGTGGCCAGAGCAAATCGAAGTCGTGAGTGCTCTGCCGAGAAGCGACATGGGCAAGGTGAACAAGGTGCTGTTGCGAAAGCAGATGGGTGCCAGCAGCGCCAAGCAGTGATGTGGTGACTGTTGTCGAGACGGCAACGGCAAACTGGATAGCAGTCGTCGCCAACACACTGCCCATCCTCGGATTGACCTCCATCAGCTATGGAGGCTGAGTGCGCCAAGTCCTTCGGTGGATGCAGCGCTGCTCATTCCCGCGTGAGATAGCGAGCCGGATGAGGCGAACCTCGAGTAGTGGCAGTCGCCAGCGACCTCGAATTCGGCTAGTCGTAGGGACGATCTCCGAGGAGCCTTCGGTTGTCCGTGCAAGTTGATGTTTGCCCGACGCGTTCGCGGACAATTGTGGAAAGATAATTTCCGATTGGACAACGGCGGGAGGGTCATGAAGCTCACGGTACGACTACTCATGGCAATGGCGGTTGGGCCATTGGCCTTTGCACTTATCGTCCCAATGGCGGGGAGCGCCCAGGCCACCAACGGTGTGCAGCCTCGGCTCTCCATTGCCGCCAGTCAGACACCAGCATTCAATGGGGATGCTCCGGACCCAGACATCGTCTACTCAGGCGGGACCTATTACGCGTTCACCACCGGCACGGCTCTCGGGAACAACCTGCAGGCCTTGGTCGACACCTCCGGCAATCCGACAACGGGATGGAGTTCCTACACCGGACAGTCTTACGGCTCGACGGCCCTGCCGACGGTACCGGGATGGGAAACACCCGACACCCAGACATCGCCCGGAGTGTTCTCGTACGGGGGCCATTGGGTCATGTTCTACGACGCATCGGAGAATCCCTACGCGAACGACAGTGGCCACAGCTGCCTCTCCGTGGCCACAGCTGCCTCCATCAGTCCCACTTCCCCCGTCTTCTCTGATACCTCGACCGGTCCTCTTTGGTGTGCCACTGGTGGAGTCCTCGATCCCAGCCCCTTCGTCGATCCGGCCACTGGTGCTGCCTACCTGTTGTGGAAGAGCAATGACGGCAGTTCGACAATCCCGTCGCAGATCTTCTCGGTCCGGCTCAATGCTGCGGGGACCGGCTTTGCCGGGACTCCCGCCCCCATACTTACCGTCGATCAGGCGCAGCTCCCGTGGGAGACGACGTTCGACAATCCCCAAATGGTCTCTGCGGGCGGCTCGTACGACCTTCTCTTCACTGTGGGCGACTTCCAATCCACCAGCTATGCCGAAGCGCTCACAACCTGTAGTGGGCCACTTGGGCCGTGCAGCCAGCCGGCAAGCGGACCTTTTCTCACTTCCTACGGGAGCGTGGCAGGTCCGGGCGGGGGATCGTTGTTCACCGACGCCTCTGGCAACTGGTATCTCGGCTATGCGGGATGGCCGAGCACCTGCACCAACTACTCCTGCGGTGGGGTGCGACGACTGTTCGTGGCGCCGATCGATCTCAGCAACGACTTGAATGTCCCGTGCAGCGCCCCGACGGGAGGTCCGGAGGGCTATCGCCTGACGGCCAGTGACGGCGGGATCTTCGATTTCGGCAATCTTCCGTTCTGTGGTTCGACCGGATCCATTGTCCTCAATCGGCCCGTTGTTGGTATGGCCGATACGACCGATGGTGGCGGCTATTGGACGGTAGCGTCGGACGGCGGAATCTTCTCGTTCGGCAACGCCCAGTTCCACGGGTCAACCGGAGCCATTCACCTCAACCAACCAATCGTGGGCATGGCGGCCACGCCCTCGGGCAACGGCTACTGGCTGGTTGCCTCCGACGGCGGGATCTTTGCGTTCGGTGACGCCCAGTTCCACGGGTCAACCGGAGCAATTCACCTCAACCAACCAATCGTGGGCATGGCGACCACACCGTCTGGCAACGGCTACTGGCTAGTGGCCTCCGACGGCGGCATCTTCTCGTTCGGCGGTGCCAAGTTCCAGGGATCGACCGGAGCCATCCACCTGAACCAACCAATCGTGGGCATGGCGGCCAGTCCGTCTGGCAACGGCTACTGGCTGGTTGCCTCCGACGGAGGGATCTTCTCGTTCGGCGATGCCAAGTTCCAGGGATCGACCGGAGCCATCCACCTGAACAAGCCGATCGTGGGCATGGCGGCCAGTCCGTCTGGCAACGGCTACTGGCTGGTGGCGTCCGACGGAGGGATCTTCTCGTTCGGCGATGCCAAGTTCCAGGGATCGACCGGTGCCATCCACCTGAACAAGCCGATCGTGGGCATGGCGGCCGCATAGCGATCGACTGCTTCCTCAGTTGGTCAGGCTGATATCGCCGGGACTCGATCCGGCTGATTTCTGAGCCTCTTGAGGTCGCGCGAATATGAGCTGCCCGCTGGGTGCCTTCCGTCGTACAGTGGGCAATGGACCAGATTGACCCCAGCGGCGGGGGGCAAAGCCTCTACGACGACATTTCGGAGCTCTATCGACTTCGCGTCGAGGTCGCCGAGCAGCGACAACGCATCGAGTACCTGCAGAGTGCGCTGGTGGCACTGCTGAAGGACGGGCGCAGCCCCCCGTACCCGGACTTCGACGGATTGGCGGCCTGGTCCAGTCCCACCGCTCCTCCGAGGATCTTCGCTTAAGCCTCGACGGTGGTCTCTGGGGTTCGTCTCCGGCCCTTGCCCCATTCCAAGTCTCCACGATGATGGACACTTTCCAACGGGAGTCTCCAGTCAAAACGTGGGGCGAAGTCATCAAGTGGAGCCGAGCATTCGCATGCTACGAGGTCGGTCCTATGGTGCCTGGTTTCGAAGCAGCATCCGGAATCGCGCCGCCGCCGGGTGGCCTACGGGTTCCTTGAGCGCAATCAGCTGGCGCTCGACATAGTCCGGATCGATGGTTGTGCCTGCACGAACCATTGCCTGGATGTCCACCCAGTCCTTGGGTCTGCCGAACGAGATCTTGAAGACGACAAGATCATCGGCAGACAGGAACGGAATCGCGTATCGCTTGCCGTCATAGAGAAATGGCTTCACCACAGCCCGGTTGAGGACATCCCCGTGGTAGTCGTTGAAAGAGAAGAACAGATCGATGACGACCGACTCGCCGATCTGATGAAGTCTCGTGCCGGCGGCCGGAAGTGATTCTGCCGCCAAGTCGTCAGCACGCCAGCCAAGGACCCTGAACTGAGCGAGGAGCTCAGCCCGTGATTCGTATGAAGTGCCTACGTTGATATCGATGTCGACCGTTCCTCGAGGTTCCGCGTAGTAGGCCAGAGCTAGCGCCCCACCGAACGCGTGGTCCACCCCGAAGGAGGTAAGTGCCCCATCGATCTCGACGATCACGTCTCCGATTGCCTTCATGATCCAGTCTTGGCCCAACGGATGGAGTCGGCAAGGGACAAGACTTGCTCCAGCTTGGCTGCAGATAATTCGTCATTTGGATACGGCTCGATCGATACCGCCTGCTCCTGGGCCTCTGGCGTAGCTGCTTCCGATTGAAGGTCATCGTCGGCAAACCAGCCGGCCATCGGAAGAGGGCAGATAATTCTCCGCGTTCCCGCCGTCGCCTCCATGAGGTACCCGCACCCGACGAGGATCCGATTCAAGGCGTCCACCGAAGGCATCTGGCGGTCATTTTCATAGGCCGAGAGATTTGGCTGTTCGATTCCGACAATCGCGGACAACTCGAGCTGTGTGAGGCCGGTTGAGTGTCGGACTTTCTTGATGAACGCACCGTACATATCCAGAGTATATTGGAATCAATATACTCTGGATAGAAGGTACAAGAATTTCTGTACCGTTCGCCGCCGGGCGGGGCCGTTCTCGTGCCCGGACCGATTCGGTACGATCATGGCCCTGCCGTGGTCCGCTCCCCGGATGCCCCATCCCTTTCGACAATGGACTCCGCCATCGCACAACCCGCCAGCGAAACGACACAGCCGTGCCCAGGATTGTCCTGTCGGATCGTCACTCGCTGAATGGCCAAGTCCATCCGGCTCCGGCCATGGCAGCTAGCTGCCCTCGACCAACTCGAACGCTCCGCCAAGACTGACTTCCTGGCCGTCGCCACACCAGGAGCGGGCAAGACCACCTTTGCCCTGGCCGCAGCGCGGCGATCCCTTGCGCAATCTCGCGCACGACTTATCGTCGTTGTCCCGACCGCGCACCTGAAGTTCCAGTGGGCGCGGGCCGCCGCCGCCCTCGACCTGCACCTCGAGTCCGGTTGGAACCCGTCACACGGGCAGTTCCCATCAGACATGCATGGGATCGTGACCACGTACCAGCAGGTCGCATCAGCACCCATGGCCATCGCCCGAAGGGCGTCTGAGGCGTTCGTGATCCTCGACGAGGTCCACCACGCCGGCGATGACCGAGCGTGGGGTGATGCACTCCAGACCGCGTTCGAAGATGCCGGGCGACGCCTCTCGCTGTCGGGGACCCCCTTCCGTTCCGACACCCGGTCGATCCCCTTTGTGAACTACGAGCTCGACGAGGCCAGGCCGGACTTCGAGTATGGCTACGGTCCGGCCCTTGCCGAGCGCCGGGTCGTGCGATCCATCTACTTCCCGCGGACCAATGGGCACATGGAATGGTCCGCCGCCGATGGATCGGTCTATTCGGCTGGGTTCGACGACGCACTGGATACAACACGAGCCAACCAGCGACTGCGGGCGGCACTGTCGCTAGAGGGCGAGTGGCTTCCCGAGGTCCTGGGGGCTGCTCATGCGCGATTGTCCGCGGTGCGGGAGCACCACCCCGAGGCGGGCGGACTGGTGGTGGCGACCGATCAGGAGCACGCCCATGCCATCGCCGACCTGATCCGGCACCGCCTCCGCACGCGAGCAGTGGTGGCAACCTCGGACGACCCTGCGGCCTCCAAGAAGATTCTGGACTTCACGACCTCGGATGACCAGTGGCTGGTGGCCGTGCGGATGGTCTCCGAGGGCGTCGACATCCCCCGTCTGCGAGTCGGTGTGTTCGCCACCACGACAACGACCGAACTGTTCTTCCGCCAGGTGGTCGGACGCTTCGTCCGATGGCAGCCGGGCATCGGACGACAGTCCGCTCATCTCTTCATTCCTGATGATGTCCGCCTGCGAACGGCTGCGCTCGACATCGCCGCCGATCGTCGGCACAGTCTCCGACGCGAGGACCGACCTGACGCTGCCGTTGGGGCGTTCGACGACGGAGCCCGCGAGGGCTTCGACGAACTGGTGGAGGCCGCCGACGGCGAACAGCTCTCGCTCTTCGCCGTGATCTCTGCGGTGGCCACCGACGCCGTCATGCCCGACGACGAGATCCACAGCGAGCCAGAGGACAACGATCCCGACCCGGCGTTGATCCTCGAGCTCCCGGCGCCTCCGTTGCTTCCCGGGGGCGGCCGGTCGGCTGCCGTTCCGGGGGGAGGCGGAGAGACGCTCATGGAACAGAAGGCTCGCTTGCGGGCGTCCAACACCGCACTGGTCCGGGATATCGCCCGTCGGACAGGAATGACCCATGCGCAGGTGAACGCTGAGCTGAACCGACTAGCCAATCTGAGGCGGGTTGGCGATGCGACCTCAGAACAGTTGGAGCGCCGCCTCACGCACGCCCAACGCTGGATGGCTAAGCGATAGATGCCGATCAGGCGCCGATAGCGCCGCCGTAGGAGCCTACGACGGTGGCCCCGGATGGGAACGGCCCTTCTTCCACACGCTCGCCGATGCCGGTCTGGAAGGCGGCAAAGGCGGGCGATGCGTCGAGCGGATTGTCTTCGCCGTCGAGCGCGACGACATGAAGGAAGCTGACTTCATCGTCGAGGCGGAGAGCGGTGTAGCGAATTCCTTGAGCCTGGCGCTCGGCCAGCTCGGCGAAGACGCCTTCGATCAGTCGTGCATTTTCGTCGGCACACTCGGGCTTCGTCCGATAACGGATGGCGAGAATCTTGGTCATGGTAGGCCTCTCATGCTGTTGTTGCGTGGGTCATGGGTGACTTCGGCCAGGCCGAGGGCCTCGAGCAGCGGCGGCAGGTACATGCCAAACCGACCCCGGTAACCCTTCCGCAGTCCGTACCACCCTCCGACGGGATTGACTGCGGACCGCCCCCACGCCTCGACGGTGCCCTCGGCCGGCTCCTTCTTCTCATCGGCAGCGCCCAGAGGTACCCACGCGTCCTGAGTGAGCAGCCAGGCATGGAGGTCCGCCACAGATCGCCACAGGTAGGTCAATTTGGTGGATCCGACCTGGCACACCAACTGTTCGGGATCGGCCTCGGCGTCCCGGTACATTTCGTATATCGAAGTGCCCGGTGGTGTGGTCAGTTTCCAGGGGTCGTCCCGGGTACCGGTGGTCATAGTCAGTTCACCTCGTCGGTCGTGGTCAATTGGGCTTTTGAGGCGGCATCCAAGAAGCGAGGCATGAGGGACTGCCAGCCAGCCTGGTTACGTCCGCGCCACTGGTCAGCGTCAGCTCCGAGTCGTTCCCATCCGGTGTGGATGATCTCCACAATGGTGCGGTCATCCCCTGAGGCGACGAAGCGAATGGTGACTTCGGTGGCGTCGGAACGGTCGCGGGCGAGGTGCCAGAGGTAGCTCAACCGATCGGGCGGGTCCCAGACAGTCACCTCACCCCAGTCGTGCTCATTCCCGTCGGGGGTTCGTTCGAAAATCCGTCCTCCGACACCCGATTCCAACACCACCGTCAGGTCGTCACGTCCTGAAACCGTGTGGTCCGAGGGCCACCAGGTGTTGATCCGGCCGGTCCATAGAGTGAATGCCCGATCCGGTGGACAAGTCACTTCGAAGCTCAGGGCCAACGGCTCTGTCATCGCTCCGTCCTCGTTTCTGCATTGTCGGCGAGCAGGGTGAACCGCGCCGCCGCATCCC
>PLSY01000299.1 GCA_003164275.1 Acidimicrobiaceae bacterium | reverse complement strand
TAACGCCGGATATGGGCGGGCGAGTGACCTGTCGGCTACTGGCTCCTAATGACTAGTTGACGGACCAATAACTCCGAGCCAGTAGAGCTCGACGTAGCGAGAACAGGGATGGACCCCGTGAGGGTCAGCAACGTCGTCGATCCAGGGAACGACACGAAGCGCATTGGGCCCTTCTCGGATAACACCTGCGGTCATTCGTGGCATCGTCGAGATCGAGGTGCGGTTACCCACTGTGGGCACGGTCGTTGTCATGAGCTTCTCCTCCGGTTCGAAAGGGCGCCGCTCTGTGCATCGGCGACCCACGGGTGCCCAGCGTGAGCCGAGGACATGGCAGAAACCTGGCCTCCAACCTTGCTGACGTCCCCACTGGGTCCGTGCGCTGAACGGGACTTCTCGTTCTTGCGAAGTGTCCCCTTGCGAAACGTCGTCCAGGCACAGTGAACCGTCAGAGTCATTGAAACAGCAGTAGACCTCAAGGCTCCGAGCCCAGGTGCCGATAGTTAGTGAGGAACATCAACGAGGGGTGCTCGTAAATGGCTGCAACTGCGCGACGTATATTCAGCGCGGCCCAAAACTCATCAATGTCCCGTCGCAGGGGCCTCTTCGGAGCACTGGCGTCCATGCTTTTGGTGGTCGTCGTGGCGACGATGGGCCTGCCTGCGACCGCAACTGCGGTGCGAGCACCGGCTGTCCACACCGACACAGCATTGCTTGCCGGGGGAACCGGTTATCAGGAGGTTGCCTCAGATGGAGGCATCTTCTCGTTCGGCGAAGCGCAGTTTCAGGGCTCGACCGGATCAATGCGCTTGAACCAGCCCATCGTGGGCATGGCATCGACCGTTGGCGGAAACGGCTATTGGCTAGTTGCCGCCGACGGCGGCATCTTCTCGTTCGGCAAAGTGCAGTTCCACGGATCAACCGGGGCCATGCGTTTGAACCAGCCGATCGTCGGCATGGCCTCGACTGCCGACGGCGGCGGATACTGGCTGGTGGCTCGTGACGGCGGCATCTTCTCGTTCGGCGATGCCAAGTTCCAGGGCTCGACCGGGTCCACGCACTTGAACCAGCCCATCGTCGGCATGGCCTCGACCACCGATGGGAATGGCTACTGGCTCGTCGCCTCCGATGGAGGCATCTTCTCCTTCGGCAACGCGGAGTTCCACGGCTCAACCGGAGCCATGCATTTGAACCAGCCCATCGTCGGCATGTCGCAGACCGCCGACGGGGATGGATACTGGCTGGTGGCTCGTGACGGGGGCGTGTTCTCGTTCGGAGACGCCAAGTTCTATGGCTCAACCGGGGCCATGCATTTGAACCAGCCCATCGTGGCGATGGCCTCGACCGCCGACGGTGAGGGCTACTGGCTGGTCGCTTCCGACGGGGGCGTGTTCTCTTTCGGGGACGCCCAGTTCTACGGCTCGACCGGGTCCATGCATTTGAACCAGCCCATCGTCGGCATGTCGGCTCTCAGTGGCTTCTTCTCCTCCAACGCACAGGTTGAAGTTCCGAGTGGATCAGAAGGCAATAACTGCCAACCGCTTGTGAGCCCCACCATCGAGCCGGACTCTTCCCTCGATAGTCTCGTGTCCAGTCAGGCTGGACCAGGTTGGATCGGAGGCGACGCGACCTATTCGACACTATTGCCGAGCGGATACGAGAGCTTCGTCTTCTCTGACACGCTGATCGGTACGTCCCAGTCGAGCGGAACGGCGGCAGTATCAGGTTTCATCCACAACAGTGAGCTGGTAGGAACTTCAGCGAATCTCACGGGAGACTTCGGCGGATCCACCACCGATCCACAGTCCTTGATTCCTGATACGAACGATCCCTCCGACATGTGGCAAGTGTCAGCGACGTACGTTGAAAACGGGAGCCAGCTTGTCTTTGTGAATGAGTTTTCGCCGGTGGCGGGAAGTCCGTTCTACAGGTTCACAGGCGTCTCCGGCATCGCCGTACTGGCGATGTCGAGCACCGGCATGCCGGCATTCAACTTCATTGATCCTGTGCCTACGGACTCGAACACACAGTGGGGAACCGCTACGACCCAAAGTGGCGGGTTCACCTACATCTATGGCTCCGATATTGATTCGACCACCAACACATTTCTTGGCATGAAGGTGGCCCGTGCCATCGAGGGACAGTCCGTCGACACCGCCGTTTGGCAGTACTGGAATGGAACGCAATGGGTGAGTGGGGAAGTGAACGCACAGCCGATCGTGACTGGCACGGTGCTTACCGGAGTGACACCTCAGCGGAGTGGCAATGGTTACGTTGCCGTATCGATTCCTGGAAGCGTCTTCAACGATAAGACTGTCGACTTTTCGTATGCGTGCTCGCCAACCGGTCCATGGACTACGCCGACGTCAAGCTTTTCGATTCCAGAGGTGAGCAATGACGCCGGCGAAATTGCTTACATTCCTACTTTTCACCCCGATCTATCGGGTCAAAACAACCTGGTCATTTCGTACAATGTGGACAACATCGATGGCCTGGCGAGCCTCGAACAAGACGTCCATCAGTATCAACCTCGGTTCTTAACGATGACCAGTGCCCCCTGATCGGCCTTGCTCGGTCGTCCTCGAAGTTAGGTGAGTTCGCCAAGCGCGCTATGTAGTCAACGCCGACTGTGGCTTGTCCGATCTAGAGTCAAACGGACCACTGAGTGGGAACAACGAATAGCGTGGCTGACTGACTGAGTAGTGCTCCGCATCTGTCTCAAGTGTTCGACCGTTCATGCGGACTCGAGTTCGATTCAGGCGAGACATCCGTTCGTCGTCTCCACCATCCGGTGTCCCCCACCAGCGACGCGAAGACCGTGGAAATGGCGATGATCGAGGCGATCTGTGCCGGTCGGCCAAATGCGCCGAGGTAGCTTTCCGGAGTCAACCCAGCGTGGACCGCTACCCCTAGGCCTGCAACGCCGTACGCCAGCATGGCGAGCACCGGAAGCCAGCGGCGCGATCGAGTGAACCACATAACGGCAAGGAGCACGGGAAAGGCCAGAGCCAGTACTCCGCCGAGAATCACGAGCGTGACGGAAGCAATGACGACGGTGGTCGTCATTGAGAGGTCGGGTCCCGAAGTCAACGCGTCAGCTTCTTCGCGTCGTTTAGCAGGCCACAATGCGAGGCCGATCAACAGGAGCACCAGCACTGCTCCGACCAAGAGGCCAAGGTGGTAAGCGCCGTCTGGTCCGAACGCAATGGTGACCACTCCGCCCGCTCCCTTTGGCACAAGCCAGGCTTGTTGCCAGCCATTGATGCGTACAGGTTTCAGAGTCTGACCTCTGAGTATGGCTGACCAACCCGTGTTGAAGTTTTGTTTGACAATCAAGTAGGAGGCATTGCCTGCTCCAACTGCAACAGTGCGCTTTTGCGGGCCCCACTGCTGAACGTTGACGGAACGGTCCGGTGCTGATGAAGACGCATACGGCGCGGCATCGTATGGACTGACTGTGACGGACTCGATCTTTAGATAGCCGCCCGAATTTCCCAGCAACAGGTGGGTTCCTGCCGGAAGAGTGAGGGCCTGGTATTGGCCACACACTGAAAATTGCATCTGCTGAAAGCCGGTCAGGCCTCCAAACGTCCCGGTGACCTCAGTCTGAAGTGTCTTCCCATCGACAGTCAGGGTGGGTCCTTTGCCGCAAGCCAAATGGACCGGCTTGGCGACCAGCGCCCGCCCGCCGAGCAGCTCTAACAGCGCGGCCAGACTCGCACCGGCTCGAGGACTCACGCTGCCATGGACGCCGTAGGTCGCCTGCCGGGTAGTTGAAAAGACCCTCGCCATGCGCGGCTCTTCGTCATCGCCTCCATATGCGAACCCGTAGGTCGTAAGAGGTGCGGGTGACGTGAAGACGTAGATTGGCGTTCGAGAGGTGGACTTGGAAAACCTGCTCAGCTCGTCTTTCGGCACAACCAATGTCTTTTGGATGCTGACGCCCGGTATGGACAGTTCCTGTATTCCTGCTCCCAGGGGCAGAAGGCCCGGCCGCCGGGGGGGAAGAACTTTAGAGAAAGTCACCCTCAACCATGACGTAGGACCGGCGGGAGTCGATACCACTTGCGCCGCGTTCGATGGAACGACGCGCTGCTGCCGCGATCCGTTCGCAGTGGTGATCGTCACTTGGGTGACCCTGGGGGTGTTGGGGGACACGTCCAACCGAAGTGTGACGTGGGAGAGATCGATCGATTCGTTGAATCTCACCTGGATCCACTGCCCAATGGAATTGTTGGTCGAGCTGGCTACCCACGAGGTGCTGGGATCCTGGTCCAGTGCTGCTGCAGGCTGCTCCGAGGGTGACTGGAACAGGTAGTTCGACCCGTACGACGAGGCACTGATGCTCTTTGCGCCGGAGAAGCCCGCAACGGTCTGGTGGGAGATCCCTGGGACGATGGTCCAGCCAACTGGCGGTTTTCCTGTCAACGGACTTGTTGTACCTGGCGTCAATGTGTAGGTCTCATTGTTCCGAATGGCCCCAAATGTGATGCCTTTGCGAAGGTTGGTGTCTGTCACCACCAGCGTCTGCTGTTTGGTGGGCACACCGCCATCGCCTGCCAAGAGGACGGCTCGATTTCCCGGATTGAGCCCCCCTTGATCCATTGCGAGGAGTGCGTCAGATCCTCCACTCACCACTATCGAGTTCGATACCGGTGCCATGGCAACGGTTGCGACCGCTGGGTGGACCTTGTAGATCTCCACAGCAGAAAGTGCCACCTCGAATTTCCCGTAGTGGTCTACTCGCTTCGGACCGAAGCCTGCGACGGGGGTCAAGCCGGGAGTCGCGGAGAGCGTTTGATGCACCTGAAGCGGGGGTGGAGCACCGGCGCCGGTGGCAAGATCGTTGCGGACCACCAGATATCGCACTCCAGCCTGCGCTAGGAAAGGCGCCAGACCCGGGCTGGGGACGCCACCATCAAGTACCTTTTCCACGGCGTCAAGGGTCTCAATGTTGCCCACAGAGCTGTCAGGGATGATGCCTCGGACTGCCCAGTCCGATTCTGCGAGCCACTGCATCGGCTCATCGAGTGGGGACCCCCACGCATAGACGCCAAACGAAGATCCAGGCACGATAAGCGCCGTCGTGGTGCCAGAGTGGTGGCCTAACCACGTGGCGGTTGACTGCCAGTAGTTAGGGACCTGCTTGAAAGCCCCAGGGGGGAAGAAATCGCCACTGAGAAATGGGAGCGATACGCCAATCAATGCGAGCACGACTACAGGGAGGATCACTAGACGGCTTCTGCGGACCCACTCCGTGGAATTCCTCATCGCCTGCGCTCGGTTGCGGATCGGCCCGGCAAGAGTGCTCACCGCGTGAGCCAGTCCGAGGGCCAGAATCAGATTGACCGTTGGCTGAAACTTCCAGACGTTGCGAAACAGAGAAAATGGTCCACTCAACAGATCCTGTACGACACTGGAGAACGGAGCACCCGAGAGACCGGGATAGCCCGCTCCAACGAGCACTATGCCGACAGCGAAGCTGCCGATCAGCCATTTACGCTCTCGTAGCCCTCTATGGGCCAGTCCGAACAGCCCGAGCCCGCTCAGAATCGCACCGGCCAGGATCATTACGGGCGAACTGACTGCTTCGCGCCCACTCTGGATGGCCGTCGACCCAATCTGGTTATAGGCAACCCAGTATGAGTTTCCGCGCAAGACGTCGAAGAGTGAAGTCGTCGCGGTGGTGGTTGCAGAGGTCTCCGTAAACGGGACCAGGTTGAACCCGTAGCGACCTTCGAGGAAGAGAGACACGGCCCACCATGTGCAGGCGAGGATGATGGCGAGGATCCACCACGACAGCAACTGCCCCTTTCGCCGTCCCTGTGATCGCGTGAGGATCCATAGGAATGGCAACGGCAGCACCGCCAACACCGCTGCGGCGTTGATGCCCCCCATGAGCAGTACGGCTATTCCTGAGCGAGATGCAGCGATCCGCGGTGACCCCCCTCGGGCACCGCGGATCAGCGGGATTATGACCCATGGGAGTAGTGCGTAAGGGAGGATATAACTCGAAGTGGAACCCAACAAGGAGACGGGTGGCGCGACGACAAACGCAAGTGCGGCGATGACGCGGCTGGTTGGAGAGCCAATACGGAGTGCTTCTGCGAGTCTGACGATCCCCCAAAATGCGATGGTCAAGAGTGCAGCGACCCACAGCCGCTGGATAACCCAGGTCGGCAGATCAAGAAGATGCCCGAGGACGAAGAACGGCCCCATCGGCAAGAGATAGCCGTAGGCCTGGAACGGAACCCCGCCAAATGCCTGCTGTGGGTCCCAGAGATTGAGGGCATGGCTGAGAAAGGTCAGCGGTGCGATGGCAACGTCAAGCTTTGTGTCTGCGACAATTCGGCCCGGCGCCTGAAGGAAGCAGATCGCCGCAAATAGAGCCGAGAATCCTCCAAGCACACTTCGGCGTACTGGAGCGTCTTGGACCTCTGGGCTGAGTTCTAGTTCAGGCGGGAACGCAACGGTCATCTGCAAAAGGGTTCCGTTCTTCCGGGCTTATCCATACGTATCGATTGCTAGGAGTGGGACGTCGGAAGCACCGTGGGCTGTTGCGGCAGGTGAGTCTTTTCGGCCATGTTCATATCGCGGTCTCACCATTCCAGCGGGAGTCCCCAATTCTGGACACAGTGGGGGCCGCGGTCGTGGGCATCGCTAGCCGTAACGGCTGTTGAAGGCAGATCCACCCCATGTCCAGAGCGTCGGCAGGCTAGCTCAGACTGCTTTCTGAGCGAGGGCGGGTGATGAGCAGGATGCAATGGTGGATCAGCGTCAGGCGCTCAACGCTCTCCACATCGAACGCCGTAGCGATGGCATCTTCGATCTTGTCGGAAACTCGTGGAAATCGCCCGGCGTCGACGGTCCAAGCCAGACGCGAAACGATCCGGTTCTGGGTCCAGAGAGCGTCGACAAAAATGAAGTAGCCGTCCGGCTTCAGGATTCGCCTGACTTCGGAAAGAGCGCCCGACCACGTGGTGTCATCGAGGTGATGTGAGACGTTCTTCATCAGCACCACATCGATGGAATCGGCGACAAGACCCAACTGGGATGCATCTCCGACCAGACGATGCATCTTTTGATCGGCATTTTCAAGAGTTGCGAGCCGTTGGTCGGGATCGACGCTCAAGTAGTCCCAGTCGTCGGGCCAAAGTGACCGCGCATTCGCCGTTCCTCCGCCGAGATCGAGGACCGTTCCCGAGGAGCGCCCCCTTGTCGCTTCTTCCACCATCGGTTCTAATGCCGCTATGAGCCGATGTCCTCCTAGTACTGCTGTCTGCGCTTCGAAAACCATGGGATGTGACACGATTCGCGAAACGGCCCCACGCATGTCCATGGCAAAGGGTATCCCTGAGCACTGTCCTTCTGCTCTCCGGCGGCATCGAGAATCACGGAGAGTAGTTATTCGTGGTCCTCGTTGGCTGGGAGTTTCGGCTCCCTAAACGTCGGGAATCACCCCTAGGCGCAATAAGGGACGTCGTCTATAGTCCTAGCGGGTGTAGTCAACAAAGAGTGGCGGGGGGGGAATCTCATGAAAACACGGCTTAGCGTCGTCGTGCCGGCGTTCAACGAAGGACATCGGTTGCAAGGAGGCCTGTCGCAGCTGCTCGACGGACTTTCGTCCGATGATACCGAGATACTCGTGGTCGATGACGGAAGCACGGACAATACGGCCGCCGTGGCTCGCCGCCAACTGGCCGCATGGCCCCAGCACTCGGTCGTGTCTCTTCCTCGCAATAGCGGAAAGGGCGCGGCCGTTCGGGCAGGAGTGGTCCGGGCACGGGGAGACGTGATCGCCTTCGTCGACGCCGACATGGCAACCGATCCTCGTGACCTCGGCGCTCTCGTGGGCACGCTCAAGAGTAACGATGTTGCGGTAGGTTCCCGGACTCACGACTCCTCGTTGGTAGACGAGCGGAGTTCCTACCGAACTGCAATGACCCAGACGTTCGGCCTTGTGGTGAATACCCTCATGCACCTGCCCATCGGGGACACGCAATGCGGATTCAAAGCGTTTCGTGGCCCCGTCGCCAAACTCTTGTTCCACGGAAGTCGCGTGGACCGATGGGCATTCGATGTCGAAGTTCTTAACCTCGCAACAAGGCTTGGGCTCCGGATTCAAGAAGTGCCGGTACGGTGGTCCGAGGTATCAGGGAGTCACATCCGACCGTTCCGCGACGGGGTTCAGATGATCGCCGACGTGGCTCGGACTCGTCAGACATGGAGGGTTCAGCCTCCCATGCAAGGAGTATTCCTGCCGGAGGTTCCCGTTGAACCAGCGATCGCTCTTATTCGGCCATGGACGCGGAGCGTGGACCTATCGATCAGTTGGAAGGGGGGCACAGCCGTACTCTTCCCCTGCGCTCCGCCCACGACTGCTGGTCGGATCACGAAGCGCCTCCTCAAGGCGCTGCGAACCTATGACCCCCAAGCTCTGAGCGTTGACTTTGACGTCCTGTTGAGGACTGGATCATGGACGGGGGATAGCTGGCGGCAGGCTCTACCGCACACCCTGCCGGAGCCTGACGACGATCCCGCTGTAAGCGTCGAGCTCGATGCCCTGTCCAGGGCATTCACGTCGATGGCAGTTGTTCGGCGGGAGTAGATGTGAAGGGTGCGAGGCGGTCCTACGAGCTGTTCAAGGCATTCCGCAACGAAGGGGACGATCCGGCCACGTTTTATGGCATGTTGGCCGATGACACTGTCCGTGATGTATCTCGCTACTGTCAGCTCGTCGGCGCCACGGTCCTCGATGTAGGAGGCGCATCCGGCTACGTGGCTGACGCATTTCGCGGAGTCGGCTCCCGCCCAGTCACGGCTGAATACAGCTTTGACCAGATGACGGAGCACGGTCGTAATCTGATCAATGGCGTTGCCGCCGACGGGTGCGAACTTCCCTTTTTAACGGCGTCGGTGGACGTTAGCTATTCGTCGAATGTGCTTGAACACGTTGTCGCCCCTCAGCGAATGCTGTCAGAGATGGTTCGCGTCGTAGCGCCAGGAGGGATCGTGTATCTGGCGTTTACCAACTGGCTTTCCCCATGGGGAGGTCACGAGACGTCACCATGGCACTACTGGGGAGGCGAATGGGCCGCAGACCGATACCGGCGTGTCCATGGCGTATCGCCGAAAAATCGTTATGGCGAAAGCCTTTTTCGCTTGGATGTCGGTCAGGTTCTCAAGTGGTGCCAGGGCCGTCTCGATGTCTCAATCGTTGACACGTTCCCTCGTTACTATCCTCGGTGGACCAAACCGGTAGTTCACATTGCCGGCCTTCGAGAACTGCTGACTTGGAATCTGGTCGTGGTGATGCGTCGCACTGACAGCCCACTAGAACTCGGAGCGGCGGAGTAAACCCCATGCGCATCGCCTTCCTCAGTTGGAGGGACTTGGCCAATGATCTTTCAGGTGGCTCCGAAGTCTTCATCGACCGTCTTGCCGTCGAACTCACGGGCATGGGTCACGAGGTCGCCCATCTGTGTGGAGGCCCGGTGGCGCCGCGGCCCTACCGGGTGGTGAACCTGGGAGGAACCTTTGCCCAGTACGCCAGGGCTCCGTTTGCTTACCGCCGGACGGTCCAAGATTGGGATCTCCTCGTAGATACGGAGAACGGTCTTCCCTACTTTTCACCTCTCTGGCGACGAGGGCCGATCCTCGCACTGGTGCACCATGTCCATAGCGATCAGTGGGAGCAGCGATTTTCTCGCCCACTGGCGGCCGTAGGTCGCTTCACCGAGGCGAAGATCATGCCGCTTGTGTACCGCCGTGTTCCCTTCGTGTCTGCCTCTCCATCAACCACGTCTGCTCTCGTAGCCATCGGCGTCGACCGCGACCAGATTCGTGTCGTCTACCCCGGCGCCGATCATCCGCAAATCGCTGGCGTCGGTCGATGCGAGACGCCGATGTTCGTTTGTGTCGGTCGCCTCATGCCTCACAAGCGAATTGATCTGCTACTTAAGGCATGGGGCCGGGTGTATTCGGCGGTGGGTGGTCGACTTGTCGTGATCGGAGACGGACCTGAGCGTGAGTCACTCGAGGCCATGGCGGGCCCGGGCGTCACGTTCACCGGTCGGGTTGGCGAAGATGAAAAGTGGCGGTTAATGGGGCAAGCATGGGTACTCATCCACACGGCGCATCATGAGGGGTGGGGGATGGTGATCTCCGAAGCATCGGTGGTAGGGACTCCAGCGATCGGATTCGACGTACCGGGAGTGCGCGACGCCATTGTGGACGGTACGAGTGGCGTGTTGGTCCACACAGAGGACGAACTCGTCAGTTCTTGGATCCAGCTGGCCACTGACAGTGCATACCGGAATCAGCTGTCGGAGGGGGCCCAACGCCATAGCGCCCTGTTTGACTGGAACAACGTGGCCCGAGAGTTCGAGGCGATCGCCATCGAGACCGTCCAGGCGGGACGCCGCCAACGAGCTAGACCACGTCCTGGTCATTTGGCGATTGGAACTGAAACTGCTCGCCCACCAAAGGCGCATGAGTAAACGCAGCGCTTTGAGCTAGTGGGGCGGCCGCGACCCGAGGCTCTGGCCTCAATGCGACGACTACCAGTGACCGCGGTGCACACAGTCCTCCACCGTCCGTCGCCCCCTGAGCGCAGAACTCGAGGGGGGATCGGGCCGCGTTGGTTCCCCAAGGAGGACCGCCCCTAACCACAGGAAGCGGTCCGGTACGCCCAAAGCCTCTCGAAGTGTCTCCTCACCCCGAAAGTTTCCGAGGAAAGCGGCGCCGAGACCTCGGTCGGTAGCCCCGAGCAGCAGCGCCATGGTGGCAAAGGCAACGTCGACGAACCAAAAGGGCACGACCCACTCGACGGGGTCCCCGTCGGTTCGAGCCTTGTCCGGCTCCCGGTAGCGATCGACGTACGACTCGGGGTCGGTGAAACCTAATACGACCACCGGCGCCCGGGAAAGCCCTTCGAACCTCCGCGAGTTCGCCCGCCAGGTCTCGTCAGTCGTCGCCTGCCAGTAGATCCGAGTCTGCTCCGGACCCTGGAGGACGACAAACTCCCGACCCTGGGTGTTGCCCGCGGAAGGCGACCGGAGAGCATCTTCGAGTAGTCGGTCGACCATTTCGGTCGAAAGGGGACGTCCGGTGAAGTTGCGAGTCATGTGCCGACGACGGAAGGCTTCGGCTAGTTCCACGGTGGCTCCATGACCGGAACGATATCGGTCGTGGTGGGGCTCTCCACTTGAGATACGCCTGGTCCCCCCTCTTGATCGGAGCCTTTCGACGTCCAGGTGGGAATGTTGACCCCGCTGGTAGTGTTTGCAGTGGTATCGAGAGTTGCGCTCGGGTCGGAAAGTTCCGGACCGGGTGCCGATGAACAAGGATCGTGATCGCCGTGCCCACCTTCAGGGAGATGCTGACCGCAGCCAAAGCGGCCATTCGTGAGATAGAGCCAACCGAAGCAGAACGAGAGATCGCCGCGGGTAACGCCGTGGTGCTCGATGTGCGCGAGCCCGATGAGTATGAGCAGGGCGCGCTGCCAGGAGCCGTCCACATCCCGCGGGGCACGTTGGAGACCTCGGTCGAGGGGCGGATTCCCGACAAGTCGAGCCACATCGTTGCCTACTGTGCCGGTGGGACGCGCTCGGCCTTCGCAGCCAAGACGCTCCAAGAGCTTGGCTACACCGACGTGGCCTCGGTCATCGGCGGGTTCAACCGCTGGAAGGACGAGGGCCGCGCATGGGCAGCCCCCCAGTCGCTCAGTCCTGAGCAGCGCAACCGCTACCAGCGTCACCTCCTTCTCCCCGAGGTGGGCGAGGTCGGCCAACTCAAACTGCTCGACTCGAAAGTTCTCCTCCTCGGTGCCGGCGGTCTCGGATCTCCTGCCGCCCTGTACCTCGCCGCCGCGGGGGTGGGGACGATCGGGATCATCGACATGGACGTGGTCGACGCCTCGAACCT
>PLSY01000361.1 GCA_003164275.1 Acidimicrobiaceae bacterium | reverse complement strand
ACTCCTCGTCCTTCGGGTTGGCGCCCGGCCACCCTCCCTCGATGAACGTGACTCCCAAGTGGTCGAGCTGCTCGGCGACACGAAGCTTGTCGTCGACCGTCAAGGAAAGTCCCTCTTGCTGGGAGCCGTCCCGGAGCGTTGTGTCAAAGACATCGACGGCGCTGGGCAGGGCGGGCAGGTCGAAGTCGTGGCCCGGGCCGCCGACCCAGTCTCCTTCCGCTTCCTTGGCATGGAGGTGGGCGTGTTGGCCCGGTGTCAGCGGGTGACTGTGGCTCGCCCCGTGGCCGCTCGCGTGACTGTGTCCGGCCTGTGGCCCACCGCCCCGAAAGGAATCGTCGTTCAGCGTGGGCCCGTCACTCGACATAGTCCAACCAGTCCTTGTACTGATCGACCTCGCCGCGCACGGTGGCGAAGTAGGTCTGCTGGATCTTCTGGGTGATGGGTCCGGGTCGACCATTGCCGACTTCGCGGTCGTCGACGGCCCGGATCGGCACCACCTCGGCCGCGGTGCCGGTGAGGAATGCCTCGTCGGCAGAGTAGAGATCGGTGCGGATGATCGGTTCGTGGGCCACGACGTAGCCGAGGTCACGGGCGATGGTCTCCACTGAGCT
Organism: Acidimicrobiaceae bacterium; assembly: GCA_003164275.1. Next base: position 5,334 of record PLSY01000361.1, on the reverse strand, counting down.
CTGGGTGATCCCGGCCAGTGCCCCCGAATCAGCCGTGGACGGGGTGACAAGCCGGCCATTTTGCACGATGAAGATGTTCTCGCCCGTGCATTCGCTGACATTGCCGTTCGGGGCGAGGAGGATGGCCTCGTCGTAGCCGGCCTTGATGGCCTCGATCTTGGCCAATGACGAGTTGGCGTACATCCCCGTACCTTTTGCCGCGGTGGGGACGGCATTCGGGTCGTGCCGACGCCACGAGCTGATCTTCATGGACACGCCGTTGACCAGGCCGTCATCACCCAGGTAGGTGCCCCATGGCCAGGCGGCGATCGACACGTTGACCGGGGACAACATCGGATTGAGACCCATCTCCCCGTAGCCCAGATACACGAGCGGTCGGATGTAGCAGCCGTCGTCGAGACCATTCACCCGCACGAGGGCCCGGGTCGCCTCAACCAGCTCGTCGACGGTGTAGGGAATGTCGATCAGGAAGATCTTGGCCGAGACAAAGAGCCGCTCGATGTGCTCGCGGAGCCGGAACACGGCCACTCCCCGCTCGGTCGGATAGGCGCGGATTCCTTCGAAGACCCCGGAGCCGTAGTGCATGGTGTGGGTGAGGATGTGCACGGTGGCATCGGCCCAGTCGACGAACTCGCCGTCCATCCAGATTTTGTCGGAAGGGGTAACTGGCATGGCTCAGAGCCTTTCTGCGATGGCGTCGCCGATTGCTGCGGTCGACAGGGTTGGATCAGGTTGTGACGTGATGAAGTCGGTGACCGCCTGGGTCACCTTGTCGGCCGCCGCCGACTCCCCGAGGAAGTCGAGCATGAGCGCCGCCGAGCGGATGGCGGCAGCCGGGTTGGCCTTGCCGGAGCCGGCGATGTCGTGGGCTGCGCCGTGAACCGGCTCGAACAGGGATGGCCCGGTCCGGTCAGGGTTCAGATTGGCCGAGGCGGCGTAGCCGATGCCACCGGCGATCGCTCCGGCCAGGTCGGTGATGATGTCCCCGAACAGGTTGTCGGTCACGATCACGTCGTAGCGGCCGGGATTCTCGACCAGATAGATGCAAGTGGCGTCAACGTGGTTGTAGTCACGGCTGACACTCGGATAGTCGGAGGAAACCTCATCGACCGTCCGCTGCCACAGGTCACCGGCAAAGGTAAGCACATTGGTCTTGTGGACCAGGGTCAACTTGTGGCGCGGCCGCGTCGTGGCGAGTTCGAAGGCGAACCGGACACAGCGTTCAACTCCATGGCGGGTGTTCACCGAGCCCTGTGTCGCAACCTCGTGGGCCGTGCCCTTGCGGAGGAACCCGCCCTCGCCAGCGTAGGTGCCTTCGGTGTTCTCCCGGATGACCACGAAGTCACAGTCCGGAGCGAGGGCACCCGGCACTCCGGTGAAAGGGCGCAGATTGACGTAGAGGTCCAGCTCGAATCGGAGCCGAAGGAGGAGGCCCCGCTCGAGTGCGCCCGAGGGAACCGATGTCGACCCCACCGGGGGTCCGATGGCTCCGAGGAGGATGGCATCTTGGTGGCTCAGTTCGGCGAGGACCGAGTCGGGCAGGATATCGCCGGTGCGAATGTAGCGGTCGGCCCCTAGGTCGTAGTCGGTCGTCGACAGAGAGACGCCAGCCGCATTGACCACCTTGATGGCCTCCGCCACCACTTCCGGACCGATCCCGTCCCCGCCTATCAAGCCAACCTTGTAGCTACTCACTGTCTCCATGTCCTTTTGTCGTGTCTTGTGGCCGTACCTGGCCACGCCCGAACGTAGCGGGCTGGTCCGAACGGGAACCGGCCCTCTGGTGGCCAGGACCCCGTGGCCCCCTCTCCACGTGCTGCCTGAAAATTGAAAAACCGTCCACCAGGTGGACGGTCAAAAGGCACACACCGGGGGTGGTATGCGCCTAGTCAATAATGAATACGTTGCCGCGTGCGTCCAGCTGCTCGTCCATCAGGCACCCAGTGTCCCCCGTCTGAGGGGGGACCGTCAACCCCGGGTGCGGTCAGACTCAGGACCGGGAGAGACCTTCGGCAATGTCATTGTGCGCCCGGCGAGACGCATGGAGGAGCTCGTTCCGGCTGATAGCGCCCTCTCGAAGGCAGCGCGACGCCGGGCCCCGGCATTCGACCACCGTCGACGGGGTTCCGTCACAGACACCTCCGTCGAGGACCAGAGCTGGGCCCTTGTGACCGGCGAAGCTCTTTGAGAGTCCTTCGGCGGATGTGGCCGGAGCCTGGCCGTGGAGGTTGGCGCTGGTGACGGCGAGCGGACCCACCTCAGCGCAAAGGAGCTGGACCAGGGCATGGGCGGGCCATCGGATGCCGACGGTCCGGCGCGCCGAGCTCGGACCTCCGAGGTCGACGGAGAAGCCGGTCGCCCGGGGCACCACGAGAGTGAGGGGTCCGGGCCAGAAGCGGTCAGCCAGCTTGCGGGCCGCCGTGTCCAGCGATCCGGCCGCCATCTCAACTTGCTCCGTCCCTCCGACCATGAGGGGAAGGGCGACGTCGAGCGGACGCTCCTTCAGCGCGAAGAGGCGTTCGACCGCGCCCCGTTGCATCGGGTCCACTGCCAAGCCGTAGACGGTGTCCGTCGGGATGGCGACCACCATGCCCTGGCGCAATGCCTCGACGGCCGCCTCAGTTTCGGCACTGTGGGCCTGGCCTGACCGGAGTGACACGGTCAGCGCCTCGCTACCAGAATGCGGAGCCGCCCGGCCAGGTCCCGCTCCACCGAGACGTTGGAGAACCCGCCGCGTCGGGCAGCGTCAATGGCCGAATAGGCCTGTGTCGGGGCGATCTCCACCACCAGCGACCCACCACGGCTGAGCCAGCGGGTGGCACCGGCCACGATGGTCTCGACCGCGGCCATGCCCCCCACCCCGCCGGACCCGCGGGAGGCCACGAGGGCCATGGCAGGCTCCCAGTCGCGCACCGTCGGGTCGAGGTCGGGCAGCTCCGATTCGCTCACATAGGGAGGATTGGACACGAGTACGTCCACCCGACCGACCAGGTCAGCGGGCAGGGCCTCGAACCACGAGCCCTCGGCCAGATGCATCCGCCGTGCCAGGTCGACATGGTCGATGGCGAGGGACTCGAGATTGGCCGCAGCCACCGCCAGGGCATCGCTCGAGGCATCAGTGGCCCAGACCTCGAGTCCCGCACAGGACACTGCCCCCTCGATGGCCACAGATAGGGCAATGGCCCCTGAGCCAGTCCCGAGATCGACACACACCCGGTGGTCGGGAGCCTGGCCGGGCGGGCACAGGCGGGCCAGTTCCCCGAGCGCCACCTCCACTACTTGCTCGGTCTCAGGCCTCGGGATCAATACCCTTGGATCCACGGCCAGTTCCAGGGAACGGAACGGCCAGCGGCCGAGAACGTACTGCAGTGGCTCGCCCATGGCCCGTCGATCGGCTAGCGCCTGGGCCTCGTCCGGGCCGCCGTGTTCGACGATCCATCGCGCCTCTTGGGCCGAGTCCAACTGGGAGGCGATCGACGCGATCAGCTGCGCCCGCGAGCGCGCATCTTCCGTTGCCACCGGACCGGGCGCGGTCATGGGTCAGCCTTCGTCCAGCTGTCGGTAGCGCTTGTCGGCCATCAAAGCATCCGTCAACTCGTCGAGGTCGCCCATGAGCACACGATCGAGCTTGTGCAAGGTGAGCTTGATCCGGTGGTCGGTCACCCTATTGTCCTTGTAGTTGTAGGTCCGGATCTTTTCGGACCTACCTCCCCCGCCAACCTGGCTGCGACGCTGCTCGGACAGTTCGGCCGCCTGGCGATCCTGCTCGGCCTTCAACAACCGTGACCGCAGCACGATCATGGCCTTCGCTCGATTCTGGATCTGACTCTTCTCATCCTGCATGGCCACGACGATGCCAGACGGCAGGTGTGTGATTCTCACCGCCGAGTCGGTGGTGTTGACCGACTGACCACCGGGACCGGTCGACCGATAGACGTCGACCTTCAGATCGCCGGGGTCGATGGCCACATCCACCTCCTCAGCTTCCGGAAGCACGGCAACGGCGGAGGACGACGTGTGGATCCGACCTTGGGACTCAGTCACGGGGACCCTCTGCACCCGGTGGGGGCCTCCCTCGTGCTCCAAGCGCTGCCAGGCATCTTCGCCCTTCACAAGGAAGGTGATCTCGTTCAGGCCGTCTCGCTCCGACGGACTGGAGGAGAGGACTTCGACCTTCCAACCCCGGGCTGCGGCGTACCTCGAGTACATCTCGTACAGGTCCTTGGCAAAGATATTGGCCTCTTCCCCACCTTCCGCACCGCGAATCTCCATGATCACGTTGCGGCCGGCATTGGGGTCTCGAGGAATGAGCAGCAACCGCAGCTCTTCTTCGAGGCGAGCGATGTCGGCCTCAGCCTGGACGATCTCGGCCTGGGCAAGTTCGCGCTCGTCGCCCACCGAGTCGTGAACCATCTCCCGGGCGGCCTCAAGGTCCGACTGGGAAGCCTGAAGGCGGCGCCATCCGCCCACCACCTCTTCGAGCTCCCGGTGACGGCGAGACACCTCTCGCAGTCGCTTGGGGTCAGAAGATAGCTGGGGATCGTTCAGGTCTGCCAACACCGACTCATACTCCCGCTCGAGCTCTGTCATACGACGCTCGAGCTGATTACGGTCGGTGAACACGGACGTAGGGTAGCTCGGGTTGCCCTCAGGCCTCAGCCGGGGCTACTGGCGAAAGCGGCTTCCGGAGCCGCTTTCGGATCAGGAGGCGGGCGGGGTGGTCGGCTTCTTGCGAGAGCCAGTTTTGGCGTACCGACGCTGGAAGCGCTCGACGCGACCGCCTGAGTCCACGAGCTTCTGCTTGCCCGTGAAGAACGGGTGGCACTCGTTGCACAGCTCGAGGTGGATCTCGCCCTTGGTCGATCGGGTGGTGAAGGTGTTGCCACATGAGCAGCGAACAGACGACTCGATGTATGAGGGATGGATGTCAGTCTTCATTGGTTTCTCCTGTAACGGCAGGACTCGGTGTCATATGACTACCGATTGACAGCGGGGTGACTCTACCGGAACGGGGCCTTCCCCCGTTCGTCGGCCGTCTCTCGGTCAGTTGGCGGGTCCCTTGGCGATCTCAGCCAGGAATTCGTCGTTGCTCTTGGTGGTGCGGACCTTGTCCATCAGCAACTCGAGCCCGGCGGCGGCACTGCCCTCGTTGGCCAAGGCATTGAGAACACGGCGGAGCTTCCACACCTGTTGCAACTGCGAGCGGTCGAAGAGCAGCTCCTCATGACGGGTCGAGCTGGCATTGACGTCGATGGCCGGATACAAGCGACGTTCGGCCAAGCGACGGTCGAGGCGGAGCTCCATATTGCCGGTGCCCTTGAACTCTTCGAAGAT
>PLSY01000187.1 GCA_003164275.1 Acidimicrobiaceae bacterium | reverse complement strand
TCCTCTTTGGCAGCCCGGATCTTGCCCATCGCCCCGGTGATGTCGTTGGGGTCGACGTCCAGGCCGGCGAAGAACCGGTCCGGGTGCTCTCTGACAGCACGCCCGGCCATCGGGTCGGTGCCCGGGCTGAGCACCATGCCCATGGCCACCCCGCAATGGTCCATCTCCTGGAGGCAGGTCTCGACGGGATCGGCCCCTTCGGGCAGGTAGTTGGGCACCTGCTTGAACATGTACTCGGCCGCGAACCTCATCTGACGGCTGCCGGCATCCTTGGTCAGGGTCCGGAAATTCGACCACCCGGTCCCGGGATTGCTGCTCGGGAACCCGATCATCAGGTCTATGACGCCTACTCCTTCAGGGATTCCCATCGTCGCTCCTTGGCCCAGTGGGCGGTCACGTGCCGAACGGCCGAGACAGGCGACACAACTTAGGCAACTTCGAGGCTCCTTGGCTGTGGGACCGGGTCTCGACAACGCCCGGTTCCGGGGCAGGCGACGGTCACCGTCTCGCGACCATCGACTCGCTGGCCGCCCACCTATAGTGACCGACAGCCTGAGGGCGGCGCACGTACGCCTGGCGGTAACGGAGGGGAACCATGGGCCGAATGGGAACGCTGAGACGCACGCTGGTCGCGTCCATCGCCGGGGTGGCACTCGTCGCCGGTGGCGTCGTGCCCGCAGCCGGGGCCGCCAGTGCCAAGAGCCCGAAGCCCCTGACCATCTTGGTGACCAACGACGACGGCTACAACGCCCCGGGCATCAACACGGTGGTGCAGGCACTGCGCAAGCTGGCGAAGGTGAAGGTGCTCGTCGTCGCTCCCGCTACCAACGAGAGCGGCACGGCCGGGCAGACGACGTCGGGGACGTTGGTGACCACGAAGGAGAAGACCCTCAGTGGCTATCCGGCCGTCGCCGTGCAGGGCTACCCCGCCGACACCATTCGGGCTGCCGTCGACCAACTGGGCATCCACCCCGGCCTGGTCGTCTCGGGCGTCAACTTCGGCCAGAACCTGGGACCGGTGCTGGACCTCTCCGGAACGGTAGGCGCGGCCCGGGCGGCGGCAGCGCTCGGCATCCCGGCCGTCGCCAGTAGCCAGGGGCTGGGCACGCCGGTGGCCTTCCAGGTCACCGCCAATGCCGTCGTCAAATGGGTCACCAGTCACCGATCGACGCTGGTGGTGACAAAGAAACCCCAGACGACGATCGTCAACATCAATGGTCCGTCATGCGGCACGACGGGCACGCCTCGGGGCACGGTCAACGTGCCCCCGGCCACCACGGGCAATCCGCTCGCCACCTCCGACTGCTCGTCGACGGCCACCAACCCCCCCGACGACGTGACCGCCCTCGGCGAGGGCTTCATCGTGGTCGACCAGGTCCCAGCCACGGCGGCCGCTGCCTCCTGACCCAATGGCCATTGGTTGGCCTCGAAACCGCGGCTCCACGGAGCGGTAGTGCGGGCGGGATCAGCCCCGGCGGACTGATCGCCACGGCGGCATGGCTCATCGTCTCAGGCCTCTTCGCCGTCTTCGTCGTGAACTTCTCGTCGTACAACAAGGCCTCCGGCTCGCTCGCCGGCGTCGTGATCTTCCGCATCTGGCTCTGGCCGACAACATCGCCCTGCTCTTCGGCGCCGAGGTGAATGCCAAGCTCGACCATGGTCGAGCCCTCACCGAAGGCTTGTCCGAGACGTCCGGCTGTTCGCCGTGCCGCGGCATACGCCAAAGCTGAGCGAAGGGGACAAGCGCGCCGTGCAGGAGGCCGAGGCGACCGGAGGCAGATAGTCCGATCAGGCCATGGTTGTGATTGTTCCGTGTGATTGCTCCTTGTGGTCGCGGAGAGATGGTCCGATTTCCGGGTATACCAATGGACATGCCCAATGAACTCGCATTGCTTTCCAACCGGCCGGTGCGTCGCATGGGCTTTGGTGCCATGCAACTTCCCGGCCCTGGTGTCCTCGGGCCGCCGAAGGACCACGACGCCGCCATTGCCGTCCTGCGGCGGGCGGTGGAAGCCGGCGTGAACCACATCGACACCGCCCAGTTCTACGGTCCTGATGTGGCCAACGAGCTGATCAGGGAGGCCCTGCACCCCTACCCCGACGACCTGGTGCTGGTGTCGAAAGTCGGTGCCGACCGTGACGAGCAGGGCCAGTGGCTCCCGGCCCAGCGCCCCGAGCAGCTGCGGGCCGGGATCATGGAGAACCTGGCCTCGCTGGGCCTCGACCAGATCCCGGTGGTCAACCTGCGCCGCCACCCCGACTCCGACGTGCCCCTCGACGAGCAGTTGGAGCTCATGGTCGCCGTGCGTGACGAGGGACTGATCGGCGGCATCGGGGTGAGCAACGTCGATCTCGACGAATACCGTCAGGCCCGTCGGGTGGCAGACGTGGTCTGCGTGCAGAACCCCTTCAATCTGGTCGACCGCAGCGGTCAGGACGTGTTCGACGCGTGCGAGGCCGACGGGGTTCCCTACGTGCCGTTCTTCCCGCTAGGCTCGGCCTTCAACGACGAGAACCCCGTCCTGGGCGCGCCGGAGGTCATCGAGATCGCCGCTCGGCTCGGGGCGACGCCGGCCCAGGTGGCCTTGGCCTGGCTGCTCGCCGTGGCCCCATTGGTGCTCCTGATCCCTGGCACCTCCTCGCTCTCGCACCTGGAGGAGAATCTGGGTGCGGCCGACCTGGAGCTCGAACCGTCCGACCTCGACGCGCTGGGAGACGTCGGTTCCTGATGTCAGCGATCCTCGGTGCCGCGGTTCGAGCTGCGCTCGAAGAGTCCCACCTGGCCCACTTCGTGACGCTGACCTGAGGACGGAAGCCCTCAGGTCACAGTGGTCTGGATCGGCGGAGTCGGCCCCTGGTCCGAGTCGGGCCCACGGCCCACGGCCCGAGGCAATCGAGGACCTGCCGCGTCCGACCACGTCCCGATGGCCCGGGCCCCGACAAGCCACCACGTATTCGTCCCTGTGGTTCCCGTGGA
>PLSY01000085.1 GCA_003164275.1 Acidimicrobiaceae bacterium | reverse complement strand
AGACGATCTTCGCCCAGGTGTCGGGTGAGGACATGCACACCCAGTGGGACCAGGTGGCAAAGACCTTGGAGGGCCGCTTCGACAAGGGTGCCGCCCTCATGACCGGAGCGAAGGAGGAGGTGCTCGCCTTCACCGCCTTCCCCAACGAACACTGGCGACAGATCTGGTCGACGAATCCGCTGGAGCGACTCAACAAAGAGCTGAAGCGGAGGTGCCGGGTGGTCGGCATCTTCCCCAACGAGGTATCGGTCATCAGACTCGGAGGGGCCGTCCTCCTCGACGTCCACGATGAGTGGGTCTCAGCCGAGCGGAGGTACTTCTCGGAAGCCTCGATGGCCAAGCTCTACCGCATCGTGGATAATGACGATGCGTCAGTCAAAGAGCTCACGCCCTCTGACTGATCGCCGCCGAGGATTGCATGCTCAATCCCCACCATTCGGCGGGACGCCACCACGTCTTCTGCTTCGGCGACGCAACTCCCCTGGGCTCGATCCCCGGACGGAGTCAGATGCAAGGGTCTGCTCGGTAGCACCAGGGACTCCCGAGTTGGAGACAAGGGGGGGTCAACAAAAGTGCGGGGTCGCACGCCTCCTTGGAGGGTTGTTGGGCGTTTAGCCCCATTTTACGATGGCTTCCGTTGCACGACCTTTGCCCACAGCTGGCACGAGAGGTCGACCCTTTTGCGCTGAATCCAATCGCTGGAGACTTTGATGATCGAGATTCTTGGAACGAAGTCCCCTCAGGATGCCGGCGACGTCGTGGCGGCGAAGCCGGAACCCAAGTCGGGCTACATGCCGCAACTCGACGGCCTGAGGGCTCTGGCCGTCGGTCTGGTCGTGCTCACCCACATCACCCACTCCCTCAGCCATGCCCAGGGGGGATGGATCGGTGTCGACGTCTTTTTCGTGCTGTCAGGCTTCTTGATCACCACCTTGTTGGTCAATGAGGCCTCGGCCAGACAGGACGGAAAGTTCTCGATGGGCCGTTTCTATCTTCGGCGGGTGTTTCGCCTTTGGCCCGCCTATGTCGCCTTCATCCTGGGAACCCTGGTCTACGCACGGCTTTTCCAGACGGCGCAGTTCACCGCGTGGCGCCATCAGCTGTGGATCGGCGCCACCTATCGGATGAATTTCTGGGAGATCTCCCACGTCTCAGTTGCCGGCGTTGGTCAGATCTGGACGCTGTGCATGGAAGAGCAGTTCTATCTGCTGTGGCCAGTCGTGCTGCTCCTCCTCGGTCGACGGCTCTCGAGGAACGCCCTCATCGGGGTGACCGCAGCGTTGATGCTGGCGTCGGTGACCGAGAACATCGTGTTGGCGGCGAACCACGTCGCCTGGTCCCGGCTCTACTACGCCCCCGACACCAACGCCTACTCCTTGTTGCTCGGATGCCTCTTCGCCCTGATCTACACGGCCGGGTACTTCGACCGGCTGGCCACCACGCGCTTCGTGCGGTGGTTCCCGTTCGCCTTCATCGGCATCCTCATCATCTGGACCAAGGATGTCTCAGCCACGAACGACTGGGTCTATGCCGGACCGGTCGAGCTCGTGTGCCTCGCCGCCGCGCTGGGGATCATCGGGCTGATCCAAGCACCGAACACCCTGCTCGGCAGAGCGTTGTCACTTCGATTCATCGTCTGGATTGGCGTCCTGTCCTATTCCATCTACCTCTGGAATGAAATCGCCCTCTCCGTCGGATCAACCGGTCATGGATCGATCGTCGACCAGCTGGCCCACTTCGCGCCGAAGCTCTTCTTCCTCGCCGCCCTTCCGTTGGCCTCCTACTACCTGGTCGAGCGTCCTGGCTTGAAGCTCAAGAAGCAGTTCGAGGTCAGGCGTAGCGAGAAACTCCAGCGGCTCGAGACGGCTACGGCATAGTGGGGAATCACTAGGGCATGACGTGCGGGCCGACCGTCATGTCATTGCAGTAGCTCGACGATGTCGGATGCAGTCATGGCCCCGCTCTCGAACCCACCGGCATCCATGACGTTGGCGAAGAGGGCGGCTTTTTTCTCCTTCAGCGCCATCACCTTTTCCTCGAGGGTCCCCTTGGCCACCAACCGGTAGACCATGACCTTTTTCGTTTGCCCGATCCGGTGCGCCCGGTCCACCGCCTGGGCTTCGGTTGCCGGGTTCCACCAGGGATCGAGAAGGATGCAGTAGTCGGCTTCAGTGAGGTTGAGGCCGAACCCCCCGGCCTTGAGGCTGATGAGGAACACGGGTGCGGTGCCGGTCTGGAATGCGGTGATGACAGCCGGTCGGTTCCTCGTTCGCCCGTCGAGATAGCAGTACTCGATTCCAGCTTCTTCGATCCGCCTGCGGGCCAGGGCGAGGAAGCGCGTGAACTGGCTGAAGACGAGGACCCGGTGCCCGTCGGCCACGATGTCATCCAGCATCTCCATCAAGGCATCGAGCTTGGTCGAGGGCACGCCCTCGTGCTCGGCGTCCACCAGCGACATATCGAGGCTTGCTTGGCGCAGCAGGGTCAGCGACCGGAAGATCTCGAACCGGTTCTTCGACATGTCGCCGATCAGTCCGAGGACCTTCTGCCTCTCCCGTTGCAGGTAGGTCTGATAGAGCTTCTTGTGCTTCGGGCTCATCTCGAGCTCGAGAACCTGCTCGTGTTTGTCCGGGAGATCGCTCGCTACCTGCTCTTTGGTCCGTCGCAGCATGAGGGGTCGGATCCGGCGCCGCAACTGCTCGAGCCGCTCCTCGTTCCCCTTCTTCTCGATGGGCATCCGGTAGTACTCGGCAAACCGGTCGGGGCTCGAGAACAGTCCCGGTGCCGTAATCGAGAGCAGGGACCACAGCTCCATCAGATTGTTCTCAAGAGGCGTGCCGGTCATGGCCACCTTGAACGGGACGGGAAGGGTCTTTGCCCGGATGTAGGTCTGGGAGCGGTGGTTCTTGGCGAACTGGGCCTCGTCCAGGAACAGGCCTGACCACTCCACTTCGGCGTAGCCGTCGTACTCCATGCGGAACAGGCTGTAAGAGGTGATGACCAGGTCCGCCCCGGCGATCGCCCCGGAGAGCGGACCGCCCCGGCGGGCCGCCGTCTCGGAGATGGCTAGCACCTTCAGATCGGGCGTGAACTTCGCGCACTCGGCCGCCCAGTTGCCCACCACGCTGGTGGGTGCCACGACAAGGTAGGGGGCCGTGGCCAGCCCTCGCTCTTTGGTGTGGCAGATAAGGGCTAGGGCCTGGAGAGTCTTTCCGAGCCCCATGTCATCGGCCAGCACTCCGCCGAGCCGATGCTCGTAGAGGTAGGCCAGCCAGTTGAAGCCGGTGAGCTGATAGGGCCGGAGGGTGGCGTGGAGCCCCGAGGGAGGGGGCTGCTCGGCCCGGTCGGACGCGCTGGCGAGGGATCGGACCGACGCCTCCCACTCCCCCGCCTGGGAGGTAATGACCCCGAGTTGGCGGAGATCCTCCCAGAGGCTGGCTTGGAAGCGGCTGAGCCGGATGGTGTCCCCGCTCGACTGCTGGAGTGCCCTCGCCTCGGCGATGAGGTCGGCCAGCTGTCTGAGCTCGGGGCGGTCGAGCGAGAAGAACGTGCCCGAGGGAAGGATGAGGTGGGTCTGCTCTGCGGCCAGGGCGATGAACAGGTCGGTGAACGGCACGTCCTCACCCGCCACGGTGACGGTGACGGTCAGGTCGAACCAGTCGCTGCCGGTGTTTCCACCCGATCCCCCGAGGCTGACCTGCGGCGCAGCAGTGGTCTCCCGATAGTCGGCGGGATCCCCGACCGACTCGACGACCAGGCCCTCTATCTGCTGGAGGCCAGGCAACACCTCGGTGATGAAGTGCACGGCACGCATGCCTTCGAGCACCGACTGGGCGGCCAGCCTGTTTCCCCCCGCGGTCAGTTCGAACAGCTCGGGCAGTGAGCGGAGTGCGGTGCTGGCCGCATCGATGATGGCAGTCTCGCTCGCCCTGTTGCGCCCGGTCGGACCGTCCCACAAGCCCCGGCGCCCAGCCGATGCCTGAGAGCCAACCCTGCCGAGCTCCCACGCCAGTGCGATCTGGTGACTTTCGAGATAGCTGAGGCGAAGGACCACCACCTCGGGTCCGAGCTCGGGGAGCTCGATGGACTCGTCGCTCGAGGCCACCGGCACTCGTTGCCGCAGGGAGGGAAGGAATTCGGTGACGAACCGCTTCTCGTCGCGGGCCGGCACATCGACCACCGAGGCCTCGAGGATGCCCCGCATGCCCTCGTCGATCGGGGTCTTGAGGGGGGCGAGGCTGAGGCGCGACGGCGACGACGGCGTTCCTTCGCTCCACCAGGCGATGCCATGGGCGGGCCGGCCGATGAGCAGGGTCATCTCGGTGGGTAGGGGCTCGCCGTCGAAGCTGAGCTGTGCCTGAAGGCTCAGGCCGGCCTTGGCCCGGGTGAGGTCCATGGCCACCTCGGCCGATGTCCGATGCAGTGTGACCGGGATCGGAGCGCGCCCCGCCTGCAGCAGTGGCACGCCGAGGTCCCGTGCCTCGATGAGCAGATCCCAGAGACGCCGGGAGTTGATGGCCTCCAGCTTGACGACCTCTTCGGTGTACCCCCACGACGAGCGATTCCCGGCCACCCGACTGAGAGCCAGGAGCTCCTTGAGGACCAGGACCTTGTTGGTCGCCCGTTGCGCGTTGCGACCCCGATAGGCCAGATAGTCGAGGCTCGACCATGACACGCCGGTACGGACCCAGTTGCCGTTCTTGCCTGGGATCACCGGCCGAACTTTGATCCCCGCCTCGGATGAGGACGTCCGCTTGCCGCCTCGGTTGGTGATGCCGGTGAGCTCGAACTGGATCCCGAACTCACCGGTGACGGACTGATCCTCGAACGCCTCCTCGTCGGTCAGCATGGGCTCCAAGGAGCGCTCCCACTCGGCTTGTCGCTTGGTTCGCCTCGACCCGGCATCACGTCCCCGTCCCCGGTTGGGAGCGGCCGTGCGCCGGTCACCGACCAGGCGGAGGTAGGCGACCCCGGATGCGGGGATCGCGTCGTCCGACAACAAGAGGGCCACCGCGTGCTTGCAGTTGAGTCCCACCGGGCAGGTGCAGTTGGCCACGAGACGGGACAGTCGCCCCGAAGGGGCGCGAACCAGCTTGGCCGAGGCGTAGTAGGGCTCGATCTCGCTCCCTTGGACCTGGCCTGACACCCAGGAACCGCCATCCTTCCACTCGCAGGTGAGAACAGCCCCCTGATCGGCGTAGCGTGACGCCCTGGAGAAAGTGGTGGGCCCGACCAGCCGTTCCAGGGCGGCCTCATCGGTTGCGCTGATCACCGTCCGCTGCTCCTCAAACCGTTTTCTGCCTCTCCATGGACCACCGTCGTCGGTGGGCACGATCGGTTGGTCCCTTCCGCTTCAGACCGGCCTATGTCAGCGCCGGCCCTACTCCGTCAACCGTGCGTTCCATCGTATTCACTCTTCCCGCTGGCACCCGCGGACGACCCTGAAAACCTTGGGGTGACGGAGGGTCGACGGGACGAGGAATGGTGCCGGCGCGGCTCAGGTTCTCCACATTTAGCCCACCTCGAAGAGGCACAGGGGAGCGGTCAGCCGAGCAGCCCGGCCCGGCCGAGTCCGGACTTCGGTCAGTAGGGGCCGGTGCGCTGGTCGGGATTGGTATCGACCAGATGGTGGCCGTCGGTCGACACCTGGGACGTCCACTGATAGCCATCCCACCACCGGTAGTGGAACCGGCCGCTCGGATCGGGCTGCCAGGCCGGCGGCGACAGCATCGGCGGGACGTTTGTCGGGGGCGGCGGCGCATGGAACACCTCGGGCTCGGCGCCTTCGGGCTCCGTGGTCGGTGCCTGGGAATTGGCCGGGCTGGGATAGGCCGGGAACTGCTCGGAGATGCTGCCGGTGCGCTTCGAGGTATCCCTCCGGGCCATATCGAGGTCGGACCCAGTCGGGTGCAGTGACGGCTGCTGTTGGAATCGACGAACCCCCGACGAGTGGGCGATGAGATACAGCACCAGACCCACGATCAACGAGAGGAACCAGAACAGCGCCCACAGCCCGGACGGGAGGCCCCAAGGGGTGCGTCCGAGGGACTTCCGGTCGTTTTCGGACAACCGGTAGCCGAGCACCGCCCAGACCACAGACAGGACCAGTACGAAGACCAGGTCACCTCCACTGAGCGTTGGCACCCAACCAGTTTACGCAGTCGAAGGGAACCGGGCGTGCGCCATCGAAGGAGGTGGTGCGGGTGCCGGTGGTCGGACCGGCAAGCGCCTCAACCCCGACGAACGGCCACCGAGGCCGAGAGGTCCCGGTGATCACTGCCGGGCCCGGGTCCCGTGGCGATCTGGGTCACCGCCACCCCCTGTCCGGTGAGGAAGTGGTCGATGCGCACGACCGGGGGCAGGACAGGGATTATCTGTGACCAGGTCATGTCGAACTCCTTCGCCCGGGCGGCGGCCCCGTCGGTCAGACCGGTATCCAGAATGGAGCGGAAGTTCTTTGCCCCCCACGTGGCGTTGAAGTCCCCGATGACCAAAAGATGATCCGTCCCACGCTTTCTCACCAGGCTGGCCAGCTGCGACAGGTTGGACTCCAAGTCCGAGAAGGTGTTGCTCTCGGGGGCGACGGTGTGGACCACCCAGAGAGTGACCGACCCGGTGGGAAGGTGCAGGGTGCTCTGAACGATGAAGGGAGTGCCGCCATCGCCGTAGACGACGTTCGCTCCCGAGATCGGGTATTTGGAGGCAACGAAGAACGCCTTGGGGTCGTTGCGCTTGACCTGGAGGGCGTAGGGGTAAGAGGCCAGCACCCCCGAGCTCTTCAGCTGGTCGACCGAGAAGGTGGTG
>PLSY01000351.1 GCA_003164275.1 Acidimicrobiaceae bacterium | reverse complement strand
TGAGCGCGTCGGACAGCTCGGCCACGCGCTCTTCATCGGCCCGGCCGAAGACCATGGCTCTCGTTCCGCCCTCCAGCACCTCCTTCAAGACCACGACCTCACCTGAGCCCTCACCCTCCCGGGCCAGGATCACGTTCAAGGACTCGTTGAGCACGACCTCGTTGCCCCGGAAGAGCTCGCCCAAGTCGATGTCAGGGTGGAGCGAGACCCGCATCTTGCGGCCGCCGGAGAACACGTCGACGGTGCCGTCCTCGTTCGTGCCGAGATAGGTGCCGTAGGCGGCGGGCGGCTGTGTGAGCTTCTCCACCTCCTCGCGCAGGTTGGCCACGTGCTCTTTCGCCGTCTGCAGGGTGAAGGTCAGCTTCTCGTTCTGGGAGATGGCCTGAGCCAACTGGCCCTTGGTCTCGAGGAGCCGCTCTTCGAGGGTCTGGACACGGCGCGGACTCTCCTGGAGCCGGCGTCTGAGGGTCGTGACCTCTTCCTCTGCTTCTTGGGCCCTGGCCCTCCACGTGTCGAGGTCGTCATCGTCCGCGGAACCTGCCGGCCGGCGATCATCTCGTTCATCATCGAAATCAACCGTGGGACTCACCTCGTTCGCGTTGGCTCACCTGTTGGGACCCTACACCGGGGACCCGCAGCCTCTGGTCGCATTCGTTCCCTGACACCGGGCTCACCAGGCCATCTGACGGACCGTCAGCCACGTATGTCACCGATACCGATAACATTGACGGCAAGACACGGGTCGAGCGACCCGCCGGCGGGTTCCGCGCGCCGAACCTGAGACGGTGTCTGCGCCAGCCAACCGGGCCAGCACGCACGAGTGCGCCGGCAGAACGTAGGAGACAAGTAACTAATGAAGGTCTGGATCGACCAGGATCTGTGCACCGGGGACGGCCTCTGCGAGGAGATCGCACCCGCAGTATTCACACTGCTCGACGATGGGCTGGCCTATGTCAAAGACGGGGCCGACGTGAAGAGCGAGCCGGGCGGCTCGGCTGGCATGGCCGCCGTGCCCGGGGACTTGGAGGATGCAGTCGTGGAGGCCTCCGAGGAGTGCCCGGGCGAGTGCATCTTCATCGAGCAGAGCTAGTCGCTCCGTCGGCCGCCCGCTCAATCTGAGCCGGGCACCTCTCCCTCAGCCCTCGTCGGGCCGGGGTCCTCAGCGTCACCTGAAATCTCGAGCGGCCGGGCCGCGGCTCCGGCCGGCTCGAGGAGCCGGGGGTCGTCGAACGGCACGAGCAGCTTGGCGGTGGTCAGAAAGCCTGTGTGCCCGACCATGCGGTGGTCCGGCCGCACCGATCGAGCCTCGATGTGCCACGTCCGGTGGAGCACCTCGAGGGTCGAGGCCATGCCGAAGGCGCTGTGGTCGAGGGCGGTGCGCAGCTGGGCGGTCTGGTTGATGGTGGGCAGGTNNCGCAGCTGGGCGGTCTGGTTGATGGACGGAAGGTAGGCACAGAGAATTCCGCCGGAGCGCATGGCCTTTTCCGCATGGGGAATGACCAGCCACGGCTCGGGCAGGTCGAGGAGAATGCGGTCGAGTCCCTCTTCGGAGATGCCCTCATAGACGTCGCGGAGCTCCACCCGGTAGTGGGCATCCTCGCCCAACATCGCCTGTACGTTGGCCATGGCCCGATCGGCGAAGTCCTCGCGGAGCTCGTAGCCGACCACCTCGGCGCCCGCCCGCAAGAGGGCCATGGAAAGCGCTCCCGAGCCGACACCGGCCTCGAGGACGGTGACGCCGGGTGCGATGTCCGCCTCGATCAGGATGGCGCCTAAGTCCTTTGGATAGATGACCTGGGCGCCCCGGGGCATCTTCAATACGGTGTCCGACAGCGTGGGGCGGACCACCAAGAACTTGCGACCCGTGCTACCGAGGATGGTGGATCCCTCGGCCGTGCCGATCAGCGAGTCGTGGTGGACGATCCCGACGTGCGTGTGGAACGAGGCACCGGCCCGGAGCGTGATGAGGTAGCGGCGCTCTTTCGGGTCGACCAGCAGGACCCGCTCACCGTCGTGGAGGATTCCCCGATCCTCGCCGGGCACCACGCCGCTCAGCGACCGGATGGCTTGGAGGCACTAGGCATGATGGTGTTCACGATCAGGCTCTCGCCCGGCTTCAGCTTGGTGCGGTAGATCACGTCGTCCTGGTTGCGGGCCCGGTTGATCATCCAGATGGCCACGCCCACCACCACCCATGCCGTGTGGTATCCGCGGAGGCCCCGACCGAAAGCCTTTACCTGGACGAAGCGCAGGAACGTGTCCATAGCTCAGACCCGCCGGACCTCGACGATGGCCGACTTTCGGCGACCGTTGCGACGGCCGATGAGGAAGACCACGGCGACCAGGGCGACGCCGATGGCCAAGCCGACGGTGATGACTTGGGACTTGGTGGACTCGACCTCTTCGGAGACGTCACCGGTCAGCTCCCGGAACTTGGCCTCGATCTGGTCACGGGTGATGGGTTCACTGGCCGAGCTCATGGGGCCTCCTTTTCCGATTCGGACTTGCGTTGTCCCTTGCTGATGGCCATGACGGCGACGGCAGCCACGATGACCACGGCCACCACGCAGATCAGGTAGGGCGCCCACGACCAGTTCCCGGTGAAGGTGCTCCCGGTCTCACCTTGGAGGACCCGCAAGAAGGCCACCGACAAGACCACCAGTCCGATGGCCAAGGCGACCGAGCCGGCCACGCCGAAGAGCATGAAACGCCCGAGGCCCTTCAGCGGGTCGAGCGTCTCTTGTTTGACGTAGTCGATGATCAACTGGAGGGTCTCGCCTCCCGTCGACTTCAGACCACCCAGTCCCTTGCCTGTGCCACTGCGACCTCGGGCCACGGATCTCCTTGGGGCTTCTTGGAGGCGGCTATCCGGCCAACTCCCCTCACCACCTGCTCGTTGATGACCTAACTATAGGCAGCACTGGCGGACCGGTCGCCCGGAGGCGGGTCAATCCCGGTTGGTGAACAGGTACGTCGAGTTGGCCCGGGCCACCATCTTGCCCCGGTCGTCGACGACCACCGCCTCACAAAAGGCCACCCGACCGCCACCCGAGACGACGGTCGCCGTGCACTCGAGCACGGATCCGACGCGCACCGGGGCCAAGAAGCTGGTCTTCATCTCCACGTTGGAGGAGAACACCTTACGGCCCGAGGCACGGGCGAAGGTCACCGTCGCCGACCCCATTGCCGAGTCGGCCATGGCACCGACGAACCCGCCCTGGACGATCCCGGCCGGGTTGGCGAAGCGCTCGTCGGCCAGCATGCGCCAAACCGTGCGTCCAGGTTCGGACTTGTCGACACAGGTCATGCCGAGCGTCAGCTCGCAGTTGGGCGGTACTTGGATGCGGTGATCAGGCACGTGGTGACGCTAGTGCTGTAACCGCCAACAACCTTCACCCCGTTCGGAGCTGAGCCGGCGGTTCCTCGATCAGGCCGTCGAAGCGTCTCGATCGAGCGACTCCCCGAGGTCCTCGGGGCGGGCCACAGCCGGCCAGGGACCCAGCCGGCCACGATGGTGGTCCATCATGACTCGTCGTGGGTCACGCCGGGTCCGACCGGGCAGATGCCGGCCGGCTCGACGGTGCATGATCTCCAACCCCGATGGGTCGAAGGGCTCTCCACCTCGACTTACTCTCGAGGCGATGTTGACCGCACCCACCACGTCCCGGTGGGCGACCAGTCCGCAGGCGGCACAGGAGAACCTCCGTCCCTTGGGCTTGGCCACTCTTGCCCGGCAGTTCGGACAGGTGGAGCTCGTCCCCCGCTCATTGACCAGCTCGACACGGATCCCGGCCAGCGCCGCCTTGTCCGACAGGGCGGCGATGGCCTGTCCCGGGCGCCAGTTGTGCACGGCCAGGTTCTGTCGCCTGCCGGCGTCTTGGTTGAGCAGGCCTCTCGGGTCGCCGACCACCAGGGTCCCGATCCTGTTGGCCACGGCGAAGTCGACCACGGCCCGTGCCCCCTCATGGGTGGCCTGGGCCACCCGGCGGCGGTGCCGTTCCTCCAGCTTCCTCGTCCTGGCCCGGTACTTCCGCCACCGCCGTGAGCCGGCCTGGCCCTTTTTCGGGGCCCGCCTGGCCACGGCCCGGGCCCGGGCCTTCTTCTCGGCCAGATGGAGACGGTGCTCGGCCCGGATGGCCCGGCCCGAGACCACCAAGCCCTGGTCTGCACCGGCCAGGGCGAAGGGATGGATGATGCCGAGGTCCACACCGGCCGCCGTGTCGGGATCCGGAGCGGTGCTCTCGTCATAGGAGGCGACCGGGACTTCGGCCGTCACCTCGACGAACAGCTTGGGGCCGACATTGACGAGGGTGACCGAGCGGATCGAGGAGGGGCCATAGGGGGGACATCGGGTCAGGCGGAGACACAAGGGCGCAGCCCCCCGGACCGTGGGCAAGGTCAACACCCGCCCCTGCAAGGAGAATGTCCCGGCGTAGTAGCGGGAGGGCATGAGGGAACGGCGACGCCGGGGGAAGTGGGTCCGCAGGTCGCCACCCCGCCGACGGGCGGCGGCGGAGAACCAGGCGTCGCTGTAGCGGTGCAGGATGGACCGGGCCCCGACACTGGACAACGCTCCGGCACACCCCGGCCCGGCCCGGGTCAGCTCCCGGCAGAGGTCGTGGTAGGTGACGATGGGGGCGTCGCCACGGTGACGACGCAGGGTGTTGAGCTCTAAGACTGCGGCCCACAGATCGCCTCCCGAGCGAAGCAGGCCGAAGCACCGCTCCCGTTGGGCCGGCGTCACCCGCAGCTCCACCCGGGCTGTTCGATGGAGGACCTTTGCCTCCTGGCTCTTCCTCGGCACACCCAGATCCTGCCTCCCGGCTGTGACAGCAAACGGGCAAATGTTAGCTGTCGCGGTACTAGCTCCCGCAGTCGTCGATACTGTAACCATGGCAAATCGAGGCACTGGCACAATGGCCCCCGGTCTCCTGGTCGGCGAGGCCGTCGAGGACTGGACAGGGGACGCGCTGTTCTATGAGTACACCGCGGCCGCCGACCCCATCGGCAACGGGTCCATCACCCGCGTGCCCATCGTCAGATTCTCCCCCGGCCTCCACGCCGGCGGGCCCACCCGGGTGGTCCCCTTGGACAACGCAGCGGCCCTCGGCGTCGACTACCCGGCCACGAGTCCAGGCCTGCTCGCCGCCTTTGTCGTGCTCGAAGCACATGACTCGCTCCGCACCACCCCCGACGCCACCAGCGAGCTCTACTACTGCCTGGCTGGCCAAGGGACGAGCTCGTTCACGCGGTCGGACCGAACGGGTCCGACCAGCTCGGGGGTGTTGACCTGGCGCCACGGCGACTTTGTCACGCTGCCGGCCGGCTGCACCACCGTCCACACCGCGGGAGACGAGCGGGCCCTCCTCTACCGGGTGACCGATGCCCCCCTGCTCAACTACCTGGGCGTCACGCCAACCCACGCCCGCTTCGAGCCGACCCGATTCGACGGGGCAGAGGCGAAGGCCCGCCTCGCCGAGGTGCAGCGGGACCCGGCCTCGGCCCGGCGTAGCCGGATCAGCGTCCTGTTGGCCAACACGGCCACCCCTCAGACCCTCACAGTGACCCACACCCTGTGGGCCATGCTGGGCGTGCTCCCGGTCGACCGGGTCCAACGACCCCACCGTCACCAGAGCGTCGCCCTCGACCTCATCGTCGACTGCGCCCCGGGCTGCTACTCCCTCGTCGGCTCCGACGTGGACGACAACGGCGACATCATCGATCCCACCAGGGTGGACTGGGAGTCGGCCGGCGCCTTCGTCACCCCACCGGGGATGTGGCACAGCCACCACAACGAATCGGGTCAGGAGGCCTATCTCATCCCCATCCAGGACGCCGGACTGCACACGTATCTCCGCTCCCTCGACATCCGCTTCGTAGCCGCGGGCGACTGAGGGTCTGTGCCCTTTGCCAGCGCGCTGTCCGAGCACCCCATCACGGCCCTCGCCACCGGCGAGGTAGCCGGTGCCGTCCTCGAGGCCATCGGTCCGTACCCCGACTTCGTGGTCATCACGGTCACCCGTTCCCATGCCGGCGCCCTGGAGGACATCGTCTCCACCATCTCGGCCGTCCTCCAACCCCTGGCCGTCCTCGGCTGTGCCGCCGAGTCCGTCGTGGGGGTCGGCCGGGAGGTCGAAGAGACACCGGCCATCAGCGTGTGGGCCGGGCGCGTCGGGCCGCTGGCCCAGATCGCCATGGTCGCCACCCGCCTGGCCGATGACACGTGGCACTTCGGCGGCTGGCCGGAGCCGCTGAGCTTCGAGCCCACCACCCTCGTGCTGCTCGCCGACCCGTTCACCTTCCCCATCGACGCCTTCGTCGAGTGGGTGGACGAGAAGAGGCCGGGTCTGAATGTGGTCGGCGGCAACGTGTCGGGGGGCAGGGGCCCCGGAGGTAACCGTCTCGTCATCGGCGACCGGGTCCTCTCGTCGGGTGCGGTCGGGGTGCTCATCGGCGCGGGCGTCGACATCGAGACAGTGGTGTCGCAGGGGTGCAGGCCCTACGGCCAGGCGCTGACCGTCACCAAGGCGGACCGGAACATCATCTTCGAGGTGGCCGGGCAGCCGGCCCTCGAGTGCATGGTCGAGCAGATCAAAAGCGGCCTCGGCCCAGGCGAGATCGCCGGCATCGAGTCCTCGGGCCTGTTCGTCGGCCGGCTGGTCGACGACTATGTCGACGAGCCCGGCAACGGTGACTACCTGGTGCGCTCGGTGGTCGGCATCGACCGGACGACGGGCGCGGTGGCCGTGGACGAGCATGTCGCACTCGGCAGCACCATCCGCTTTCACCTCCGGGATGAGTCGAGCGCCCACGACGAGCTCATCGGACTGTTGGCCACCCGCTCGGCCGACGGCGTGCTGGCTTTCACCTGCAACGGGCGAGGAACCCGCCTGTTCGACGTGGCCGACCACGATGCCCGGACCCTCGAGCACACGGTCGGCCCGATCCCACTCGGGGGCCTGTTCGCGGCCGGCGAGATCGGACCTATCGGAGGCAAGAACTTCGTACACAACTTCACGGCGTCGATGGCGTTGTTTCGCGACCGGTGACCCGGGCATAAGCAGGCATGCCCACGTCACCGGTATCCAGAGTCCGCAAGTAGGGTTGGCAGCAATGAACGAGCGAGCGCACGAACCAGCTGACCCGGCGAGCAACGGCGATCTCGAGCAGCTTGGGATCAACGTCATCCGAGGGCTGGCCATGGACGCCCCGAGGGCTGCCAACTCTGGTCACCCGGGCACGGCCATGGCCCTCGCTCCCCTGGCCCACACCTTGTTCACCCGGGTGATGAAGCACGACCCGACCGAGCCCCACTGGCCCGACCGGGACCGCTTCGTCCTCTCCAACGGACACGCCTCGATCCTCTTGTACTCGATGCTGTATCTGACCGGCTACGGCTTGACCCTCGACGATCTGCGCAGCTTCCGTCGTTGGGGCAGCCGGACCCCTGGTCATCCCGAGCACAACCACACGCCCGGTGTCGAGGTCACGACCGGCCCGCTCGGCCAGGGCGTGGCCGATGGGGTGGGCATGGGCATCGCCGAGCGCTGGCTCCGTACCCACTATTCGGCCGACGTCTGCGACCACTACACCTACGTGATCGCCGGTGACGGCTGCTTCGAGGAGGGGATCTCCCATGAGGCGGCCTCCCTCGCCGGGCATCTCGGCCTCGGCCGGCTGGTCTATATCTACGACGACAACCACATCACCATCGACGGCCCGACCGAGCTCTCCTACAACGACAACGTCGCAGAGCGCTTTTCCGCCTACGGATGGGACGTCGACAACATCGGCGAGGTGGCCAACGACGTCGATGTCCTGGAGTCGGCACTGCTCCGGGCGAAGGCCGAAGAGGAGAAGCCGTCGCTGATCATCCTGCGGAGCCATATCGGCTACCCGTCGCCGAAGATGATGGACACGGCGAAGGCCCACGGCGACCCGTTCCCGCCCGAGGAGATCAGCGTCACAAAAGAGATCCTCGGCCTACCCACCGACCAGTCGTTCTGGGTTCCCGACGACGTGCTCGACATGTACAGGAAGTGCATCCCGCGCGGCGAGGCGTGGCGGGCCGAGTGGGACGAGCGTTTCGAGGCCTGGGACGGCGACAAGGACCGATGGGCCGCCGGCTTGTCGGGCCACGGCATGCCCGGCTGGGAGAAGAAGCTTCCGACCTTCACCCCGGGAGATGGCCCCATGGCCACGAGGAAGGCCGTCAAGGCCTGTCTCGACGCCACCGGGGACGAGATTCCCGGCATCATGCCCGGCAGCGCCGACCTGACCGGGAACACCGGGATGGGGCTCGCCGGCGCCGAGCCGCAGTCGAAGGAGGAGCCGGGCGGGAGCCTGATCCACTACGGCATCCGCGAGCACGGCATGGGCGGCATCATGAACGGCATGGCCGCCCACTTGGGCGTGGTCCCGGTCGGGGGCACCTTCTTCGTCTTCAGCGACTACATGCGCGGGGCCGTGCGCATCGCTGCTCTGTCTGACGTCCACGTCATCTACTCGTGGACCCACGACTCGGTCGGACTCGGCCAGGACGGCCCCACCCACCAGCCCATCGAGCAGCTGGCCGCCATGCGGGCCATGCCCAACCTCCGGGTCATCCGGCCGGCCGATGCCAACGAGACGGCCCAAGCCTGGCGCATCGCCGTCGACAACGGGGGGCCGACCGCCCTCATCCTGTCCCGCCAGGAGCTTCCGGTCCTGGCCGAGACGGTCGACCGTGCGGCCGAGGGCGTCCACCGCGGCGCCTATGTCCTTCGGGACGGCGACGGAGGCCTGCCCGACGTGGTGCTCGTCGGCACCGGCAGTGAGGTCCATGTCTGCCTCGACGCGGCTGACATCCTCGACGCCAACGGTCTCCGTACCCGGGTGGTGTCGCTGCCGTCGTGGGACCTGTTCGCCAAACAGACGGACGACTACCACGTCGAGGTCTTCCCCGGCGGCGTTCCCCGCCTGGCCGTCGAGGCAGCCTCGTCGTTCGGCTGGGAGCGCTACAGCGATGCCTCGGTGTCCATCGACCACTTCGGTGCCTCCGCCCCGGGCGAGATCGCCCTGGCGGAGTTCGGCTTCACGGCCCAGAACGTGGCCACCCAGGCCACAGCCCTGGTCGAACGCACCGCCTCATGAACCACAGCTCCATGACCGCATTCACCGCGTCTTCGACCGCGGGGACCCGCTGCACCTAGAACCGGCGCCATCGAAAGGATCTCCATGACCAAACTCCACGACCTCTACGACCAGCAGGGGCAGAGTCCCTGGCTGGACAACCTCCGTCGGGACTGGCTCCAAGACGGCACCATCGCCGACATGGTGGCGAAGGGCATCCGGGGCATGACCTCCAACCCGACCATCATGGCCAAGGCCATCGCCGGACAGGACACCTACGACGACGACTTCGGCACCCTGATCAAGTCCAAGTCGGTCGAAGATGCCTACTGGGACCTCGTGGTCTCCGACATCGAGGGCGCCCTCGAGATCCTCCGGCCCACCTACGACGACTCTGAGGGCGGGGACGGCTTCGTCTCCATCGAGGTTGCCCCATCGCGGGCCCATGACACCGAGGGCACGACCACCGCGGCACGAAACCTCCATCAGCGCATCGATCAGCCCAACCTGTTCGTCAAGATCCCGGCCACCCCTGAGTGCGTCCCCTCGATCCAGGCCATGATCAGCGAGGGTCGCAGCATCAACGTCACCCTCATCTTCTCCATCACCCGCTACGGCGAGGTCATCGAGGCGTATCTCTCGGGCCTGGAGGACTATGTGGCCTCGGGGGCGACCGACCTTTCCACGGTGGCGAGCGTGGCATCGTTTTTCATCTCACGGGTCGACACCGAGGCGGACCGCCGCATCGAAGAGGCGGCGAAGAGCGCCCCGGACGGCGACGAGCTCCTCTCCTGCCGGGGCAAGGGCGCCATCTCCCAGGCCCAGCTGGCCTACAAGCTGTTCACCGAGCGCTTCTCCGGCCCACGCTGGGAGGCCCTGGCCGACAAGGGGGCGAAGGTCCAGCGTCCCCTGTGGGCATCGACCTCCACCAAGAACCCCGACTACCCCGACCTCGCCTACGTGGACAGCCTGATCGGGCCTGACACCGTGAACACCATGCCCGACGGGACCATCGCCGACTTCCTCGACCACGGCACGGTGGCCCGCACCATCGACGTCGACGTCGACCGGGCCGAGGCCGTCATCGCCACCCTGGCCAAGGCCGGGATCGACATGGAGGACGTGGCGAAGACCCTGGAGGCTGAGGGTGTGGCGTCGTTCGCCAAGTCGTTCGACGAGCTCATGCAGTCCCTGACCGACAAGGCCAACGCCCTCAGCTCCTAGGTGGCCTCGGGTGCGGGATCGGCCCAGGCGTGGGCCACACCTCCGATCCCCACGCGTTCGGTCCCGACTCCCTATCGTTGGCCGCACCACCGCAGAACCGCAGTCAGTCACAGCACCGGCATTCCCGTAGTCACCACTCGTTCGTAGTCGGAAAACCCCAAGAGGAGACCAAAGATGAAGATCGCCATGATCGGCCTGGGCAAGATGGGGGCCAACATGACCCAACGGCTCATCGAGCACGGGCATCAAGTAGTGGCCTTCGACCTCTCAGAGGAAGCGCTGGCCTCGGCCGGCAAGCTCGGAGCGGAGCAGGCGAAGACCCTCGAGGAGGTGGCCTCGAAGCTCGACGCCCCTCGGGTGGCCTGGGTCATGGTCCCAGCCGGACATGCCACCAACTCGACGATCACCACGCTGGCCGGGCTGTTCGAGTCTGGTGACGTCATCATCGACGGGGGGAACTCCAACTACAAAGAGACGGCACCGCTGGTCGACCAGCTGGCCGCAGACGGCATCGCCCTGGTCGACGCCGGCACCTCTGGAGGAATTTGGGGCCTGAAGGAGGGCTACTGCCTGATGGTCGGAGGCACGAAGGAGGCCGTGGCCGTGTGCGAGCCGGCGTTCTTGGCCCTCGCCCCCGAGGGTGGCTACGCCCACGTCGGNNCAACGGCATCGAGTACGGGCTGATGCAGGCCTATGCCGAGGGCTTTGAGATCATGTCCGAGGCTCCCGAGTTCGACCTCGACCTCCACGAGATCTCGGCCATCTGGCGCTACGGCTCGGTCGTCCGTTCCTGGCTCCTCGAGCTGGCCGAGCGGGCACTGCGCCCCGAGTCGGGCTTCGAGAACATCGAGGGCGTTGTCGTCGACTCCGGCGAGGGTCGCTGGACGGTCGAAGAGGCCATCGAGCGCGGCGTGTCGGCTCCGGTCATCTCCTCGGCCCTGTTCGCCCGGTTCGCCTCCCAGAAGAAGGACGCCTTCGGCATGCGCCTCGTCTCGGCCCTCCGCAACCAGTTCGGCGGGCATGCCTTCACGACCGCCGACGGCAAGCAGGGCGGGGAGACCCTCACCCCCAAATGACCGCTGACGCCACCGACACCGACATTCCGGACGAGAACAAGGACTCGACCCCCGAGACGCCGAGCAAGGCCAAGGACAAACAGCGCTCCCTGCCGCCGGTGCTGTCAAAGGCCCCGCCGGCCGCCATCGTCATCTTCGGCGCCTCGNNCCGACCGGGGGGTGCTCGACGACGGGTTCACCGTCATCGGCGTGGCCCGGACCAAGTGGAGCGACGACGAGTTCCGCCAGCACGTGGCCGAGGCCACGCCCGACGGCGGGCCCAAGTGGAAGGCCCTCACCGAGCGGTTCAAGTACATCACCGGCGAGTACGACCACCCCGACACCTTCAGCCTGCTGAAGGACCATCTCGACGAGGCCGACCGCGAGGACGGGACCGACGGCAACCGCCTCTACTACCTCGCCACCATCCCGAGCGTGTTCGGCCTGGTGGCCGGGGCCCTCAACGACCACGCCTGCACCCGGCCGGCCGAGGGAGGCTCCTTCGTCCGGGTGGTGGTGGAGAAGCCCTTCGGGCGCGACCTCGACAGCTCCATCGAGCTCGACGAGCAGATGCACGCTGCCTTCGACGAGAGCCAGATCTTCCGGATCGACCACTACATGGGCAAAGAGACGGTGCAGAACGTACTGGCCCTGCGGTTCTCCAACGCCATCTTCGAGCCCATCTGGAACCGCCGCTACGTCGAACAGGTCCAGGTCACGGTGGCCGAGAGCCTGGGCGTCGAGCACCGGGGCGGCTTCTACGAGACGGCCGGGGCCCTCCGCGACATCGTCCAGAACCACGTGATGCAGGTCCTCGCCCTCACCCTCATGGAGTCCCCGACCAGCACCGACGCCGACCGGATCCGCGATGAAAAGGTGAAGCTCCTCCAGGCCATCAACATCCCGTCCCCCGACGAGGCCGTCGACCGGTCGGTGCGCGGCCAGTACGCCGCCGGCGAGATCGACGGCGAGAAGGTGGTCGGGTACCGCCAGGAAGAAGACGTGGCCGAGGACTCGATGACTGAGACCTATCTCGCCCTCCGGCTGAGCGTCGACAACTGGCGATGGGCCGGGGTTCCCATCTACGTGCGCACCGGCAAGCGCCTGCCGGCCCGGGTGACCGAGGTGGCCCTGACCTTCCGCCAGGTCCCCTACCTCTTGTTCGACCATCTGACCAGCCGGGACCTACGGCCCAACACGCTGATCCTCCGCATCCAGCCGGACGAGGGGATCAGCCTCGAGTTCGGGGCCAAGGTGCCGGGCGAGAAGTTCCACGTCCGCTCCGTGGCCATGGACTTCTCCTACGCCGAGGCCTTCGCCGGCGAGGAGGCCGCCGACGGCTATGAGCGCCTGATCCACGACGCCCTGGTCGGGGACGCCACCTTGTTCATCCGATCCGACGAGGTGCAACAGGCCTGGAGGATCGTCGACCCCTACCTGACGGCCTGGGCGGAGCCCGGGGGCTCGATGCCCCAGTACCCGGCCGGGACCTGGGGGCCGCACATGGCCGACTTGTTGACCGAGCGCTCGGGCAACGAGTGGCGCAACCCGGTGATCGACTTGGAGCTGTCCGGCGGCCGCCAGACCGCACTTCCCCAGTGAACGGCGAGCTACGGGTCGTCGACTCGGTCCCAGAGGCCTTCGCCCGCCTGGTGGCCGAGACCATCAACGGCCACCCGGGCAACGAGGGGTTCTCGTTGTTCCTGTCCGGGGGCTCGACGGCCGAGGAGTCCTATCGCCAGCTCGCCGCCCTCACCGGCAAGGAGACGAGCGACGGGCTCGACGTCGACTGGTCGACGGTCGACGTCTACTTGGGCGACGAGCGGTGCGTGCCCATCGACGACAACGACTCCAACTACAAGATGGTCTCCGAGGTCCTCTTGAGCAAGGTCGGCCCGGTCCGGTCCGACCTGCCGATGTACCGGTCGGGCGATCCCGAGGTGGCGGCCGCCGCCTATCAGCGGGTCATCGAGCCGCTCGGCCCCTTGAACCTGGTCCACCTAGGCGTCGGACCCGACGGCCACACCGCGTCCCTCTTCCCCGACTCGACCGGCCTCGCCGTCTCCGACCCGGCCACCCTGGTCGTGGCCAACTCCGACCCGAACGGCAACAACCCTCACGACCGCATCACCCTCACCATGCCGGGCATCGCCCGGGCCCGTCTGGTGGTCTTCACCGTCTCGGGGGAGTCGAAGGGCGAGGCCTTCCGGCGCATCATGGCCGGGGAGGACCTGCCCGCCTCACGGGTCACCGCCGGCCGAGTCATCTGGCTGGTCGACCAAGCCGCCCTCGGCGATGCCGTCCTTCCCGACTAGCAGCCGTTTTCCCTGACCACAACTACCGGTCGCTCCTCTCACCTCCTCCAGTAAGGTGTCCCCGATGCCTGCCGACCTCGGCTCTTCGAGCCTGCCCTCCGTCGTCCTGCCCCTGTCGAGCGAGGCTCGCAGACAGCTCATCGACACCCCAGTGGACGCCCTTCAGGCCTGGGCCCGGGCCATCCGGGACGAGGCCCACGGCAACCGGATCACCTTCTCCCCCAAGGTGTTCATCCCCCTCACCATGCTGTGCCGTGACCGCTGCGGGTACTGCACCTTCGCCAAAGCCCCGGCCCGGGTCGAGTCCCCGTACCTGACCATCGACGAGGTCCTGGCCATCGCCCGGGCGGGACGCGAGGCGGGCTGCCACGAGGCCCTGTTCACACTCGGGGAAGGGCCCGAGGACCGCTATCCGGTGGCCAAGCAGTGGCTGTCGGACAACGGCTACTCCTCGACGGTCGACTACCTGGTGGCCGCCTGTAGGGCCGTGCTGGAAGAGACCGGCCTCCTCCCCCACGCCAATGCCGGCGCCCTCGACTTCGACGAGCTGGTCCGGCTGCGGGAGGTCAGTGCCAGCCAGGGGATGATGATCGAGTCGGTCAACCCGAACCTCGACGCCCACCGCTCGGCCCCCGACAAGGTGCCTGAGCGACGCCTCGCCACCTTGGAGGCGGCTGGCCGTGCCCGGATCCCGTTCACCACCGGTCTGCTGGTCGGCATCGGGGAGTCACGGGCCGACCGCCTCGCCACTTTGGAGGCCATCGCCGAGAGCCACGCCCGCCACGGGCACGTCCAAGAGGTCATCGTCCAGAACTTCCTGCCCAAGGTCGGGACCTCGATGCACCAGGCCCCCCCGTGCCCGACCGACGAGTTCCTCTGGACCATCGCGGCCGCACGGGTGGTGCTGCCCACCTCCATCCACCTCCAGGCCCCACCGAACCTCTCGGACGACCTCGCCCCCTTGGTGGACTCGGGCATCGACGACTGGGGAGGCGTGTCGCCAGTCACCGCCGACCATGTCAACCCCGAGCGGGCCTGGCCCGCCCTCGGCATCCTGCGAGGGGCCACCGAAGCGGCGGGGTCGACCCTCGCCCCCCGGCTGACCCTCTACCCGAGCTTCGCCCTCGACCCTGAGCGGTGGCTGGATCCGGCCATGCGCTTCCCGGTGCTCGACGCTTCCGACGCCGAGGGCCTGGCCCGCGACGCCTCGTGGTGCTCGGGCGGCGAGACGCCGCCACCCGTGCTGGTGGGAGGGCTGCCGCCGCTGCACGCCCCCCATCGTGGCGGCGCCGTGGCCGAGGTCCTGGCCGGGGTCGCGCTGGGCCAGGAGGTGGGCGCGGCCGAGATCGTCACCCTGTTCGGCGCCCGCGGGCCCGAGGTGCGCTCGGTGGCCGAGATGGCCGACGACCTGCGCCGGCAGGTGGTGGGTGACGCCGTCACCTTCGTGCGCAACCGCAACATCAACTACACCAACGTCTG
>PLSY01000250.1:6316-8235 GCA_003164275.1 Acidimicrobiaceae bacterium | reverse complement strand
TGCCGATGATGGCGTGGAACTGCTCTTTGGCCAGCGCGTCCCACTGGGCGGACCCGGCACTGGTGAGGTTCAAGTTGACGGCCCACTGACCGTTGTTGAGTTGGGCCGTGGCGGACTTGACCGCAGTCCCCGTCATGCCCGCCGGACCGAGCACGTAGCGGGGAGGGCCACCATTGGCGGCCGAGCCGGGCAGCAGCACGGTCTGCGACTTGTTGTCGCTGGTCGATGGGGTCGACTTGTAAGTGAGGAACTGGGGGTCCTCTGAGATGTTGCTATTTTCCGTATAGCCGTTCACGTTGCTCGAGTCCGGCGTGACCTCCAAGTTGGCTGCGGTCAGCTGAGTCGAGGCCGAGCAGGTCGGCAGGGGCCCGGTCGAGGCCGTCTTGCCCTTCGCCACTGTGAAGGCCGGGGCGTAGCAGATCACCGGTCGGAAGAAGAGCTGGGCCGTATTGCCCAAGGTGGCGAGGACCCGTTGGGTGTTCTTCTCGCCCGGAATGGACACCGAGATTTCGTTCTTGCCCTGGCTGTCGACGGTGGCCCCACTGGTACCGGCATTCACCCGGTCACCGAGGATGGTGACGATGGTGTTGAGCTGGGCCTGATTGACCGGCCGATGCGTCTGGTACACGACGGCCAGACCGCCATCGAGGTCGAGGCCCAACTTGGGTGACCACCCAGCGGCCAGAGTGGCGCTCAGGGCGATTACCGCCACGGCGATCACGGACAGCAGGCTGATCCACAGCGAGCGTTTGCTCTTCATCGATGCTCAGATGATCGGCGGACCATCGACACCCGAAGTGTCGTCAGCTCCGCCGGACTTCTTGTTGCCGTTCGGCGGGGTGCCTTTGCCGTCTTCGGCTTCCTCGTCGTCGGCCAGAGCCTCGTCATCGTCGTCGTGCACGCCGTCGAGGTCGTCCTCGTGCGAGCCCTCGGTGAGCTCGGCCGGCTCCTCGTGCTCGTCGTCTTCGTCCTGCTCGTACTCGGAGTCCTCATCGACCTCGGATGGCTCCACTGCCTCCAGCCGTCGGATGACGTACTGCTTCAACACCACGAACGAGGCGCCCACGCTGGTCTCCAGCGTGACCCGGTCGCCGTCGATGTCGATGATGTAGCCGACGATGCCGCCCGCCGTCAGCACTTCGTCGCCGACGTCGAAGGCGTTCACCTGAGCCTTGGCCGCTTTGGACTTGCGTTGCTGGGGCCTGTAGATCAGGAAGTAGAAGGCGGCAGCGATGACGACGAAGATGAGCAGAGCGGGGCTCGAGCCCGACTTCTTGGTCGTCGCTCCAATCAGGGGAGCCACCACGGCAAAGGCAGCAGTCATCGAACGTCAAGGAGGGGGTTGGAGGTCGGCACAGCGCCCAGACTGTAGTCCAGTGCCACGCTAGATAGTGGCCATTGGGCTAGGAATCCCAAACCTCAGCCGTCTTCACCCTCAGGGCTTCGAAGCGCCCGGCTGTGATCGCCGCCCGAACTTGAGCCATCAAGCCGAGCAGGAAGGCCAGATTGTGGATGCTGAGCAGCCGCCAGGCGGTCGGCTCACCGACGCCCAGGAGGTGGCGCAGATAGCCCCTTGACCACCGACTACAGGTCGAGCAGTCACAGCCCGGGTCGAGGGGGCCGTCATCACGGGCATGGGCGGCATTTCGCAGGTTCAGCTTCCCCGTGCTGGTCAAGATGGCGCCGTGCCGGGCCATGCGGGTCGGAGAGACGCAGTCGAACTGGTCGACGCCCAGGGCGATCGATTCCATGAGGCTGACCGGGTCCCCCACGCCCATCAGGTATCTGGGTCGGTCTACTGGCAGATGAGGCACCGTTGCCGACAGCGCCTCCAGCATGGCCGGACGGGGCTCACCGACCGACAGCCCCCCGATGCCGTAGCCGTCGAAGTCAAGGGCGACGGTGCGCTGTGCGCTCTC
>PLSY01000250.1:0-6275 GCA_003164275.1 Acidimicrobiaceae bacterium | reverse complement strand
GTCGAGCACACGTCGAGCACCATCTGGATGTCGGCCCCGATGAGTCCCTGGGCCTCGACCGCCGTCTCGGGGGTCAGCCGGACCCGGGCTCCGTCATAGATCGAGGCGAACGTCGCCCCGTCGTCGTCCACCACCGGCGACAGCGAGTGGATCTGGAACCCTCCCGAGTCCGTCAGCGTGTGGCCCTGCCAGCCGGTGAAGCGGTGGAGCCCACCGAGAGCAGCTACGGCCTCGACGCCGGGACGCAAGAGCAGGTGATAGGTGTTGGCGAGCACCACGTGACAGCCGAGCTCTTCCAGATCCCGGCTGTCCAGCGCCTTGACCGCCCCCCTCGTTCCGACCGGCATGAACGTTGGGATGGGATAGGAGCCTCGGGCGGTGTGGACGAGCCCGGTACGAGCCTGCCCGTCGGTGGCTGACAGCTCGACGAGGGCCGGGTTCACGCCGCCTCCGACGAGGACCGGCGACCGACCACCATGGCGTCGCCGAAGGAGAGGAACCGGTAACCGCTGGACAGGGCGGTGGCATAGAGCTCTCGCCACCCCGGCCCGCAGAACGACTCGACCAGCAGCAACAGGCTGGAGCGGGGCAGGTGGAAGTTGGTCACCAACACGTCGACGATCTGGAAGTCGAAGTCGCCGTGGATATAGAGGCTGGTTCTCCCGGACATCTCGCCGGTGGCGGCGGCCGACTCGAGTGCCCGGACGGCCGTGGTGCCGATGGCCACCACCCGATCGGCTCTCCGACAAGCGTCGAGCGTGGCGGCGGGCACCGAGTAGCGCTCAGTGTGGATGACGTGCTCTTCGGGAGTCGCCGCCACGATGGGCCTGAAGGTATCGAGACCGATGGCGAGGTCCACGCGGGCGAACTCGGCGCCGGCCCGGCGACAGGCGGCGAGGAGCTCTGGGGTGAAGTGCAGCCCGGCCGTCGGGGCAGCTGTCGACCGGTCGGCCATGTCCCGGGGTGTCGAATAGACGGTCTGGTAGCGCTCTTGGTCGCCGAGGGAATCATGGATGTAGGGCGGGAGGGGCATGATGCCGGCCCGCTCCACCACGGACGGGTCCAGCAGCCGGACCAGACGGCGGCCGTCGTCCACGCCACCGATGGCCGGCCCGACCTCGATGACCGGGTCCTCCCCCACATGTTCGAACAGCGCAGTGGCTTCGGGGAGCCGGCGACCGGGTCTCACGAGCGCCTCCCAGAGGTCAGGCGCCACGCCGGCGGGCTCGAGCAGCAAGACCTCGGCCCTTCCCCCCGTTGCCTTTGACAGGCGCAGCCGGGCTGGCATCACTCGGGTGTCGTTCACCACCACCAGGTCGCCGGGTCGGAGCCAGCGGGGCAGGTCGGCCACGGTGGCGTGCACCACATCGTCGCTCTCGTCGAGCCCGGGTCCGACCAGAAGTCGGGCCGAGCTGCGGGGCTCGACCGGTTGCTGGGCGATGGCCGACTCGGGCAAACCGTAGTCGTAGGCATCCATCGGAGCCTCTCCATCAACCGTCCGCGCCGGGGCAAGGTTTCCGCTGCCGCACGAGGGCGAGTTCTGCTCCGACATGGCCACCATGGTGACAGACCTGTCGTAGGGCCAACGCCCAGCAGGCAGCGTCTGGGGCGCCTCAGAGCAGCGTCGACTCGACCGGGGGGATGCCGAGATGGGCCCAGGCCCGGGGAGCGGCCACCCGGCCACGGGTCGTGCGCTGGAGGAGTCCTTGTTGGAGCAGGTACGGCTCATAGGCGTCCTCGATGGTGTCCGGCTCCTCCCCGATGCACTGGGCCAAGGTGGTGAGGCCCACCGGTCGCCCGGCAAACCGGCGGCACAGCACGTCGAGGATGGACCGGTCCACTTTGTCGAGACCGAGCTCGTCGACGCCGAACACCTCGAGCCCGGCCACGGCGGCTACCGCGGTGATCTTTCCCTCCGCCCGGACCTCGACGAAGTCCCTTACCCGTCGGAGTAGACGGTTGGCGATACGCGGCGTTCCCCGGGATCGCTCTGCGATGCGCAGCGCCCCTTCCGGGTCGATGGGGACGCCAAGGATGGCCGCGCTCCGGGTCACGATCGACTGGAGCTCGTCTACGTCGTAGTGGTCGAGTCGGCCCACAAAACCAAAGCGGTCTCGAAGGGGCCCCGCCACCAAACCGGTGCGGGTGGTGGCCCCGATCAGGGTGAAGCGTGGTAGGTCGAGGCGGATGCTCCGCGCCGTGGGGCCCTTGCCGATGAGGATGTCGAGCTTGAAGTCCTCAATCGCCGGGTAGAGGATCTCCTCGACCGAGCGATGGAGCCGATGGATCTCATCGATGAACAGGACGTCACCCTCTTGGAGGTCGGTGAGGAGGGCGGCGAGGTCGCCCGCCCGCACCAGGACCGGTCCGGCGGTGATTCGCAGCCCGGCCCGCATCTCGGCGGCGACGATGCCGGCCAACGAGGTCTTCCCGAGGCCGGGAGGGCCGGCGAACAAAAGATGATCGACTGGCTGTTTCCGTTTCAGGGCGGCCTCGATGACGATCTGAAGGTGTTCGGTCAGCTGGCGCTGCCCAACGAACTCAGCCAGCGTTCGGGGCCGTAGCCCGGCATCTTCCATCTCTTCAGCCGGCGCCGCCGTCGGGTCGACGGAACGAACTTCGTCAGCCAGCGACACACGGGTGGCGTCATCGCCTTCGGCCAGGATCTCACGACGGGCCTCAGGGGTCATCGGCTCCGAGCCAGCTCTCGGAGTGCGGCGCGCACGAGCTCTTCGACCGACCCGCCGTCGGCCACCGCGTCCAGGGCACTTCGGATCTCGTCCGGCCCGTAGCCCAGCTCGGCCAGGGCCGCCCTCGCCTCGCTGCGGGGAGAAGCAACGACACCGGGGACGATCCCGGCATCGTCCAGGACGGGAAGGTCGAGCCGGGCCTTCAGTTCCAGCAGCAGTCGCGCGGCAGTCTTCTTGCCGACGCCGGGGACCATGCAGAGCGTGTCGACGTCGCCTTCGAGAATCGCCGTCGACAGCGCAGCCGGCGAGAGCGAGGACAAGATGGCAAGGGCCAGGGAGGGCCCGACCCCGTGGGCGCCAAGAAGCGCTTCGAAGCACCGCCGCTCGTCGCCATGGGCGAAGCCGAACAGAATGATGGCGTCCTCTCGGACATGGGTGTGGACGTGGAGGAACACCTCGCTGCCCGTGGAGCCGAGACCAGCCAGCACCGAGGTCGGGACCGACGCCCTGTACCCCACGCCACCGACCTCGATAAGCACCTCACCGGGCGCTGGACGATCGATCAGCACGCCCCGCAGCGAGCCGATCATGGCGTCTCACCGACAGCCGCAGCCACCGCCCGGCGAAGGGGCTGCATGGTGAGATGGCAGGCGGCAAGGGCCAGCGCATCGGCTACGTCGGGCGGCCGCGGTGGCTCACTCAGACCGAGTACCGAGGCCACCATCCTTTGGACTTGCTCTTTGGTGGCACCGCCGTATCCGACGATGGCTTGTTTCACCTCGTTCGAGGTGTATTGGGCGACCTCGCACTGCGACTCGGCGGCCGCCACCAAGGCGACGCCCGCGGCCATGCCTGTGGCCATGGCCGTTTTGGCATTGACCTGGAAGAAGACCCGTTCGACCACCACTGCCTCGGGCCGGAACTCGGCCACCAGGGCCCGCAGCTCGACGGACAGGACATGCAGTCGATCTGGCAAGGGCATGGTCGGCTCGGTCGACACGACGCCGCCGGCCACAGCCGCGAGGGCGCCGCCCTTGCGGGTCACCACCCCGTATCCGCACCGCGAGAGGCCGGGGTCGATCCCCAGGACGAACATGCGTTCGACGTTAGTGCCGGACCACGCGCATCAGGTGGATACCTTCGACTCCCTACTTGGTGCAGTTGCCCACCCCCCCGCTCCGGCTGAGTGATCCTCAGCCGTCATAGGCGGCCATCACGGCGTCGGGGATATCGAAGTTGGCATAGACATTCTGGACATCGTCATGGTCGTCGAGGGCCTCGATGAGCCGCAGGACCTTTTTGGCCTCTGACTCGGAGGAGACTTCGATGGTCGTCGTCGGCACCATGGAGAGCTCTTGGCTGCTCGGGTCCAGCCCCGCCTCTTCCAAGGCGGTGTGGACGGCCATCAACTCCGACGGGTCGCTCGTGACCACCCAGTGGTCGCCCTCGTCAGCCAGATCTTCAGCACCGGCCTCCATGGCGACCTCGAGGACCCGATCCTCGTCGAAGGTCCGCGGCACGGTGATCACCCCTTTGCGTTCGAACTGCCAGCTCACCGCACCAGGCTCGGCCATACTGCCGCCGTTCTTATTGAACACGTTGCGAATCTCGGCCCCAGTCCTATTTCGATTGTCGGACAGACACTCGGCAATGACGGCGACGCCGGCCGGCGCGTATCCCTCGTAGGCGATGGATTCGTAACGGACGCCCTCCAACTCCCCCGAGCCCCGTTTGATGGCCCGCTCGATGGTGTCGATGGGCACCGACGAGTCGCGTGCCTTCGCGTACATGGTGCGAAGGCTGGCGTTGGCCGTCATGTCACTGCCGCCTTCACGGGCGGCGACCTCTACTTGACGAATGATCTTGGCGAACACCTTCGCCCGGGCGGAGTCCTGCGCGCCCTTTCGGTATTTGGTGGTCGCCCATTTGGAGTGTCCCGACATCGACTAACGCCTCTCCTCTTTGGTCATCTCCACGAACAGCTGATGCAGCCTACGGTCGCCGGTCAGCTCCGGGTGAAACGATGCCGTGAGCACCGAACCCTGGCGGCACACGACCGGCTGGAGCCAGCCGTCGCCTCCTGGCGCTCCCGGCCCCCGCGATGGCAGCGTAGCCAGTACCTCGACCGATGGTCCGATCTGTTCGACCACGGGCGCTCGGATGAACACGGCGTGGACAGGTTCATCGCCGAGCAGAGGGATGGCCAGGTCACATTCGAATGAGGCGATCTGCCGTCCGAAGCCGTTTCTGCGAATGGTCAGATCGATGAGCGAGAAGCCCCGTTGATCAGGCCGGCCGTCCAGCACGCAGGTGGACAGCAGGATCATGCCGGCACAGGTGCCGAACACCGGCAAGCCTTCGTTGAACGCCTCGTCCAGCCGGTCGTGGAGTCCCGAGGACTCCAACAGCATGGACAGCGTGGTCGACTCGCCCCCAGGGATGACCAAGCCGGCGAGTCCGTCCACGTCGGACGGCTTTCGCACCATGCGAGTCGGGACGCCTAGTGACAAGAGCGCCGACTCGTGCTCCCGGGCGTCACCCTGGAGAGCCAGCACGCCAACGGTCACGATCGGACCGTCGCCACGGGCGCAGCGGCGCTCAGCTCACCAGCCACGCTCGGCCAGATGGACGCTGAGCGTGCCCATCTCCTGGCCGGGCATGGCGTCCCCGAGTCCGGTCGAGACCTTGGCCACCAGGTCGGCATCGGTGAAATGGGCGGTCGCCTCCACGATGGCGCGAGCCATCCGGGAAGGGTTTCCGCTCTTGAAGATGCCCGACCCGACAAAGACCGCCTCGGCGCCGAGCTGCATGACGAGCGAAGCGTCAGCCGGCGTGGCTATCCCCCCGGCACAGAAAAGCGGGACCGGGAGTCGGCCGGTCGAGGCGATCTCCTGCACGAGGCCGATCGGGGCCACCAAGGTCTTCGCCCACCCGTAGAGCTCGGCCGAATCGGCCTCCGTGATCCGTCGGATGTCGCCCAGGATCGACCGGAGGTGACGCACCGCCTCGACGACGTTCCCTGTTCCCGCCTCCCCCTTCGAGCGGATCAAGGCGGCGCCCTCGGAGATGCGACGGAGGGCCTCGCCCAGATTGGTGGCGCCACAGACGAACGGGATCTCATAGCTCCACTTGTCGATGTGGTGGGCCTCATCAGCCGGAGTGAGCACCTCGCTCTCGTCGATGTAGTCGACGCCGAGAGCAGCCAATACCTGGGCCTCTGCGAAGTGCCCAATCCGAGCCTTCGCCATAACCGGGATGGTCACCGCTTCTTTGATTCCTTCGATGAGGGCCGGATCGCTCATCCTCGCCACTCCCCCGTCCCGGCGGATGTCCGACGGGACGCGCTCTAGGGCCATGACGGCCACGGCACCGGCATTCTCGGCCACCTTGGCCTGCTCTGCGTCGACCACGTCCATGATCACACCGCCGCGCAACATCTCAGCCAAGCCCCGCTTGACGGTGAAGGTTCCAGTCGGACGGTTGCCGCCGGGTGCGCCGGTCTCTGTCGCAGAATGAGCCATGGCTACATTCTAACCGTCCGACCTGGGAGCAGGCCCGACGCCGCATTGACTCATCTAAAACCTC
>PLSY01000215.1 GCA_003164275.1 Acidimicrobiaceae bacterium | reverse complement strand
CGGGACCGGGAGGCCGCCGGGCTGCTCGGTCAGGTGCTGCAGCAGGCGACACTCGGACTTACCTGAAAGTCACTCTCCGGCGGCATCGCCGTGGAGGTAGCGCTCGAGCCTAGGCACGGACACCCGCCACCGGGCACCGATCTGAATGGCCGGGTCGAACTGGCCCGTCCGACAGAGCCGGTAGAGGGTGTCGGTGTGGACTCCAATCATCCGTGCGGCTTCGGGCACGGTGATGAGGTCGGGCCGAGTCTGGCCGTCGAGGCCGTCATCCGGTTGACTGCCTCGGTTCGGAAAGTCGATCAGCATGGGGATCCCCTCGATTCGCATTGTGGCCATCGCACCATCAGCGCTGCCTCCGGCCCCTTCATTCTCTGAATCGACGTCACCCTCAACGTCACCCTGGGCCGGCCGGCGGGAGATCCCAACGTCACCCTGGCGTGCCTCAGATCCCTCCCAACGTCACCCTGGCCTGGCTCTAGGGCGGAGCAACGTCACCTTTTGTGCCTGAGAACTGAATTCCCCTTGCGGGTCTCGGCACGGTGATGTCTGACCCGGGTTCGGCCCCAACCTCTAAGGTCGCTGCGGGGCGCCGCCTCGTTGTCGGCCTGCTTCACTGCCGCCTCGACCAGTTCGACGCCACCAACGGGCTCCACTCCTCACTCGGCCGGCCGACTGCGCTTTACCCCAGGCCCACCCCGGGCCGGCTGGCACTCCCTCCTGTGAGAACACGATGCGGAAGCTCAACCCGGTCCGGGGATCGAGTGAGGCGCCCAGGCGGGCATCGAGCCCGCCACGGGCGCCTGGGTGACTCAGCAGATCGGCTCCGCCAAAGCGGTATGGAACATGTCCACACCTGTGCACCCGGGTGCGGGAACGTCACCCCCGCCCGTCGCAAGACTCGATTTCGCACGGTGGCGGAGCGCGCCCGGAGGGCGGCATCTCAGTGATGCAACTGTGTGGACATTGAATGTCCCGGTCTGGCGAAGCCGAGGGTGACGTTCTCAGCCTTGTGGGGGAAGCCGATGCGACAGGCCCGACATTCGGCTGCGATCGCGTTCCACGAGACCCTCACTGCGCTGCCTTCGAGGTGAGCGACGCCAGGGACTCGCCAAAGCCGGCCAGATGGCCCGGAGAGGCGAGAGGGGACTGGCGCCAGGATTTTGGACCCGCCCCGGCAATGGGAGCCTTGCGAGCGTTTCGGAGGAGTGGGTCGCGGGATTGTCGGCGGGCCTCAGCGCGGCAGGTCCAGACGTGCCCGGGACCGCAAAGACGTTCCGACCCGATACTCAGTCGCGTTGTGCCCACTTCCGTCATCGCCGAGCGGACTTCCGTCACCGACCAGACAAATGGCAGCTTGAGCAGGGAGGGTGACGGTGAGGGTGACGTCGGTCCGGACCATATGGTTCATGAACCGAAGGCAGACGGTGTATCCATGGGCGGAGGCTCCCCGTGGATCACCCGCCTTGTCACACCCCTGTGTCTACGATCTCCCCATGAGCTCGCCGGGAACCTTAGTTTCACTCTTTGCTGGCGTCGGCGGAATCGACCAGGGTTTGGCGCGGTCGGGCTTCCAGACGACCTATCTGTGTGAGTCGTGGGAACCGGCGCGCCGGGTGCTCCATCGGAGGTTTCCAGAAGTCCCCGTCGCCGGTGATATCAACGAGATCGTGGCACTGCCAGCGGCCGACGTGATCGCCGGTGGGTTTCCCTGTACGGACCTCTCGCAGGCAGGGAGGACTGCTGGGATCGATGGCTCCCAATCGGGCTTGGTGCACAAAGCTCTGAGCCTGGCAGATGGGCACCCGGCCAGATGGCTGCTCCTTGAGAACGTGCGGAACATGCTGCCGCTCCACGGTGGTCGGGCGATGGCGGCGATTACGAACGAGCTCGAAAGGTTGGGCTATCGCTGGGCCTATCGCGTGGTCGATTCCCGATTCGCGGGTGTGCCCCAGAGGCGACAGCGTGTAATCCTTCTTGCGAGCAGGACAGAGGACCCGCGCCCCGTTCTCTTCGCCGACGACGCTGGTGAGCGCAGCTCCGACTCACTTGCCGACGACCACTACGGTTTCTACTGGACGGAAGGGTTGAGAGGGCTGGGGTGGTGTCAAGACGGCGTTCCCACGCTTAAGGGTGGGTCGACGATCGGAATACCATCGCCGCCGGCCATTTGGCGCCTCCAGGCCGAACCGGGCGAGAAGTTCGTCACGCCGGGGATCGCAACAGCCGAGCGGATGCAGGGCTTTCGCTCCGGGTGGACTGCGCNNGAGCGACTGGTTTCCGTGGTCAGGGGGCTCGCTGGAAGATGGTCGGCAACGCCGTGACAGTCGGGGTGTCGGCCTGGATCGGACGACGACTCGTCCAACCGGGCACTTGGGACGCCACGATCGCACAACCGCTGAAGGTCGGGAGCTCATGGCCAACGGCTGCTTGGGGAGAACGCGGCAAGGTTTGGCGTGTCGACGTCAGCCTGTGGCCCGAGCGCAACCGTTACACCCACCTTGCTTCAATGATGGGTGCAGACTACGAGTCCCTCTCATTTCGGGGTGCGGCAGGCTTTCTGTCTCGGCTCGAGAACGGGCGACTCCGAGTGCCGGAACAGTTTCGCCTGGACATGAAGGAGCACATCGAGTTCGCTCGGGACGCAGCGGCTTGATGGCAAAGAGTTCGAGGATCGACCCTGAGTATTCGCTCCGAGACGTTCTCGACCGAGTCGGACCCCGACCTGCGCCGACTGCAGATCGGGCCGACAAGAAGAATTACGCAGAGCGACTGAGCCGGCTTCTGGCGATCATGGTCGGGCAGGCACTCCGCGCCAGCTTTCCCACAGTGACTCCTTCGGAGACGGGCCGGGACCAGGAAACACCGATCGGTGCCGATGGCGGCAAGAAGCGACTCGACGTCAAGGTTTGGGACGACAAACTGGGCCTCATCCTCAACGTTTCCATCAAGACGTACAGCTTCCAGGACTACTCTCCGACGACGGGGAAGCTTGGTCGCTTCACGAAGAACGTGTTGCGGAACGACCATGAGCTCCGAGCCGAAGCCGACGTGGTCCATCGGCGACAGCCCTACAGCGTTCTCATCGGCCTTGTCTTCATGAACGCCGACGCCGCCCGAGATGGGGAGAACAGTCACAGTTCGTTTGCCCATGCGGTGGCTACATTCCGAAAGAGAACTGGCCGTAGTCAACCGGACGATCCCCGCTACGATCGGTTTGAAAGTGTCTACATCGGTCTGTACGAAACTGAAGGCCCCGAACGAGGTCGCACATGGTACTTCGACGTGACCCGGCCCCCGTCCAAGAACGGGATTCCCAATGCCACGCTGAACCTCGACCAGCTCGTCGAGGCAGTTACGTCGACCGTCGCCGCGCGGAATAAGACTGAGATCCACTACGAAGATGGCGAACTCATCGGCCCAGACGAACTCGAAGCCCTCGAAGCCCCCGAGGAGGACGAGTAGTCCCGCAGCATCGTCGCAATCCGCTCTTGCCCGCATGCATCGGCAGCAGCAGAAGGACACGGCTCCCGAGCTTTCTCTCCGTAGAGAACTCCACCGGCGGGGTCTCCGGTACCGGACGCATTTCTCTGTCATAGACGGGCGCCGCAAGCATGACATCGTGTTTCCGGGACAGCGGATAGTCGTCGAGGTACACGGGTGCTTCTGGCACAGTTGTCCACTGCATGGAACGGAGCCGAAGAAGAACTCGGCATGGTGGGCTGCGAAGCTGGCGGACAATCGTCAGCGCGATATGGACACTGAATGGCGCCTGAGGACGGCTGGGTGGACGCTCATTACAGTTTGGGAACACGAGGTAGCTAAGGATGCTGCCGACGCCATCGAAATGCTCGTTCGAGGTCCGGTGTGAAGCCCTTGGGACGGGCCGGCTCGGGACCCTCCTCCTTCGGGTCTTGGAACGAGCCGGTGCCGGCGGAAGTGAGTTTGCAGGCGAGACGGCACCATCTGGCGTACCGGCCCACTGGGCGCTGAACCCGTCCGGGTGGCCCGCCGCGTGAATCCGGCTGATATGCTCTTTGTACATCGCTCCAATCGGCTAACCGCTGGGCGGCCACGACAACGACTCCAATGGGTTCGGCGTCAAGTGCCTTCCGGTAGTGCCCCGAACGAGGGCTGACGTACCTCTTCCGGAGGTCCGTGTACCGCGTACAGCGGGATCTCGGCTGACGGTAGTGGCGCTGACGTTCGTGGTCGTGGCCTGGTGATCCGCAGAGGGCTCCACAGAAAGGCCACCGCGCCATGACCATTACCGCCCACTCCGGCCATACAGAACCCGAAGCCCCCGGCCTCACCAAGACCCCGCCTGGCAACGCCCCGTTGTGGGCGATGACGGCGCCGGGGACGGTGCTTCCCTCAGAGCTCCCGCCAGCGTCACCAGTGACGTCGGGTCGGTTCCGGCGCCGCATCGACGAGATATCGAACGCCGATGACGACGGACTGTCACAGCCCGGCGCCGAGCTGCGCGA
The DNA here is from genome assembly GCA_003164275.1 of Acidimicrobiaceae bacterium. The sequence continues at coordinate 4,865 of PLSY01000215.1, read as the reverse complement.
CGTGATCCAACATTTCGCTCCGCAGGGGGCAAATCGTGCCGAGATCGTGGAGCAGGCGCTGCTCATCGAGTCGGCTCACGCCGAGTTGAGCGATCTCTCCGCCGCGCTCAAACGGGGTGTGGACCGGTTGCCGACGACCAAGGGTGACCTCATGGTGATCCACACCAGGGTTCTCGCCACGGCGGTGGCGCCCGACGTGAGTAACGTCCGGGCTGAGGCGAACGGGGCCGTCTGGCATCGCGGTGGCGCCGTCCACCTCGTGCCGCCGGTCTTGGCCGAAGAAGACTCGCCTTCGGGGGAGCGCCAGCTGCGGTTCCGCGACACCGAACACTTCACGAAGCTCAACGAGAACCAGCGCGAGGCCCTTGGGTTCAACACGGCCAATGTCCGAAACGACCGCAACCGCTACGACCTCGAGCACATCGCCCGGCAGGGGGTGCTGAAGAGCATCCTGGTGGGCCCGACCCGTCTCTTCGACGAAGAGACAGGGAACAGCGGCCTCGTCCTTATGACGGAGAATGGGGCGCGACGCACGACGATCGGCCAGTGGATCTTGGAGAAGGTCCTGCCGGGTATCCCGGTCACTGACTTCCCGATCCGGCACCTAATCGACGACACGGGCGCCGTCGCCTTCAGGGCCCTTACTCCCGACGACTGTGATGTCACGCGTGACCTTTTGACCTCCGCGATCAGACCCTTCGCCGGGCCGGGACCCTCGGGGACGCCCGCCGAGGACGAGGCCCGCCTGACCGCGTGGGCTCGGGGCCTCGATCCCGCCCACGAGGCGGCCGTCAGGGTGCTCACCATGCCGGCGATGATCATCGTGGGCGTGGACCGCGCCTCGGTCATCGCCGGCATCGAAGACCCCCTCGCCGAGTGTCTCGACGCGTATACGGCGACTCTGCACGTGCCGGAGCAGTCCGACCTCGAATGGGGCGAAAAGCCGATCCAGCTCTCAGTTGCCCGAAGCATCCTGCGGCGCGCTTCGGACGTCTTCTCCGAGCTGGGTCCGTGGGCGGAGGCCCTGATCTTCGACCCGGACGACTACGGCTGGGCCGCGGGCGGGCTGGCCTCGACGATCACTCCTGACATCGCCGCTACGGTACCCGGCGCCGACCCCACGACGTTCCCCACCGATGCCGACGGGTCCCCGACGTTCGTGCCCCTGACGCTGGTGCCTGGCCATGTCCCCGCCATCGCCTCGGGCACCGAGCGGACGATGAACAAACTGGACATCATGCTCGCTGCTGCGGGCGCGATGGTCTGTAGGGCTACGGATTTCTCCTGGGTGGTGAGCGAAGAGATCGCGGCGAAGGGATTGCCGAACAGCCCGAAGCAGCGCGGTCAGCTGATGGCCTCGGCTTGTCTGGGGCTCGTGGGGTTGCCGTTGGTCGGCACTGCCTCGGCCAGGGTCCACGCGGCCGTCTCGCGCACCCCGTCGCATTCCGTGGTCTACAAGCTCGACGAAGCGTCGGACCCTCTTGGGGAAGACCTCTACTGGATCGACCTGATCGGAGTGGACTGGTTGGAGATCGCCGAACGCGCCGACTTAGAGGCGGCGGCGATCGCCCGCACGCCGGGGGTAAGCAACGACGTCGTCGGCCCCGCCCAGGTGATCCTGGCGCTGGGTGCCGCCTTCGCCATGATCATCTCGCCTGAGGTGATCGGGACCGAGCACCAGCTCACGCTGTCGGGTCTCGGCAGGCAGCACGGAGCCCTTTCGTCAGAACCCTTCACGGTGGTCTTGCCCCTAGTGCGCGAGGAAGCCGGCCGGCGCCAACTGTTCGAGATCATCGTGGCCCTTTGCAATGACGACCAGCCCTACCTGCCCCGGTCCGTCAAGTTCGGCGCCGGCGTGGCCGACGAGCACCACTTCGGCCCGTTGCTCACCGAGTACGACCTCCGGGGTCGAACCTGGAACCCCGATGACGGTGACGACACCGGCACGGAACGGATCGGTGCTGCGGAGCACAACGAGCGGCTCTTCGCCGAAGCGGCGCGAATCTTCGACCGCTACGCACGCCAGTGCGGTGAGGTGGCCGACCCTGACCGGCGCAGTGTGGTTGATGGCGAACTCAGCCGCGACGCCGACGAATACGGCGGGAGCGTGGCCGAGGCTTTCTATGGCGACGGCATCGACCTCGACGTCGCCATGGACCTCCAGGCCGCCCTCGCCATTCTCGCCGAGGTTGTGGCCACAGGTAAGGCCATCCGGACGATGGCGATGTCCAGTCGGACTGGAGGGTGAGGCGATGAAGCTCACTTCCGAAGAACAAGCCCGGTGGCTCGAGTTCCTGGGCCCACGGGCCGTGTGGTGCGGCGACCGGACCCTGCTTCCCATCTACAAGGACGCCTNNCGCCTGGGACAACATCACGCTCGACTCCTTGGTATCCCGTGCCCTCTATTTGGTGGTGGACGCCGACGACATCGTCGTCTACATCGGAAAAGTGGACCGCGCCGATGGCACCGTAGCGGAGCGCTTCCGCGAGCACTACGCCTACACGATGGAGTGGGACCGCGTGTGGGTCATCCCGCTCGCCGCGGGCCTAGCGGCCAACGAAGTTGCCATCTGCGAGCACACCCTCATTCAGCACTTCGACCCGGTCGACAACACGCTCGGTCGGGCCGGGAGGGAATCATGGTGACCGACCAGGACCAGACCACGGCCCCCATCCCAGCCTGTCCAGCGACGTCCGCCGCTACTCGGAGATTCGTCGCCCGGCGCTTCGGCGCCGATCTGGCCGATGATCGGTTCGATCCCGTTCTACGGCGCCGAGAGCGCACTGTTGTCGACCGCCGCAGCGCAGGAGACGCCCGGGGGGCCGACGTGTTGGGGTGGGTGAGCCTGGCGGCCGTCCTGGCTGGGGCCTCGGCGTCGCTGGTGAGCCACCTGGCCCACTACACCGACATCGACCGTGTGCTGGCGGTCTCCGTGGCTGACGCTGGTGACGGGCTCGGAGAGATCGCCGCAGCCGACGCCCCTCCCACAGACGTCGTTGTGTCCGGGCTCACCGTCCCCGACGTCGGGTCGAGGGCCNNGGCGGTTTTCCCATGGCGTCGGCGGTGGTCCTGGCGAAGCTCAAGGCGCGCATCCTCGCCGGCGAGAGGTTCCGGCCGTGAGCGTCACATTCGATGGTGATCGCGACGGATTGCTCGTACACACGACGAGTGCCAATGACGAAGTGTGGCACACCCTCCTCGACGCCGCGTCGGGGATAGCCGCGCCCACCGGCGACACGCTCCGGGTGCCCGGATGGGCCATTCCAGCCATCGCCTGGTGGTGGGCCACCGAGGACGTCGTGGCCGCGCCGCCGCGGGTGACCGAACGTGCACGGGCACGGATCAACGCCGCCACCCAGCGCGCGGACCGGCTTCAGGTCATCTTGGATACTCCCGTGGAAGACTGGGTCTGGCCGGTCGTCGTGCCCGGGCCCGATGGCCCCGTGACTTTCGACGCCCCGCCCGACTTCGGCTTCACCCGGGAGCTGCGCGATTTCCAGCTCGAGCAGGTGGCGCGGCTCCTCGGCGGGGCCGACGGCATGAACTTCTCGGTGCCAGGCGCGGGGAAGACGGCAGTAGCGTACGCCTGCCTGAGTGCCTGGTTCAGTGCCGGGACCGTGACGCGCGCTCTCGTCGTAGCCCCGATTTCGGCCCACGAGGCGTGGGAGACCGAGCCCGGTCGGTGCTTCTCCGAGGGCCGGGAGCCGTCAGTGGCCATCAACCCGCCGCGCCCGGCCAGTCAGGTGGTGGTCGTCCACTACGAGGTCCTCCAGGACCCAGTGCTCCTCGCCAGGTTCAACCGGTGGCTCGCGTCCGGACCCTCGGTCGTGATCTTTGACGAGGCCCATCGGGCAAAGGCCGGGCGCGACGGGATCCGGGGGCAGGCCTGTCTCCAACTGGCAGCCAGCGCATCACATCGGTTCGTGTTGACCGGCACCCCCGCCCCGAACAGCCCGGCCGACCTCCGGGTCATGTTCGACCTGGTCTGGGCGGGCCAAGGCCATGCCCTGGTGCACCACCCTCGACGCAACCGGTGCTTCGTGCGAGCCACCAAGCCCATGCTCCACCTCCCTCCCATGGAACTGGCCGTAGAACGGGTGCCGCTCTCCGCCGCCCATCGCCGCCTATACGAAGCCGCCGTCGGTATCGCCGCCAGTGCCGTTCGGGACCCTGGTGTGCGCGCCGATCTCACCCAGATCGGGCGCATCGTGATGTTGCTACTCCAGGCGGCGACCAACCCCGCCGCAGTCCTCGACCCCAATTCACCGCTGCGCATGCGCGGTGAACGCATGGGGGTGGATCTCGACTGCTTGGCTCGTAGCGCGGCGGAGGAGGTGACCCCCGCCAAGTTCGTCCGGGTGCGCCAGGTGGTAAACACCAATACCGCCGAAGGCGAGAAGACCCTCGTCTGGGCCAACTTCACCCACCACATCGACGAGCTCGCCCGACTCCTCGCCGACCACGAGCCGGCGGTGGTGATGGGGTCGGTGCCGCGCCGGGATCCCAGGGCACCGACCGACCGTGCCCGGGAGCTCGCTCGCTTTCGGGGCGACCCAGAGTGCCACGTACTCCTGGCCACGCCCCAGTCACTCGGCGAGGGGGTTTCACTCCACGAGACCTGCACCCGGCAAGTCCATGTGGACCGCACCTATAACGCCGGTGTCTACCTCCAGGCTCTGGACCGGACCCATCGGTTGGGCTTGGCTCCCGACGCGCGGGCCCGGGCCACGATCCTCGTGGCGGAGGGGACAATCGACGAGCGCATCGAGGGTCGGCTGAACACCAAAGTCGCCACCATGGCGGCCCTACTGGACGATCCAGACCTCGCGGGATTGTGCCTTCCCGATTTCGATGATGTGTTGAG
>PLSY01000397.1 GCA_003164275.1 Acidimicrobiaceae bacterium | reverse complement strand
TCGGGAGGATCGTCGTCTGGGTCGAGGCCGCCGCCGAGCTGAGGACCATGAGCAGGAGCAGGTGCGACAGCACGTTGCCGAACGTGGACGTCCCGAACACCGAGTGGCCGAGGACCGAGAGCACGTCACCCTGGTTGTCCGGATTGCCTCGGCCACTCGGTGTTCGGGACGTCCACGTTCGGCAACGTGCTGTCGCACCTGCTCCTGCTCATGGTCCTCAGCTCGGCGGCGGCCTCGACCCAGACGACGATCCTGCCGACAGCACGGACGACGCTCTCCATGTCGGTCTACAAGGCCATTCCGTCCGCCTTCGGGAAGATCCACAAGAAGTTCCTGACGCCGACGGTCTCGACCCTCGCCATGGGAGGCGTGTCCATCGTCCTCTACGTGTCCATGAACTACCTGACGTCCGGCGGGCACGTCATCGCCGACTCGGTCGACGCGCTCGGGGTCATGATCGCCTTCTACTACGGCCTTACCGGGTTTTCGTGCGCCTGGTACTACCGCAAGACGTTGGGCGAAAGCACCAGGAACCTTTGGATCAGAGGAATCTTCCCGATCATCGGCGGCCTGATGCTGTGGGGGGCGTTGTTCTACAACCTGTACTTCTACTGGCAGCCGGCCCACAGCTACACCACCTGGAAGATGGGCTTCTTCCCCCACTGGGACATCGGGGGCGTCTTCCTCATCGACCTGTTCTCGCTCATTGCCGGACTGGTGATCATGTTCGCGTTCGCAGCTGTCCGTCCAGCCTTCTTCAAAGGGGAGACTCTCAACCGCGACACACCGACCATGGTGCCCGAGGACCTGGGGACACCGGTCGGACTGTTCGGCATCGATACCTCTGACCGGTAACGAATGGGCAGCGGGACCGAGCGCTGGCTCAGACCGCTCGGAGCGCCACCTCGATGTTTCCGCGAGTGGCGTTGCTGTAGGGACATACCTCGTGTGCGCTCTCGATGAGCTTTTGAGTAGCGTCCTCTTCGACGTCGGGAATGTGCACGTCGAGGGCGACGGACAGGCCGAAGCCGCCTCCCTCGGTAGTCCCTATGGTCACCTTGGCGTTGACCGTCGATCCGTCGATGCTGACTTTGGAGCGACGCGCCACGACTCCGAGCGCGCTCTGGAAGCACGCGGCGTAGCCCGCAGCGAAGAGCTCCTCAGGGTTGGTGGCGCCACCCGGGCCCCCCATCTCCACCGGGGGCTGCAAGTCCGCCTCCAAGTAGCCGTCGGCGCTTCGGACGCGACCTTCCCGCCCGCCGGAAGCGGTCGCCTCGGCCGTGTACAGCGGCTTCACCAGTGCAGTCACCATGAGCTTCTCCTCTCGAACATCCGACCCTCGTCAGCGTTACCCCGTCTTTGGCCTCGTTAGTCCCTTGGCGTCGCGCTGGTGAACCCCGAGTCGGCACAAACCTCCCTAGAATCAAGGTGTCGGGTTGAGCAGCCGCTTTCCGCCAGGCGGTTGCTCCCCGGCACCTCATGCCTTTCAGCTCATACGCCCTCCGGTAGCGTGGGCGGCCTAATGGCTCTTGCCTCCAGGCACGAAGTGGCTGTCGCTGACGGCAGGACAGTGGACCTTCGGCAGTCGCCGGCCAAACGTCGCAGCGCGGCGTGGACGGCTCTGGTCATCCTCAGCTATGTGGCCCTCGCCGTCGCCCTCTACTGGCACGCATGGTCAGCGGGCCCGAGCACCCATATGCAGTCCGGCGGGGACCAGTTCACCACCGTGTGGTTCCTCCGATGGATTCCGTTCGCCCTCGGGCACGGAGTCAATCCACTCTTCACCACCTATGGGAACTATCCATTCGGCGTCAATCTGTTGGACAACACCAGTGTCCCGCTGCTCGGTCTCCTCGGGACACCCCTCACCGTTGCCTTTGGACCCATCGCCACCTACAACGTGCTGTGCACCGTGGCCCTCGCCGCATCAGCCACTGCCGGTTATGCCTTCGCCCGCACGTGGACGGCGTGGAGGCCGGCGGCTTGGGTGGGTGGCCTCGTCTACGGTTTCTCCCCCTACCAGATCGCCCAGAGCAACGGCGGCCACCTCAACTTGACCTTCGTGGTCCTACCGCCGTTGATACTCCTCGCTTTGAACAAGGTGGTCACCGGGACAGGTAGGTCCAGTGCATCGGGGATCCTCCTCGGACTACTGGTCGCCCTCCAGTTCTTCATCTCGAGCGAAGTCCTGGCCTCCACCTTGGTCATCAGTGCGGTCTGCCTTGTCGCGGCGGCTGTCATCGGTCATCGGTTGGTCAGTGCCTACTTCCGTCGTGCGGCCGTTGGCTTGGTGTGGGCGCTCGGCACCACAGCCATCCTGTTGGCCTACCCGGTGTGGTTCGCCCTCCGAGGCCCTGGGCACATCAGCGGCCCCATACAGCTCGTCCCAAATGCCTACCGAGCCGACCTCCTCGGGCCGCTGGTACCGAACACCTACATGTGGCTCGCACCATCGGGACTGGTCCGCACCGCTGACGCCTTCGCCAACAGCACCGCGGAGAACGGCTCGTATCTCGGGATCACCCTGGCCGTCACGATTGTGATCGGCGCTGTGCTGCTGTGGCGGCGCTCGTCGGCCATCCGGGTGGCGGCGGTCGGAGGTGTGGTGGCTTTCATCCTCTCGCTCGGGGGTGCCCTGGCCATTCGGGGCGCCCCGGGGGGGTACCTGCACGGACTCCCACTGCCGGAACGGATCTTTGGCAAGCTGCCCCTGCTCTCCAACACCATCGCGGTGCGGTATTCGCTTTATGTCGCCCTCTTCGCCTCCCTCATGCTCGCCGTCATTCTCGATCAGGCATGGTCTGCTCTGGCCAGCCGGTCCCACCGTGCCCACAGCCAGAGATCTGGTCGCGTCTGGCTCGCGCCTGTCGTCGTGGGCAGCCTCGCCGCCATCTGCCTCATTCCGATCATTCCCGATATCCCAGTCAACGGGGTCACACCCCTGTCGACCCCCTCGTTCTTCACCTCCGAATCGTTGGCTCGCACTTCCCCCGGACAGGTCATGGTCATCTACCCATTTCCCTCGTCGGTGGTCCCCGACGCCCAGCTGTGGCAGGCCCAAGCGGCCATGCAGTTCAAGACCCCAGGGGGTTATTTTTTGGTCCCACAGGGGCGCAACCACGACCTGGCGTTCTCGCCAGTCATCTCCTATGGCGAGAACACACTGACCTCTCGAGTCCTCACCCTCCTCTACCTGGGCCACGCACCGGCCGAGACACCTGCCCTTCGCATGGCGCTGCTCGCCCAGTTCCACGCATGGCATGTCACCGTCCTGGTCGCCTCGATTGACCATGTGCCCAATCCGGCCAGCTCACTCAAGTTCCTCACCTGGCTCGCTGGGCGCCCACCTGTGGCCGACGTCGACGTGGACATCTGGCGACAGCTCCCCGCCTAGCCCGTCCGTTCCCGGGGTGAGCGCGCGGGTGAAGCTGGTCCTGTTTCCACCCAGAACTGCCACCCTGACCGGTACCGTGGGCTTGGCGCGGCAAGGAAGCGGTGGGGGTATGAACAGCCCAACGGCGGGACAAGGCGTAAGTGAACCTCGCGCTTCGGTGCCGGTCGTTGACGGACGACGGGCACGGGGTAATCGCACACGGGATTCCTTGGCCGTCGCCGCGATCGAACTGATCGAGGCCGGCAATCCCGCCCCTTCCTCTCGTCAGGTGGCCTTCCATGCCGGTTGTTCGCTGCGCACGGTCTTTTACCATTTCGACGGAGTCGATGATCTACTCCATCATGCCGCCGAGCTCCAGGTAGCCGAGTACGGCCCGCTCGTCGCCTTCATCCCACCGAGTGGGCCGACGATGTTCAGGGTCCAGATCACCTGTCGTCAACGGCGAGAGCTCTACGAGGCGATCAGTCCCGTGTTGCGCGTGGCGAAGGCGCGGGCTGCCATGGCCGGCAGGATCGACGACCTCCTCGACCGACTGCGATTGCGACTGAGGACCCAGCTGACTACCACCCTTGGTCCGGAGATCCTTGCCCGGGAAGGCTTTGCCCAGGTCATGCTCGACACCCTCGAGGTGACCACCGGATGGCCCAACTGGAGCGCCCTCAGGGTGGACGGTGGCCACTCGGCGGAGGCGGCGGAGAAGATCGTCGTCTATACGGTCAGCCAGCTACTCGAGGGTTAGGACGGACCCGCCGCTCGTGTCAGTTCGTTCCCGATCGCGGGGTGGCGTTGAACTGACTGAGAACCGGTCCGGTCCCACGCCACGTGATGCAGGTCACCGAAGCAGTGGCCAGATAGAGACGCCAGGCGCCGATGTCGCCCAGGCCGAGCGCCCAACAGGTCGCCGCCTTGATCGGGGTGACATGACTCACCACCACCACCGGCTCGAGAGCCCGGGCCCCGGCCCCCTCGGTAGCGAACAGCTCCTCCAGCGAGCCCCTGACGCGCTCGCCGGCTTCCGACAGTGACTCACCACCCGGAGGGTGGTAGTCGGGGTCGGTCCGCCACCGCACCCACACCTCGTCCGGGACTGATCCAAGCGGCCTTCCGTCGAACTCGCCGTAGTCGACTTCCACCCACCGGTCGTCGACCTCGATGGGGAGGCCGGTTTCGAGCTCTTCGGCCGTGTCGATGGCCCTCCGGAGCGGGCTCGAGATTAGTCGGCCGGCTCCGGCAACCGAGGGGGCAAGGCACCGGGCCTGGTCTCGCCCCCGTTCTGTGAGCGGAGCATCGATCCGACCGAGGAGCAGGCCATCGGCGTTGCCGGTGGACTGTCCGTGGCGGATCAGAATCAACACGGCCGGTGGGATTCCGGACCCGAGATCAATGAACCAGGATCCGGTCGCACTGCGGGCAGGTGGCGAACTCCTCGTGGGGCAGTCGACGGATTCGCTCGACGTCGACGGAGGAAAGGTTGAGATGGCAGCCATCGCATCGATCGCCGACGAGCCGGGCGGCACCCACCCCGCCCAGGTGCGATCGAAGCACCTCGTAGCGCTCGGCCAGCTCGACCGGGAGACGGGAGGCAACCTCAGCTCGGCGCGCCTCTTCGGCCTTGATGGCCATCCCGATATCTGCCACCACTTCGGCGATGGTCGCCTCCAGTCGGGCCGATTCCCCGTCCAGTGCCATGGCTGTGGTTCTGTGCTCCTCGGCCAAGATGTCGAGAGGCTCCTCTTCTTCCAAGAGGGCCATCTCGTCTTCTTCGAACTGCACCTGCCGGGCCGCCAAGTGTTGGACCTCTAGGTCCATGGCTTGGAGGTCCCGAGATGCGGACATGTCCCCTGACTCCATTCTCCGTTCGATTTCATGGCGTCGTTTGGCTGCGGCGGCGATCTGCTCCTCCAGAACCCGCTGACGAGCAGCCAACTCTCCGACCTGGGCCTCTACCGCCACCTGGGCTGTTCGATTCGCCTTGCGCCGGTCCTCGATCGACTCCAGTTCGGAGCGCTCGGGCATGGCATCAATGCGATGGCGCAGCTGAGCCAGCATCGTGTCGTGGTCCTGCACCTGTATCAGGGTGTCGAACGGCTCAGCCATTGTCTCTCCTTGCCTTCCCGGGCCGAGGACTAGACCTCGGAGGTGCCGGTGAGCCTACGGGCGCTGGCCAAGGCACCCACCAGCGAATCGTCGGCCATCTCTGCTGCAGTATCCCAGGAGAACCATGCCACTTCCTGGCTCTCTTCGGGGCCTGGGGTCGGATCCTCATCCGGCCCCAGGAGCAAGTAGCGAATATCGAGGTGCACATGTTGGCTCGCTGCTTCATGGACGTCGACATGGATGAGGACCGGGCCACCCTGAGGGTGGGCGACGTGTAACCCCGTCTCTTCGCGACACTCTCGAACGGCAGCGTCCTCGGGTGACTCACCGGGGTCGATGTGGCCACCGGGCTGCAACCAGCGGTGGAGGCGGCGATGACGATGAAGGATCACGCCCCGTCGGCCGACGACGATGGCCGACGCGGTGACGTGGGTAAGGTCAGCGAACCGATCGAAGGGCAGCGGAAGGCGGCCGAGCTGGTCGGCCACGATGGCGATCGACAGGGCTTCGCGCTCGTCACCGGCGGGATGGCCCCTGATAGCCGCCATCAGGCGCTGCCTCCGGAACGACTCTCCGACTTCATCGCCACCGGCACCCGCGCCCCCGGTGCCTACGGGCGGCCCCCCGCTCGAGTTCATCCCCGACAAGACGAGTGCAAGCTCATCACACTCCAGGGGTGTGCCCGCAGTTAGGCAGACTTGCGGCGCTGGCGGTGGATCCGACGCCGCTCGCGCTCAGTGGTGCCGCCCCAGACGCCTTCGCGCTCCCGGTTGGCCAGAGCATGCTCGAGGCAGGACTCTCGCACTGCGCACTGATCGCAGATGGCCTTGGCCTCCCCGGACTCCTCATCGGAGACCGGGTAGAACACATCTGGGTCAATGCCCCGGCAGGCTGCGTGCTTGCGCCAGGTGGCACTCATGGGAACGTCACTTCCTAATTTTGTCGGGTTCACTGGTCGGACCGCTGGGCCTATGCTTCGGTGACCTGGGAAAATGCGGCCTACCGGCGAGAACGGGCGGAATAGACAGTATGGCTCAGGCGAGGTTGTGGTGTCCAGAATCTGGGCTTATTTCTGGGTTTTTTTCAGCATCATGCCTGGTCGAGAGGGTATGGACGCCAGCTGTCCCGGCTTCGCCCCTCGATCTGCACCGATCGACTTCGGCTCGCCGCCAAGCCCTTCTGCGCCGGTACCGTCGGATCTGTCTAGTATCGGCCGGCGGTCGTATCTCGGGGGACCTGGTCGGTCGCATCCACCGTTGAAGGAGCATGCGCATGCCGTTGGAACCGATTCGGGGCAAGTCCATCGTGGTCACCGGGGTGACCGGACAGGTGGCCGGGCCCTTGGCCGTGGCCCTTGCCAAGGAGAACGAGGTGGTCGGGGCAGCCAGGTTCAAGGATCAATCGGCGCGAGATCGTCTGGAGGCGTCGGGGATCCGCTGCGTTCCCATCGATCTCGTCTCCGGCGACGTGGCCGGACTCCCGGCCGATGCCGACTACGTTCTCGACTTCGCCGTGGCCAAGACCAACGACTGGGAGTTGGACCTGCAGGCCAACAGTGGCGGCCTGGCGTGGCTCATGGAGCACCATCAAGCCGCAACGGCCTTCGTCCACTGTTCCACCACCGGCGTCTACAAGCCGCTCGGTCACCACATTTTCGCCGAAGACGACGAGCTCGGCGACAACCACGGCGTTTGGCCTTTTCTTCGCACCTACAGCATCTGCAAGATCGCAGCCGAAGCCACGGCTCGGTGGGCTGCCGTCCGCTTCGACCTCCCGACCACGATCGCCCGACTCTCCGTGCCCTACGGCGACGGCGGAGGATGGCCCGCCATCCACTTGGAGATGATGATCAACGGAAGCGAGATCCCTGTCCACATCGATGCCCCGAGCGTCTACCACCCCATTCACGAAGACGACATCCTGGCCATGATCCCTGGAATGGTGGCAGCGGCCACCACCCCGGCCACCACGGTCAACTGGGGAGGCGATCAGGCCGTCAGCGTCGAGGAGTGGTGCGGCTACCTGTCCGATCTGACCGGGGTCCCGGCCCGCTTCCATCAAACCGCCGACACCATCGACAGTGTCCAGATCGACCTGACCCGGATGCACGAGCTCGTGGGCGGCACGTCCGTTCCGTGGCGAGAGGGCATGCGCCGGATGGTCGCGGCCAGGCACCCCGAGCTGATCCAGGACTGAGCTGGTCCGACCCGGGTGCCGGCTCGGCCGCGCTCATCGGGATGATCGTGGTGCCGGGTCGTCGCCCCCCTCCGACGACCGGGTCGGGAGGCAGTAGACGCTCCCGACAGACCAGGCGCGGACCGATGGGTCCGGATCCACGCTGACAACATCGCCGTTGCGGAAGACCACGGTCAACGATCCCTCTGGGGATGTCCACATCCATTGAACCGTTCCCGGGAACAACGACACCAATGGCCCGAGCCCGACGCTCTGCTGAGGGTCGAGGCGGTGGACGCCACCGTCCCTCACCACCGCGAATCTGGAGGAGATGACCACTTCGGTCTCGCCAAACTGCAGCCGCGACTGATGGTCAATGCGTATGAAGCTGAGCGAGGGCTCGTCGAGGAGGAACTCTTGGCCCCCGTCGGGTAGCTCACGGATCTGACACCCTTCGGCCACGCCCTATGTTCGCGCTTCGCCGGACACGCCGCACGTTGGCGAAAGAACGGCTACCCAGTCGCTCGCCCCGCCTCAACAGTCTTCGGGCCGTCCGGCCAAAGGTCTTCGACCAGCCGGTCGTCCAGCTGGGCCAGCTCACTCGCCGTTGCCCGGTAGTCGGCCAACGTGGCCCCGTAGGGATCGGCTACCTCATCGACGGTCGACCGACCGACGAGGCCCGACCTCGTGCGGCCTTCGTGCACGTGGTCGAGCCACTCGTCAACAGTCTGGCCCTGATGGCGCGGGCCGACGGTATCGGCTCGGCGGACGAGCTCTTTCAACATGAAGGCGCGGGGCCACGAGGCCGGGTCGAGGAGGATGGCCTCTTGCACGTGACGTTTGCTCATCCCGATGACCAGGTCGGCGGATTCAACCAACTCGGCGGTGAGGGGTCGGCTTCGGTGGCCCCGCAGGTCGATTCCGTACGGTTCCATCACCTCTATGACCTCGTCGGGAGCGGAGGTCGGTATGGACCCCTGCCCGGCCAGGATGCCGGCCGAGGCCACCCCGATGGACTCGGTGAGGCCATCGACCCGTGCAGCGAAGAGGGCAGCGGCCATCGGCGACCGACAGATATTGGCAGTGCAAACAAAGAGGACCTGAACGGACGGATTGTAACCGTGTTGGTCCCATCCGCCACCGCAGCCAGCGGCCCATCATCGCCACCGACGAGCTGTCCAGCGCATACGCTCGCACTGCTGTGCGGCGCCCCACTGGCGCCCGTCGCCCAGTCAAAGGAACCGTCATGCCATCCAGCGCCGAGATCGTTCAGGCAGCCGCCCAGGCCTTGGAGGAGGGGGACCTCTTGCGACTGATGGGACTGGTGGCTAAAGACGTCCGGTGGGCCGTCAACGCCGCAGACCGCGACGCTGCACCCTGGTTCGGACTCTACGAGGGCAGACGCAGCCTGGCGAACTTCGTGGCCGCCGTCTCACAGGTCGACTTCACCGACATCACGTTGAAGGCCTCATTGAGCGAGGGTGGCCTGGTCATGAACTGGCTGAGGGTGGCCTTCACGAGTCCGAAGGGCCGGCAAGTGGACATGGAAGAAGTGCAGATCTGGCAGGTGGCGGACGGAAAGGTGCAGTCGGTCGACATCCTCTTCGATACGGCGGCCGTGGCCGCGGCGTTCGCATGAGCTCCGGCCACAGGGTTGCTCTCGTCCATGACTATCTGACCCAGCGCGGAGGTGCCGAACGGGTCGTCCTGTCGTTGGCCGAAGCGTTTCCCGACAGCCCCATCCACACATCGTTCTACGATCCCCTCGAAACCTTCCCGGAGTTCTCGGGCCTCGACGTCCATACCCTGGCGCTCAATCGGGTGGAGGTGCTCCGTAACCACCATCGACTGGCCTTGCCCATCCTCGCGCCCGCCTTCACACGCCTCCACGTCGAGGCAGCCGTGGCCATCTGCTCTTCGAGCGGCTGGGCCCATGGCGCCAAGGTCAGTGGGAAAAAGGTCGTCTACTGCCACACCCCGGCGCGCTGGCTCTATCAAGCCGACCGGTACCTGGCCGGCTCTTCGTCGGCCTCGGCACTCTTGTTGTCGGTGCTCGCCCCCTCACTCCGTCGATGGGACAAGAAGGCGGCGGCCACCGCCGACCGGTACCTGGTCAACTCCCACGCCGTCCGTGATCGGGTTGGCGACCTCTACGGGATCGACGCCGAGGTGGTGCCGCCCCCCGTCGACGTCGACCCGGGTGGGCCCACCGACGCCGTCGAAGGCATCGACGCCGGGTTCTTGCTCTGCGTGTCGAGGCTGTTGCCCTACAAGAACGTCGAAGAGGTAGTGGCCGCGTTCGATCAAATGCCCGATCAGCGCCTGGTGGTGGTCGGGTCGGGCCCACTGGCCGAGCAGATCAGAACGGGTGCGCCGGCCAACGTCACCGTGCTCGGCCGGGTCACCGATGCGAATCTTCGGTGGCTCTACGCATCGTGTCTCGGTCTGGTGGCCGCGTCCTACGAGGACTTCGGGCTGACACCAGTGGAGGCCGCCTCGTTCGGCAAGCCCACAGCTGCCCTTCGCTGGGGAGGGTTCCTCGACACCATCGTCGAAGGCACCACCGGTGTGTTCTTCGACGAGCCCCGGCCAGCCGAAATAGCCATGGCGCTGAGAAGTCTGGGCCGGGAGACATGGAACCCCTCGGTGCTCAGGGACCACGCCGAATCGTTTTCATCGGCGCGCTTCACCCGCCGAATCAACGAGGTGGTGGACGAAGAGCTCGGGGCCTGATTGGCGGCGCCGGTTCTCGGCATGCGCCTTAGTTCAGGATGCGCCCCGGCCCCGGAAGATGGTGTTCGGCGTCTGCCACAGGATCTGCATGTCCCACCAGAATGACCATGACGCGACATAGAGGTAGTCCAGTCGACAGAGCTCCAAGTGCGACAGCTCGTTGCGGCCCGACACCTGCCATAGTCCGGTCATGCCCGGCCTGGCCTCGAATCGCTTGCGCGCCCAGCCCTCGATCTTCATCGCCTCGGAGATCACGAAGGGCCGAGGGCCGACCAGTGACATGTCGCCCTTCCAGACGTTGATGAGCTGTGGGAACTCGTCGAGACTGGTCCGGCGGAGGAACCGACCCGGACGGGTTACCCTCGGGTCGTTGACCACTTTGAAAAGCGGGCCGTCAACCTCGTTCAGCTCCTCGAGCTCTTCCCGACGGGATTCGGCATCTTCGACCATGGTCCGGAACTTCAACATCGAGAACGGCTGCTCATTGCGACCGGTCCGGTTCTGGCGGAAGAAGACAGGCCCGGCGCTGGTGAACTTGATGGTTGCGGCCACGACGAGGAAGGCCGGCGAGGCCACTAGCAGGATCACTGAGGAGACCACGACGTCGAAGGTCCGCTTGAGGAATCGCGCACCGGCGCTGAGCGACGCCGGAGCGATGTCGAGCATAGGCAGGCCCGACAGGTCCTCCACGTGGGAGCGGGCGGTGATGAGTTCGTAGTAGCGGGGCACGATGGACACCCCGACTTGGCCGGCCAGCCCCTTCAGCATCTCAGTCGTCCGCTCCGGATGGGTGCGTGAGAAGCACACGACCACTCGAGCCACGCTGTACTTTCGACAAAGGGCAGGAAGCTCGTCGAGCTCACCGATCACGTCGTTTCGGCCAAGCGGGTTGTCGTCCACGAAACCGACGAAGTCGACGCTCGAGTGGGCGCGGAGGTGGCTTGCTACCGTCTGGGCCAACTTCCCCGTGCCGACCACGATGACCGGCACCGAGCCGACGGCCGCCCGGCCGAGCAGAGCTTCGGCGACCACCCGGGCCACCGGCACGGCGACCACGCCCACCAGGCACATGGCCGCGATCTTGGCCACCGTCACTGATTCGAAGTTGAACGACTTCTTGGCCACGTAGGCGACGATGGCGTAGACGAACCCGCTGATCATCAGAGCGTGCACGATGCTCTGGAGGTCGGAGAAGACGCTCTTCGAGATGCGCCGGGTGGTGCCGCGGTAGAGGCCGTAGAGCGCGAAGACAATCATGAACAGCGGAATCATCACCAGGTCGAAGAGATAGATCTGCGAACTGCGACTGGCCGCGCTGTCCGGGTTGTTGGAGAAGGCGGAGATGATCAGGGGGCCGACAAAGGCGGAAACGGCGAGGCCGGTGAAGTCAGCGACCAGCAGACGGCTTAGAGCGTGCCGGCGGACCCTGGCAACGGCCAAGGCGTGCTCGGCTGTCGGCTTTCGGCCCTCGCGGACCTGCTCTGCCTCCGACGCAGGTGTCCGGAGAACATCCTGAATGTCTGGATCTAGAATCGCCATCCGAGCCGGTCTGCCCTTTCCCGTACCGGTTACCGCTTGCCTCTGTCGCGTGGAGTTCCAGAGGTCAGGCACCGACACTACCCCGGCCGCTGATTCGAATGGTATTCGTGGCCGCCGGGCTTCCACAAACTGGCCCTCCGGGCCGGAAAACTCCCAGGTCTACGGGACTACCCGTGCCGTCTCGGTGGTGTTGAGGGCCCGAATCTGTCCTCTCGGACTGCCACTTTCTGGGCCCTCGGGCGTGAGGGCAACATGGGCCTGTTCTCCGGGCGGCAGATGGAACCAGGACCGGCTGGGCCGAAAGCCGGCCACGTCGATGCTGACGAACTGGGCGAAGTGCCGGGTCGAGATGGACAGGGACCATGCTTCGGTATCGGCCATTTCGAGTTCGGCCTGAAGTCCGAGTGACGATTGGACGGGCCGGACAAGGCCGCCGGGGAGATAGCTCGCCTCGGCCGCCACCGTTCCGTCCGCACGGAGGAGGCGAGCCACGACCAGCTCGTAGGACCGGGGGCCGAAGCGGTAGGAGTGGGTGAGGTCCCGGAATCCGTCAAAGAGCGCACTACTGGAGCGCTCGATCCCGCCATGAGCCGGGATCTCGACGCTCGTCGCCACCTGTTCCACGCAGCGCTCGGCGGTATAGAGGCTGATGCTGAGATCGCCGGCGAACAGGTCGGGTGAGTCGTTGACCAGGTGGAGGCCGAGCCCGTTCAAGCCCTCATCGGTGATGAGAACGGAAAGTGGCTGACATGACTGAGCCAGCGAGAACCACGGCGACTTTGGCCGGTTGAGACTGTCGATGACGCCCCAACCGGCCCCTGGGGCCAGGTCCCGCAGGCCGATGAGTAGCAAGCCGGCACAGGCCGATCCGGGCCGTCGCCACTCGGCGATGGCTTCTCCGGCTATGTGGGCCATGACTGCCCTTCCCAGGTCGAGGGCCCGCTCGGGATCGTCCCTGCGCACGTCGGTCGGGTCCTCGGACAGGAGTTCGGTGACATAGAAGTCCCTTGCCGCTTCCAGGTCCCACGTGGCCCCCGAGTCCCGGTGCACGCCCGCCTTCCACGCGGGGTCGTGCCCAGCCCGGTGGGCACCCCCCAACGCCTCTTCGACGGTCTGGCGCTCCGGTGGGTTGGAAAAGGCCACGCCCTCGCTGATGAACCTGGGGTCGGAACGGCGCATGTCCGAGAGCGGGCGTAGATACAAACTGACCCCGAAGTAGTGGCTCACGCCACTGTCGACCTGGAAAGGCAGGTCTCCCCCGCTCGGAGACGACGACACGAAAGGGATGCCCGGGGCCAGCTGGTCGACGAGTCCGGCGATCACTTCTGTGACCAGGGCCGAGCGCCATTTCTCCCGGGGCAGACCGAACATGGCCGGTTGCTCCTCGAGCTGCTGACCGCCGCAGATCACGGCCAGCGAGGGATGTCCGGCCAACTCCGTCACGACGGCGGTCAGTTCTTCAACCACTGTGGCCGTGAATGCCTCGTCGTCGGGCGGATCGAGGAAGCCGAACATGGCGTCCTGCCAGACCAGGATTCCCAACGCATCGCAGCTCTCGAAGAAAGCCGGCTCCTCGTAGACTGTGCCCCCGGGCAGCCGCACCATGTTCATTCCGGCCTCCCGGGCCAACTCGAGCAGTTCGGTGGTCGACCGATCGCTCGAGTTGAACGAGACCGGGTCCACCGGATACCAGGCCGCCCCGCGACAGAACACCGGGACTCCGTTGACCAGCAGCTGAAATCGGCCGTTCCGCTCGTCGGTCGACACTGTCTTGAATCCGACGTGGCCGAGCTCCAGGCGGGAGTCCCCGAGGACGATGGACACCGCGTAACGAGGTTGTGGCCCATGGGTGTGGGGCCACCACCGCTCGACGTCAGCCACGGTGACCGATCCACGAAGCACCAGTTCGTTCCCATCTCGCTCCACCGACAGCGGTGCCGGCGTCTCGTCGACCAAGAGGGTCCCGGACTCGGGGCTGGCGCCGTCCGCGGTGCAGCGGACCTCGACGGTGACCGTCCCTGTCTCGGCGCCCGCATCGCCGGCGTCACCGGCGGCGGCGGCACTCCCCTCGTCGATCGTGGCCAGCAATCGCCTGGACACCACCCGGTGCGATGACCACGGGAACAGGCTGACCGGGCGCCAGGGCCCGACCGGCACAGGCGTGTCGACCCAACCCGGTTGGTGTCCGAGCAGCGTGGTGCGGAACCATCGCAGGTTCTGCGGGAACGCCCCTTTCGTCTTCCACCGGGGACGGGGACGGCGGGTGGCCAGCAGTGGTGCGAGCGCGGCGAAACGAATGACCAGCTCGTTTTCGGGGGCCAGGGCTCCGACGCGCAACCGCAGCGGGGTGAACATCGCCTCGCTATGGACCAGGTGCTCGCCGTTCATCCAGACGTCAGCCACGGTGGCGAGCCCGCTCAGATCGAGGAGCCATGCCTCATGGCCATCGGTCCCGGTCGCGCCGTTCGGCCCGGTTGGGCCCCGGAATCCACACCGGAACCACCAGTCCTGGCCGTCAAGGGCGTCTTGGGTGGGAGTCGCCAGACCGGCTTGGCGGAACGCGCCGGCCACCGTGCCGGGCACGGCGGCGTCGATCCACCCCGTGACCGGAGCCAGGCCGCTCGGGAAGTCCACCTGGCCCGCGGGGACGCCGACACACTCCCAGCTCGACGAATCGAGGAGGTCCGAGTCAGCCTCCATAGCGGGAAGCCAGGGTGGCCATGCCTTCTGCCCAGTTTCGCTCCATGGCCTCGATGGTGCCGGTGATGTCGACGTCGCGTCCTCTGACCACTCGGGCCATGGCGAACTGGAGGGCCTTCGCTCCGGCGGCCAGCTCGGTGAAAGAGCGGGCGGCGTCTTCGGTTCCCGGCCGATCGAACCGATTCAACCAGTCGACGAAGGATGCCGCCATCTCGGCACTGGCCCCACACTGGCGGAAGGTGCCGAACGAGTACAGGTGGAAGGCGTCGAGACCTTGCTCGGTGAGCCACGTCCTGTCCTTCTCCACCCGTTTGCCCATGCGGGAGATGGGGTTGTCCGCCGGCCTCCGTCGCAGGTGCTCGGTAGTCAGGGCGACGGCGTTGGCCACGAGATCGGGGTCGTTGCGCCGGATGTTCTCGAGCCGGACGACCTCGACGTAGGGGGGCAGTCCCCCAATGTCAGCATGCACTCCGGTACGGAAGACGCCATCGAAGTCGTCGCCTTCGAGCTCGTAGTACCCGGCGTTGTGGAAGTAGCCAAGACGACGGCCCTCGACGTCGAGCATCTGGGGCACGATCGTCGACTTCACGTGATCGAGGCCGTAGGCATCTCCGCGCGTGTCGGGAAGAAACCAAGAATCGACCTCGACGGTGCAGAGACGGCCATAGTCGAGCTGCTCGGCGATATGGTCGAGCACCGGCTTCCAAATGTTGAACTCGGAGATGTCTATGCCGTACAGCGTTCGCAGGTCCTCGGGCGGGAACTTGAAGAAGGTCCACTGGTCACCTTCGAAGTCCCCGCTCAGGGTGAAGGCCCCGGCCGCCAGGGGATCGAGTCCCAAGGCGTGCAGGACCTCGATGAACACATCTACATAGCAGTTGGTCTGCGACCAGTTCCTCTCACCGGAATGGAGCGGGTGAGTCACATAGGTCTCGGCGCTGAGGGGAAGTAGGGACTGGCTCATTGGCGTGCCGGTGCTCACTGGGTCACGACCAGAGCGCCTGGCGGACGCTGGTCGGCCACTTGTCCGTGTCGGGTCCGTGACGGTGCAAGAGGGCCAACGTGATCCTGTCCACCCCGAAGCCGAAGCAGGCCGTGTGGGCGAGCTCGCCGTCGGCGCTCTCGATCTCGAAGGGACGGCTGAAGTGGTCGAGGTGGCAGTTCGACGAGGAGATGGCGGTCTCACGGTTGGTCTCGTAGACCGGGGTGACAATCTCGTACTTCAGTTCCTCGTTTCGCTGGTTCGCCGCCAGCATCCGCCCCGGGCGACCGAAGAAGGGGTCATTCGCCACCACGGAGGACACTTCGAGGCCGAGGCTGGACAGCACGTCGAGGCCCCGTTCGATCCACAGGTTGCGATGGTCACGGGCTCCATCCGGCGTCCCCAGGTAGACATAGTCGTGCTGGCGAAAGGACTGCATCCTGAACGGGTCAGTGCTCGGCTCATGGCGGAAGCAGTAGCCGTACACCTCGACACGTTGGCCGCCCTCGGCCAAGGTGCCCGACATGGTCGGGTAGAGGGGATGACAGACCGCCGGGCACAGCACCATGTCGGTGGTTTCGAGGAGCGGGCCCCGGTCCTCGTGCGCCTCGGTGCGACGAAGGAGCTCGGCGTGTTGGCGTTCGTCGCCTCGGAAGGTGTGCACCGAGCCCATCTGGTCGGGGAAGGACTCGAGGTAACCGTTGTGCTCGAAGGTGGCCCAGGGCATCACCGGGGGGAACCGGACCGACGTGGCGTGCTGGTCGGCGCCCACCTGCAGCACCAGTCGGTCCATCCCGTCGGCGATCGATTCGTAGACCTTGGACCGTCCGTAGATTCCGTCCACGCCCGTGGCGATGAGGATGCCGTTGGACAACAACTCTTTGCGGAAGGGCATCCATGCCTCTTCATGGGCCGCCGCCGACGGATCGTCCGCCTTTGCCTCTGTGTCCGTCGTCTTCATCAGTCCTCGCTTTCTAGCCCCTGTGGACCAAGAGCATTTGGGCGTTGTTCCTCATGATCCGATCGTTGTTGACCATCACCGGCGCGCCCATGGCATCCCGAAGATGACGGCCGAGGCTGTACGGCGTGTCCAATCGGTAGGCCGACAGCCCACAGATGCCCATGCACTGGCGAACCACCTCCGACACCAGCGTCGACGCTGAGACCTTGAGTGAGTTCATGGCAATGGCAAATCCCATCATCGAGAGCTTGTCCGGGTCATCTTTTATGTCCTCGAACCGGTCCACTGAGCTGCGCACCAAGTCCACGAACTGCTGGTGGAGAGCGGTCACGTCGGCCAAGCGGATGGCGGCCGACGGGGTCGTGCCGGGGTGCTTGCGCGCTTCTGCCTGCACGTAGCGCCGGGCCCGGTCGACCCCGGCACCAGCGATGCCGAGCCACAGCGAGCTCCACAGGATATGGGCCACGGGCAACATGGTCTGGCTCGAAATCGTCGCATACGGGTCGTCGAGCACCGAGTCGGCGTCACCGGAGGCCTTCAGGATGAACCCTGGGCTGCACGTGCCCCGAAACCCGAGGGCGTTCCACTCGCCGACCTGCTCGAGATCCAAACCGGGGGGGCGACAGAGCACGAGGACCTGGTCGTTTTCGGGACTCTCCGCCGACCGCCTGGCCGTGGCCAGGATGGCGTCGGCATAGCGCCCATAGGAGATGACCGGGGCCTGCTTTTCCAGCTGGAACGTCCCATGCGACCGCTCGATCGCGCAGACACTGCTGCCCAGGTCTCCGCCCGTCCCCACCTCGGTCGTGGCCGAGGCCAAGAGGTACTGCGAGTCGACCAGGTCGACCAGGAAGTCACGGAGAAGATCGCTCCTGCCGTGGCGGACGAGGCAGGCCACTTGTATGTGGTGCATGGCAACCACCATGGCGCTCGAGGCGCATTGACGGCCCATTGCCTCCAGCCCGTGGGACAGCTCGGAGAACGATGCTCCCATCCCGCCGAGCGACTTGGGCACGAGGGCTGAGAGAAGGCCCTCTTTCTGCATGGCCGAGACCGTCTCGGAGGGGAAGCGGGCCAAAAGGTCGACTTCCTCGGCGGCCGGCCCGGAGACCTCGTCAGCCACCCGCTTCATCAGGGCCGCCGTACCTCCCGAGTCAGCCACCCGTTGCGGCACCTCGGTCACGCTAGCCATCGTCTAGGCCTCTGTCATCTGTTGGACGCTGGTACGGATGGCGGCGATCGACTCGAAGGTCGATTTTTTGAGCATGGTCTCGGGGAACTCGATGTCAAAGGCATCCTCCAGAGCCAGCATGACGTTCACGCTGGCATGGGAGGTCATCCCGACGGCGAAGAGGTCCGTTGCGTCCTCGAGCGTGGCGGGGTCGACTTGCAACCGTCCGTGCTCGCTCAAGACAAGCCGAATTGTTTCGTCCATCGTCATACCTTTCCTTGGTTCTGATCTACCGGGCCTGCAGGCCTGCCCGTAGTACACAATGCAACCACCACAGCTGCTGCCATCTGCCCCTCATGGGTCAGGCTTACAGCCAGCTCGGTGATCCCCGCTTCGCCGGCGAGGACCTGGGCCCGGCCGAACAGACGAACCTCGCACCACCCAGCCTCGCTCCGATGGATCTCGATGCTCTTCCAATCAGGCCGCGGACCGTCCGGACGCAACACCTTGACGACCGCCTCTTTGGCCGCGAAGCGGGCGGCCAAGGACTCCGTCGACCAGACAGGCTGCCCATCGGTGCCAGCCGTGCGACAGGTGCCCAGCTCATGAGGAGTGAACAGTCGCTCGAGATACTTGGCACCAAATCGATCGATCGATCCGGCGATGTCTGTGACGGTGACGAGGTCGATCCCGACCCGGACCGAGGTCGGGGCTTTGATCACCCCGTCTGGGCCACCGTCATCGAAGGGGATCGGCTCGCTCGAGTGGGCCAGTCGACCGAGCGTCTCACTGGCCAGCAGCCCGATACGGGACTCCATCAGATCTAGCTCAGGACTCACGCCACCGCCTCCTTGCTCTTCGCCGTGCCGCCCGGCTCCTTGCCCTCGGCCTTAGAGGACCGTGAGCCCAGCGTGGCGTAGATCAGACGGTACTGCTCGGCGATGGCGGGCCAGGCGAACGACTGCACTCTGGCCCTTCCCGCTGCGGCGATAGAGCTTCTGCGGTTCGGGTCAGCGAGTAGCTGGGCGAGGGACGAGGCGAAGGCACTGGTGTCAAAGGGATCGACCAGGACACCGTCTTTACCGTCATGGACGAACTCGGGTGGGCCCCCGTGGGTGGTGGCGACAACAGTGACTCCGGCCCGCCAGCCCTCCAAGATGACGATCCCGAACGGCTCCAACCGGCTCGGCACGATGAACAGTTCGGAGTCGGCCATGGCCCGGGCCACGTCCTCGCGGCTGAGGCGTCCGGGAAAGTGCACCCGGTCCTCGACGCCCAGGTCAACGGCGGCCTGCTTCAGGTGCTCCAAGGATCCGCCCGCTCCGGCGATGACCAACTCGGCGGTCCGTTCCGACGGCTCCATGGCCGCGTACGCCGCTAGCAGCAGGTCGAAGCCCTTCTTTTCGACCACTCGGCCGAGGGCGAGAATGTAGGGCCTCGGCTCGGCGCCGGTGAGTCCGAGGTCCGAAGCGGGGCTCCCGTCCGGGTTGGAGGCGCCTTGGCTCAGGTCGACGCCGTTCCAGATGACTTGTCCGCGGCCGGCCAGGAGGCCGAAGCGCTTCTCGGCGTCGGACAACGTGAAGGCCGAACAGCCCGTGACGACGGCGGCGTGCTTGATACCGCTCCGCAGGGCGGCTCTGAGCGACTTGGAGATCTCGAAGATATCGCCGTCGTCCATCATGGTCTCCCCCTGCAGGGTCACAACCAGGGGGACTCCTGTGAGCCGGGCCAGCGCGGTGGCAAAGGCCCCGTTCGGACCGAAGCACTGGACGTGAAGCACGTCGGGCCGGAAGGCCGCCACTGCCCGGCGCAGGCTGAGCAACGTGCGGGTACCAGAAGTCAACGAGCGCTGCACGGCCGACCAGCTGCTGGCCGGAAGGTGCATCGGGTAGCGCCGTACGACGAGCCCGTCGCGGATCTCCACCGACTCCCGGTCCGAAT
Source organism: Acidimicrobiaceae bacterium (assembly GCA_003164275.1). The sequence goes on along the minus strand of PLSY01000397.1, from coordinate 9,989 downwards.
CGTCGGCTGGACACGTCCACACCTCCACTTCGTCACCCGCGGCCACCAGGGTCAAGGCGAGATGTCGGGTGAGCTCTTCGACCCCACCCAGCGCGGGGGGGTATGAGCTTGGGATGAGAGCGATGCGCGTCATGGTCGTCGGTCCGGTCGGGTATTTGGGTCGTTGGCCCCAGCGGTGGTTTCCTCTGACGGTAACAGCACGATCGGAAGCCTTCGATGGGCAGTGGGGAGGGTCATGACTTGGTATCCATGGGTGGAGGGTTGTTGTCGGCTCAGCTGGCCAAGGGAGGGTTCAGATAGGGCTCCAGCGCGGCCAGGGTGGCCCCGGTCGGCTCGGCGGCCAGTTGGCTCCAGTCTCCCACCCCTGGTGACCAGTAGTTCGAGAAGGCGGCGGCGTACCAGCCGGAGAGGAACCCTTGCTCGGCACAGTCACAGTCCGGCGCCCAGCTGGCCGGGTGCAGCCCGACGATGTTCTCGATGGCGGAGTGACCCGTCGACCCGTCAAGCGGCTCGACCTCGGCGGCATCGACCTCGTGGCCGATCTCGAAGGCGGTGATGGCCGCCAGACGATCGACGGTCTCGCCCGGATAGACGTACATGATCGACTGGCCGCCGGCCTTGCCCCAGGTGAAGGTGGTGTTCCCATAGAAGCCGGGCGACGGGGCGTCGGCGATCGAGAGAAACTCGATGCTGTAACCCGGGATGCTTTGCCATGGATAGCGCACCAGGGCGAGGGCCTCTGCGCCCATCTCGCTCGGGGTGAGCGAGGCGGTATCGACTGGTGCCGCGGCCGGAGCTGCCGCCGGAGGCACTGTCGTCGGGGCGACAGTGGTCGGAGCGGCAGTGGTCGGGGTCGTGGTTTCGGGCGTTGCACTCGAAGCCCCTGCGATAGCGGCGACCGGCGAAGTCCCTGGAGCGTCATGCGCGGGGCGCGTCGGAATCACCTGGCTGGACACCGAGGGCGAGGCCGAGGCTCGGGTACCGCCGCCGACGAGCAGCACCGAGGCCATCACGACGATGGCGACCACGACGAGGGCGGCCAGCTCCAGTCTCAGAAGAAAGCGTCGTTGGGCGAATGTTGCCCGCAGGAGCTTCGCCTTGATGCCCGGGGCCCGGCGATCGGGTCCGATGTAGCCGTTCGAGACCACGAGGTCCGAGTGTTGGAGGTCGGCGAGGAGCCCGGCTGCCAGAGCCATCGTGTCCGCCAGGACATCTCCCCCATGGTCGAGGACCGGTGGGGAACTCCAGGTCAGCTCGGGCACGGGTGCCGGCGCAGAGGCGCTGTCCACAAATGTCTGACCCATACCAGTAGTTCGGCAGGTTAGGACTGGAGCTGAAGCCCCTCACACCCACTCATCGACCTTCATGCTGTCCTCGATGTTTCCAGCACCTTGGCGTCCTTCACAGACCCGGGGGCACGGCGGCGTCGGGAGGACACCCAGCGTGGTGGAGGCCGAGATCAGACAGCCAGACCGCACGACCGGTAGACGGCGGCTGTGCTTCGTGCCGTGTTTGCCCAGCTCAGGGTCTTGGCCCGCTGGGCTGCCCGGGTGGCCAGGGCCTCTCGTGCCTCGCCGTCGGACAGGAGGGCAGAGGTTGGGCCACGACTGCGTCAGAGACTGGGGAGCAAGACTGCTCGCGCCGCGCTCAGTCGCGCCGCCACACCGGCCATCACCGAGCGCGACACTGGCCGGAGCGACCGATGGCCTGGTGCCGCCGTTGCCTCACCAGCAGGCTCGACAGCGACCGCCGGTTGCTCATCTCCCTTCATCCGGTCCATGTCGGCTAGACCGAGACACACCCCGGCGATGATGAGTGGTCCAACAGTCGGCCCACCGAGCCAGAAGATGTCGAACAGGCCGCCTACGTAGTGGCCGAGCAAGAGGACCAGTCCGAGAGTGCCGAGGGTGTACGGAAGTCGGTACATGGTACGCATGGTGATGACGACGAGGAAGATGAACGCCACGGAGCCGAGGATTCCCGTTGACGCCAGGTTGTCGATGACGACGTTCGGAGGAGCAGTCACAGCCACGTACTGGGGAAGGTTGTAGAAGCGCATCCCTTCGCCCAGGATTGGGCTCAAGCGCCACACGTGCATGGCTGCGCTGATCTGGCCGACTCGAATGGCTACCGAGTTGAACTGGGGGTTGTTCCGGGCGTTGATGGAAAAGCTGTAATAGACGAGCACGACGACCGGCACGGCGGCGAGCAACAGGATCTTGCCGCGGCGCCTTAGCTCGGGGCTGAGAAACAGTGCGGCACCGAGGGCGACCACCAACAAGATGGCCGACTGCCGTGACTGGGTGGCCAGCAGTCCGACCAGGCAGAGGTACTTGACGATCCGGGCTTGTCCCCGCTTTATCCCGGTCCACGAGGGATTGATCTGGGCCACGACAATGGCCACCCACATGACCGCACCGATCGAGTTCTTTTGGTAAGCCCCGAACTGGGCGGGATGGAAGTGGAGCGCCACGGCCACCCCCATGGCGATGACGGCCAAAACGGCGGCTCCGGCCAGAAAGAGCCGAAAGGCCTGCCTGATCCGGCCGCTCTTGGCTATCACCCAACCGGCAAGGACACTCGCCCCGAGGTAGGAGAAGCGGTGGAACCACTCGACGACGTTGTAGCGATTGGGATGGGCCACCACGACGAGGATCAAGACGGCCTCGTACCAGACGACGCCTCGCATGAACTGGCGCAAGAAGGGGGCGTCCTTCCATCGGATATGGAACAGGCTGATCACCCCGGCGAGGAACACCAAGAGGTCGGCGACACTCAGGTTGGTGCTCGCGCCCCCGATCCGCTGGAGCAACATGACACCAGGTAGAGCAATCACGACCAGCAGGATGGGATCAGCGACGAACACTCCGAAGGCCAACATGAAGGCGGCGAAGGCGAAGCCGAACTTGCGGTTGCCAACCATGAGCACGCCCCCGACGGCGGCCACCGCCACGACGCACGCCCACGCGGCAGCGGACTTGACTGCCTGGACCACGGGATTGCGAGGCTGCCAGTCGTCGAGCACCCGGGCCGATTTCGATGTGGTGCTACGGCTCATATCGTGGACGCGCTCTCGCTTTTCAGACCTCGGGACCAACGCCGCTCGCCTCCCCGGCAGCGTAGCTTCCGCGCCGAGCACCAGTATGTCTTCGTCGATTCGATCTCAAGAACTGGCTCTTCGATGTCGACGCTATCCACGTTGTCCACGTCTACCTGGTCGACGAGATATGACGCCAGCCTTAGGAATCAGCAAAAATGACAATGAGGAACACCGACATGGCCAAGCCGCCATCCAACCCTACGGGAGCAGCGTTGCCGTCTCTAGCGGGCGCATTTTCAATCATCGCCATGCCCTCTCTTCGGGGCTGCAGCGAGCCAACTTGGGGGGTGCGGCTTGTCACCCCCCGAACGACCTATCCTCAGTGCCCGGGGCACACCTCACCTAAAGCGAGCTTCCACTGACGTTCAAAGAGTTTCTCTCCACATTGTGGCGCCGGAAGCTGACCATCCTGGTCAGCATCATCGTCGCCGTTGGCGCTGCCCTCGTCTATTCGAAGGTAGAGACGCCCAAATACCAGTCGACGGCTCTCATCGTGGAGTCGACGCCTTCCGCCACGGGCGCCCCAAGCACGAACCCGGTGGTCTTGCCCGACCCCGTCCAGCAGCTGAGCAGCACCGCCGTGCAACTGCGGGCCGCGGCCATCTTGAAGGACCCGCATGTCGCCCAGGTGTCCTCGCAAGTCACGGGCACCGTCGACACCACCAGTGGCAGCCTGACCATCACTGCCACCAACTCCGATCCGTCGGAGGCCCAAGCGGTGGCACGGGCCTACTCCGAGGCCTTCGTCGACCAGACCCAGGCGGTCGTCCAGGTCCAGGTGGACAAGATCAGCACGGCGCTCACCGGACTGACCTCACAGATCGCCGGGCTCCAGAGCCAGCTCGGAGCCTCGACCAATTCCGTCGTCATAGCCCAGATCGCCGGGCTGACCGCTTCTTACAGCGCGCTCCAGGCCCAACAGAGCACCATCAAGCTGGGTGAGCCCTACACTTCAATCCAAGTGGCGGCTAACTTCCCTACGTCACCCACCGGCCTCGGTAAGGCGAAGCTCATCGGGATCGGCATCATCGCCGGCCTCCTCGTCGGATGTGGGTTGGCTCTCGGACGGGACAACTTCGACACCCGACTCCGGACCAGCCCCGACATCGAGGCCATCACCGACTCCCCCATCCTGGCCGAGCTCCCCCAAGACCAGGACGTGCGAAGCGGCAAGGTGTCGATCGCCATGGTCCAGGCCCCCCAGTCGCTAATGGCGGAGTCGATTCGTGAGCTGCGCACCAGCCTGCGGGTCATCCTGGGAGACGTCGCCTGTCCGATACTGATCGTCACCAGCCCCGAGCCGGGGGACGGCAAGACCTTCGTTGCCGCCAACCTCGCCGTGGCCTGGGCCCTCAGCGGGAGCAAGGTCATCGTGGTCTCCGCCGACTTCCGGCGCCCAAGGATGGAGGACATCTTCGGCCTCCAGATCGCCGATCAGCCGGGACTCTCCGACCTCATCAAGTCGAACTGGAAGAACCTCGGCCAAGAGCAGCCACTCGGCTCGATCTCCGAGGCCACGGCGAATGGCCAGCCCCAGGCCAAGGCGAATACCCGGGCCCAGGCGAGGCCCAACGAGCGGCAGGCCACGCAACGGGTCGACCCACCTCGGACCATGCGAGCGACGGCAAAGGCGGGGCCGGACGCGACATCGGTGAGTTCATTCCTGGTCGACAGCGGAGTGGCCGGTCTCCAGGTGCTCCCGGTCGGGACCCAGCTCGACAACCCGAGTGAGCTCTTCGGCAGCCCGGGCATGCAGCCGGTGCTGGCTCAGCTGCCCATGCTGGCCGACATCATCGTGATGGACACGCCCCCAGTCCTCGCCGTCCCCGACACCGCCATTCTGGGCAGCTTGGCGACGGGGGCAGTCGTCGTGGCATCGGAGGGCAAGACCGATCGGGTCGACCTCGAACGGACCGTCCGTCGCCTGGAGACAACCGAGTGCACGGTGCTCGGTGTCGTCTTGAATCGTGTTAAACGCTCGACCACCGATTCGTATCAGTCCTACGCCTACAAGCAGTAATGCCCGCCTCCGACGGTGGCGCTCCCGATACCACCGAGCCTCGGGGTGACCAACCGGACGCAGAGGTCACCGTGCTCGTCGTGGCCTACGGAGCGCCTGACCTGTTCGAGAGCTGCCTCAGCTCCTTGGGCGGATCCTTCCCTGTCCTCGTGGTGGACAACTCGTCGGATCCATCGATCAAGTCGGTCTCCGAACGTCATGGCGCCCGCTACGTCGATCCCGGGACCAACCTCGGATTCGGTGGCGGGGTGAACCGTGGCCTCGCCCTCCTGGATGGTCAAGGGGGCGACGTCTTGTTGCTCAACCCGGATGCCCAGATCACCGCCGCGGGCGTCAAGGGCCTGCACCGCTGCCTCCATGAACAGCCCGACCTGGCCTGTGTCGCTCCCATCCAGACCGACCCCGTAGACGGCACCCCGGCCCGTGTGGCATGGCCGTTCCCGACCCCTCTGGGGGCCTGGGTCGAGGCCATGGGTCTCGGTCGGCTCCGTGACCACGAGGACTTCGTGATCGGCTCGGTCCTCCTCATGCGTTCGACCGCACTCGACCAGGTGGGTGGCTTCGACGAGCGGTTTTTCCTCTATGCCGAGGAGACGGACTGGCAGCGAAGGGCCCACGACCTCGGATGGAACGTAGCCCTGTGCACCGAGGTTGCTGCCACCCACGTGGGCGCAGGCACCGGTGGGGACCCGGGGACCCGCGAGGTCCACTTCCATGCCTCCCATGAGCGCTACGTACGTAAGCATTACGGGACCATCGGTTGGCAGGTCTATCGGACCGGCACGGTGGCTGGCTCGTTCGTGCGGGCCATGGTCCTACCGGGGGCACGCGGCAGGCTGGCGGCCAACCGGTTCCACCTCTACTGGCGCGGTCCCGTCCACGTGGAGGAGTCGCAGCCGGCGGACTGACCGCGGCCCATCAGACCCTCGACGACTGATCGCCGGTCGCCGCCGGCCGGTACAGCTCCATCTGGGCCCGGGCCATGCTGGCCACGAGTAGGCCTGGGCGGCCTTCGAGTTGCAGGTGTAGGCGCCGGCGGCTCGGGTGAGCGACCAACGCTCGAGCCATCGGAACGGGGGCGGGTAGGCCTTTTCGATGTTTTGTGCCGAGGTGAGGATGAACGGGGCTCGGACCCGCCGCAACCACCGGAGGTCGGACCACCGAGGCAGCGTACTGTGACCCAAATGCCCCACCCGACATCGGGCCGGTGCTCCGGCCACTGGCCACCCCGCCAGGCCCGGTGCCGCAGATCCCACTAAAGAACTGGTGGGCCCCGCCGATGAGGAAGGGTGAAGTGGGCATCGTGCGGGCCGAAGCGGCCCCGCCTTAGACGGGCCGTTGTCTGCGCCCTGTCGGGGGTGGTCGCTCTGGCCACGACTCTTGGAGTCGTAGCCGACATCTCCCGCGCCCAGGCCGCAACGCCGCAGATCGCCGGTGCGGTGCCGGCCCCGACGCCGACCGAGGTCAGCCCCATCTGCGAGGCCCCCGACCCGACGGCCATCCTCGGGCCGGAACCGACCTTCGCGGCCAATCCCGTTTCGACCGTCGTGATGCCGACCGGGGGCGTGGTCAACTTCCTCGCCACCTCCAGTGCCATCTACGTCAACACCGGCAGCCAGTTCGACACCTATTCCCTCTCGGGCACCCTCATCAGCTCGTTCGCCCTTCCCGCCGGGTTCACCGGCGCCGACCAGGTGAGCCAGCCTGTCGTCGATCCGTCGGGCAACATCTATTTGGCGAGCTACTACGGAACGAAGGTGTCCAAGTTCTCCGCCTCGGGCCAGGTGCTGTGGACGAGCCACCCCGAGTCGGGCAACCCGACCGGCCTCTTCTCGGTCGGGTCGGGGGCAGGATTCGAAGTAGTGGTGAGCGTCGTCCAAGACGGTGCCCACAGTGATGTGCTCGACCCGTCGTCGGGCGGGATCACCGGTACCTTCCCCCTCATCGACAGCTACGGGTGGGTGACGACCGAGACCAACGGCGACCTGTTGTACTCGTCGAACGGCTACGTCCGAACCGTCAGCCCGACCGGGACGGTGCTCTCCATGTTCGGCTCGTCCAATACCGCTCAGAACGGAGTGCATACCGGAGGGGGGACGCAGTTCTACTACCCGGGCGAGGCGACCGAGGGTCCCGACGGCACCATCTACACCGCCGATCCCCTGAACACCATCCAGGCGACGAGCAGCTCGGGATACCTCGAGGGTTCGACCACCCTCGGCCAGAACAACCTCGGGGGAGGCAACCTGGCCATGGGCGCCTACAACTTCTTCCTCGTCGGCTCGACCTTCTACTTCGTCGGCGGCCCGCCGTTCAATGGCGTGGCCGACAACGTCTCTTCGGTCTCGCTGGCCACGGTCCAGTCCTACATCGGGGGGGCGCACATCCCGACCGACTCCCTCGGTTGGGGGGCAGGACTCTCGTCGTCGGCCACCGGCAACTACTTCGCACCCGGGGTCACGCCGGCCGTGACGGCCAGCTTCGACCCGTGGTGGGCGGCGGACGCCTCGCACCTCCAGTTGGCCTATCGGGTCGAGAGTGCAACGACACTGGCCAGTGAGACCGTGCCACCGGCCTCGACCATCGCCCTGCCCACCACGGCAGCCGGTCTGGCCAGCATCCCAATCGTGATCCCCGCAGCCGACCAACAGCCCGGCCCCTACCTGGTCCAGGCCTCGCTCTACGACACCAGCACATCACCGGCCACCAGACTGGGCACGACCTGTCTCCCCTACACGGTCGGAGCCGGCGGTGACCGCCTCAACCTGGACACTCTGCCGTCCGGGGTCGGCTCGGGTGGCCCGAGCGATCCGAGGGGCGTCGCCCTCAACGCCGAGCTGGGCCTCACCGGAGCGCGGGGCGTCCAGACCATCGATTGGGGATCCGTGCTGCCCAACTGCTCGGCGTCGAATCCGACCCTCGCCACCTGTGGACCGTCGGCCATGACCTTTGCCCATACTTCTGACGACGCCTTCAAGGCAGCCGCGGAGGCCGGCGCCGATCACGTCTCCTACTGGATCCAGGTCAGCGGGGGCGATGCCGTGTCGTCGGCACTGGTGGCGAGTGGCTTCTGGCAGGCCGATATCGCCAGGCTGGTCTCGTTCTACGCCACCCCGCCGACCGGTTGCGGGGTCTGCGCCCCGGTCACCATGTGGGAGCCCTGGAACGAAGCCAACAACACCGGATGGGGCAATGCCGCTCAGTACGTCACCAAGGTGCTCGCCCCCTTCGACGCCGCGGTCAAGTCGGTGGAGCCGGGCGGGACCTCGACGGTCATCGGCGGATCGACCCTGAAGCCGTCCATCAGCTGGTGGCAGCAGCTGGTCGCAGCCGGCGGCCTGAGCTATCTGGACGTTGCCTCCATCCACCCCTATACCGACAACAACGACTCGTTCGAAGAGGACGGCACCCCGGCACAGATCCAACAGTTGGAAGCCGTCCTGGGGACCACCCCACTGTGGTTCACCGAGGTCGGGTGGTGGTCGGACGGCGAGTACAACTTCCTCGGACAGGCCAACACCATCTCGCGGGCCATGATCTGGGAGAAGGCGCTGAACATCCCGGTGTGGAGCTACTACTTCGACGAGGGGAGTTGGGGCAACGACGGGGTCTCCTTCTCGCTCATCCAGGCCAGCGACACCGACGACTACGTGAAGCCGGCAGCGCTGGCCACCATGGTCACGGCCAACCAGATCTCCGGCCGCCCGTATGTCTCGATGCCTCAAACGGGCATTCCCCAGACCTACCAGGCAGAGTTCGGCCCGGGCAGCGGCCAGGCCACCCAGCTGGCGGCCATCTGGTCGGACGGCCTCGACGTCAACGGGTCGGTGACGGTGACAGCACCCGGCGGTGGCACCATCCCTGTCACCCTCACCTCCGAATATGGGGGCACCACGACAGTCTCGGTAGCCTCGGGCGCCGCCTACAGCCTTCCCATCTCCGATCAGGTGACCTTCGTCTCGTATCCGGTCGGCGACACATTGACCCTCGGCCCGACCGAGACCTACGGGCCCGACCTGGCGGTGAGCCACAGTTCGGTGTCGGCCTCGTCGGGCACGGCCTCGGGGGCGGTCACCGGCTCGGTGACCGGGAGCGGCTGGACGTCTGCAGCCGGAGACACCACGCCCAGCCTCACCGTCACCCTGGCCAGTCCCGCCTCGGTCAACCGGGTGATCGTCGACACCCAGTCGGTCGGGAGCATCGCCACCAGCGTTCGCAACTACGTCGTCTCGGTGGACCGCCCCGGGGTCGGCTGGACCGACGTCGCAACCGTCGTCGGCCAGTTCCGTACCCATGAACTGCAGCTGGCCTTCTCACCGATGACGGCAAGCGCGGTCAGGATCTCCGTCTCTGAGGCCAACTACGGCGGCTACTACGGAGGTGGCATCCCGCCGTGGTGGCCGACCACGTTGCTAGGGGACGCCTACCTCCACGCCATCGAGGTCTATGGCGGAACCGATACCACGGGACAGGTCGCTGGGGACTCGCTGCCTCAGCTCGAGCCCGACACGTCAGCCAGTTCAGGAGCGACCGTCACCAGCGGCGGGACAGGTGGCGGCTCCACCACCGCCACGACCACCCAGGCACCGCCCACCACCCAGGCGACCGCTGCCCCCTCGACCACCACCCCCACCACGGCGGGGTCCACGTCGGCAACCGGTTCCTCCGGCCCGGTCCATACTGCCGGCGGAACCACCTCTGCCTCGCCATCCAACGGCTACCGGCTGGCCACCAGCAACGGGGCCGTGTCCGCCTTCGGCAACTCGGGCTTCTTCGGATCGGCCGGCGCCATGGCCCTCAACCGACCGATCGTGGCCATGACGGCAACGCCGGACGGCCGGGGTTACTGGCTGGTGGCGAGCGACGGCG
>PLSY01000018.1 GCA_003164275.1 Acidimicrobiaceae bacterium | reverse complement strand
CCGGCAGGTGGTGCAGGTGGTGCAGGTGGTGCAGGTGGTGCAGGTGGCGGAGCTACGTAGGTGAACTGATCGAAGGTCGATTGCTGGCTGATGCCCCCCGGCGCACTCACCGTTACATTCACGGTGCCTGCTCCCCTTGGCGGGGATGTTGCGGTAATGGATCCTGAGGACACGGCGACAATCGCTGCTGGCGTAGTCCCGAATGCCACGGAGATGGGAGAGGTGGCGAAGTTGCCGCTGATCGCCACGCTCGTGCCACCGGCCGTTTGGCCTTGGGAGGGGCTTAGGAAGCTAACAACTGGGGCTGGTGGTGTGCCATAGGTGATCGGCAGGGAATCGGCAGCGGCGCTGAAGATTCCCGGGTACGCGACAATCTGATCGCTGCCATTGACCATGTACACCGGGGACAGAACCGTCCCAGCGAGGCTCGTTCCACTAATCCGAGGGCTGGTGAATGCCGTCGAGCCGAAGTTCGCCAGGACCGACTGACTTCCATTTACAGTCGGTGCCTCCTCAATCCATTCTGCAGAAGTACCTGGTCCCGAATATGAGAGCGCCCCTGACGCTATCCAGCTCTCCGTCACGTCCTCAATGGCCAGTGTCCATGTTCCGGGCGAATCTTCGATGATTGAGGCTTCCATGGCATCACCGGGAGCCACTGGCTCGTTGATAGTTATCGATGCCGCTGGAAGGATCTCGTACCAGGCGAAATAGCTCGTCCCACCGTTGACACTGTCCTGCGACGTGCCGGTTTGGATGAGTGAACTGTTCGTCGCACCATCGATACCGACCCAAGTCGCCGAATCCACGGCAGTGATCGAGGGTTGGACCGATGGGACCGTCCAATCTCCACTGATGCCGGAGAAAGTCGTACCCTGATCGATCTGACCCGACCAGTTCGTGGACGTGTCAGCAGATTGCGAACCAGCAATGTGAGGAACGACCCCATGCACCCAGTGCGCCGGTGCTGGTCCCAGTGCCCCATCGGCCTGAGGACCCTTACTCAAAAGCGGCACCTGGTTCGCTGGCATCGGTGAGGAGATACCAGGTGACCCGAGTGCGACATGCATTCCGTACTCCGGCACAGACGGAGTTGCGCCTACAACTGGACCTGCTGAGGCCTGGGCCGTTGGGATCGCCTGACTGGCTGCGACGAACACCAGAGCGGCAGCACAGAATCCTCGGGCGATTGGGCGCCTCTTCGCCCCGCGAAAACAGGCCAATCGATTTGATCCGGTTCGCCGTTGAATATCCGCCACCCGCCCTCCCGCTCAGCTTCAGGGATGCTCAGCTTGGTACGGACCATCGACGAGCACAAGCATCGTTCGCCAAAGCTATTTGCTCTGAGCTTCATCGTGGACATTGCCGGTCCACTGGGTGCCGTCCCACCATCGGAGGGCGGCGAGCTTCCACGGATCGGCATACCAGCCAGCGTTGACGCTCGCTACCGGAGCCTCAGGGGCTGCAGGTGCCACCTGATCGGCTTGCGCTGGTGAGATTGCTGCGACTGGAGTCGGGGCAACGGCAGCAGGCTCTGGCGGCCGGTGCTTGTCGATCTCGTCGAGGCCGTTCTGCAGCTCAGTGACGAGTTGGGCGACGGTCCCCCTGAAGTGAGCCAAGCCGAGGTCCAGTCGAAAGTCGAACCACCCAGCGATGCCGGGTCCGTAGTGGATCGTCGTTGGCTTCTGACGGTTGGAGACGGAGAATGTGGTCGACCCGTCTCTGTCGTCGTGCTCGAACCCGATGAGCTTGGCGAAGGCACACTCGCGGGTCTGCTCGCCACCTTGGAAGATCACTCGCTGATTCGTGATGAACGTCGTCCCGGTGTCGATGGCCGTGGGGGTCGGTGTCCCCGAGACGTAATGGCCCTTGTTCACGCCGACCCGGTAGCGAATAGACCGCCCTCCTACCTTGGCGATGGGGATGGAGACGCCCTGGGAATGGCCCTGGTAGTGACCCGGTCCCTTGCGATCCTCAACCAGCGCGGTGTTTGTGACCTTGGCGAACACCGCCTCACCCGGCTTCAGCATGATGGAGTCCGCTCCACTGCCGGTGCTGGTCTTGGCGGTGTCCAGGAGGTCTTCTTGCGCGTCCCGGTCGGCCTGCCAGGCGGCCAAAGCCTCCTCGTGCTCCTTGGCGGCCTTCTTCGCCTTGTGGTCCTCGAACATGTCCCGCTCCTCCGTCGTCGGTCCAAGGCGTTCGAGAGCAGCGTTCAGAGCTGCGCCTCCCATCGGGCGTCGAGACCTTCACCCTGACCCCGATGCCGCCGATCTACTCAGAACATCTGAGCACATCTTGGAGCCGGGGCTACCGTTCGGTCCGTCATCGGCGAGAGGGAGACGAACTTCATGGCACGAATCAGAGGGTTCCGCACCCTTGCACGCGACCAGACTGCCTACGACGGCTTCGCCCGAGCCGTGGAGCTGCCACTCACGATCCTGGCGCTCCTCTGGCTGCCAGTCCTGGTGCTGCCCTACATCATCAACCTTTCCCCGGACGTCAAGGACACCTTTGAGGCCATCGACCTGTTCGTGTGGGCGATGTTTGTCCTGGAGTACCTGATCAAGCTCTACCTGTCACCGAGCAGAAAGGGCTTCTTCTCCCACCATTTGCTCGACCTGGCCGTGATCGCCGTGCCCATGTTCCGACCGCTCCGAGCGGCCCGACTGCTGAGGCTTCTCAACTTGGGTCGTGTCGGCATCGTCCTGGCGAATGGGCTGCGACGCACGAAGGCGCTGTTTACGCATCGAGGTCTGCACTTCGTTCTACTCGCCGTGCTGGTCGTGATCTTCGCCTGCTCAGCCCTAGTCCTCTCGTTCGAGCACCAGGCCAAGGGATCGAACATTCACAACTTCGGCGACGCCCTCTGGTGGGCCATCGTCACGGTCACGACAGTGGGCTACGGCGACAAGTTCCCAGTGAGTGCAGGAGGCCGAGGCGTGGCTACCGTTCTCATGTTCGTTGGGATCGGCCTCATCGGTGTATTGACTGCCACGGTGGCGTCGTACTTTGTCGAACAGGGGGCTGACGAGGACCGGGTGGAGCTGATCGAACGGCTGGACCGGATCGAGGACCTACTCATGGAGCTGACGGGTAAATCGGTGGACGAACTGGACGATGGATCGTCTGACCTCAATCCGAGTGTCGAGTGGTCATAATCCTTAGTCCCTCCTGAGCCTTGACGGTCGGGATAGGTTCTCGTTGCACATCGGCGATGAGGCGGAGAGAACTATGCATCGAATGGCAGCACGTAGCCTGACCCGAATCATTGTGTCGGTCCTCCTCATGGGGGTCCTCGGAATGGCTGGCCTGCTTGCCAGTGTGATAGTCCCGGCCGGTGCGTCCTCGCCTGTCGCCCACACCGGGACGGCATGTAACGCCTTCCTTCCCGCCGGAAGTGTCGTGGCCATGGCTGCGACCACGGATGACGGTGGCTATTGGATCGCCAGTCGATTTGGAGAGGTGGTGTCCTGTGGCGATGCCATCGATTACGGATCGCTGCCCAGCGCCCCCAACCAACCCATCGTGGGCATGACGACCACACCAGACGGCCTGGGATATTGGCTTGTCGCCTCGGACGGCGGGATCTTCAGTTTCGGCGACGCCTCCTTTTACGGTTCGACCGGCAACATCCACCTCAACAAGCCGGT
>PLSY01000320.1 GCA_003164275.1 Acidimicrobiaceae bacterium | reverse complement strand
ACCTTGTTCTTCTCCTCGCTGATCGACCGGGGGTCGAGGGAGGTCGGGGGCTCCATGGCCATGAAGGCCATGACTTGGAACAGGTGGGTGACCACCATGTCTCTGAACGCGCCCGTTCCCTCGTAGAAGCTGGCCCGCGAATCGACCGACAGGGTCTCGGGCACGTCGATCTGGACGTGGTCGATGTGCCCGCGGTTCCAGATGGGCTCGAACAGCCCGTTGGCGAAGCGGAAGGCCAGGATGTTCTGGGCCGCCTCCTTCCCGAGGAAGTGGTCGATCCGGTAGACCTGGTCAGGGGCGAAGATGGTGTGCACTGCGTCGTTCAGGACCTTGGCGGACTGGAGGTCGGTCCCGAAAGGCTTCTCCATGATGATGCGGGAGCGCTCCACCAGGTCGGCCTCGCCGAGGGTCTTGATCACGGCATGGGCGGCCGAGGGGGGAATGCTCAGGTAGTGCAGCCGCCGGCTCTCGCCGCTCAGTCTCTTCTCCGCTTGGCCCACCGCCTCGGCCAGCGCCGCCGGCCCGTAGGCCTGGGACACGTAGTGGAGCTTGGTCTGGAATTCCGACCAGTGCTCCTCCACGATGTCCTGGCGAGCGAACTCCCGACATGCCTTGAGGGCGAAGGCATCGAACTCCAGGTCGTCGAGCTCGTCGAGCGATGTGCCGATGATCTGGCACTCAGGCATGAGGCCCGCGTACGACAGCCTGAGGAGACCGGGCAGCAGCTTCCTCCGGGCCAGGTCGCCGGTGGCGCCGAAGATGACGATGACGTGAGGCGGTAGCTCGTGGCCGTCGCCTCTGGTCGGCGGCTCGTGACCGACGTCGGTGGTGGTGTAGAGGTCGGTGTCGGCGACGGTGCTCATCGCCATCCCCCGCGAGTGAATTCCATAGATGACACACCCTTCGATTTGGCCACCATCGAGGCTATCCGGGACATGTTTCGACTCCATGTCGGGCGTGAGAGAGCTGTGTGAACGCCCTGGTCAAGTCAGGCGCAGGGCAGGCTCGCCGCCAGCACGTCGGACACTTCGCGCACGGTCGGTGAGTCCATCGAGCCCGAGTCTTGCACGCGTCTCGCCATCAGCTTGGGCCATCCCACCCAGACCTCGTCGACCTGGATGGCCGTGGCGAAGCCCCAGTCGGCCCGGGTCAGGCAGAGCATGGCCTGGACGGGCACCGCGGAGCCGAGAGGGGAGCTGTCGAGGGCGGCCCGCACGACCCTCATCTGCTCGGCGACCAGCTCGACCGACGGCGTGCAGTTCCTCCGGCCGACATGGAGCTCGTTCGGGCCGAGGTTCCCGATCGAACCCGGCCGCTTGGTGTGGACAAGGCCCTTGTAGTGCTTTGCTTCGATGACGAACACACCGGCCGAGGACACGGCGATCTGCTTGATGCTGGCCTTGTGGCCCGGGACCCGGCGGTCGTTCAAGACGATGACCCCCTCACCCTCGATGAGCTCGATGAGCTCGAGGCGCCCACGGGCGCGTCGTTCTCCATCAGCCCGCTGCACCCATTTCCTGCCGGGGGTGGGTGGTGACTCCTCCTGATCGGAGAGCTGGATGACCTGGCGCTCGTCCTCCCCGAGGGGCCAACTTGCGGCCGGATCGGGGGCCGGTATGGGCCCGCGCTCCTCACGTACGGTGTCATTCGTCGACTGGCTCGAGGTCCGTTGGCTCCGAGGCATCAGGTGTGACTCGTCCGGCATCTGGCCAATCGTAGAAGAGGAACCCTCTGAAGTGGGGCTTTATCCCTCTGAGCGTCAATCGGGGGGCTGGGGTCGGGGTCGCGCGATCGCATTGCAACTTGGCCACCTCCCTTCCCTTCCCCGGGGTCGGGCGCGAAGATGCCCGTGGGCGCTTCAGCCCCCCAGGGCCGGGTAGAGCTCGAAGAGGGGAACTCTCACAAGGGGGAAAAGTCCATGCTCGTTTCGAACTTGCTCGAAGAAAAAGGGTCCGTGGTCGCCACCATCGGCACCGAGGCCACGGTGGCTGACGTGGTGGCTGAGCTCACCCGGCATCGGATCGGCGCCCTCGTCGTCTCAGACGACGGCGTCCACATCGAGGGCATCGTCTCGGAGCGTGACATCGTCAAGCACCTGGGCGGGCTCGGGACCAACCCGATGTCCGACCCGGTCACGACCATCATGTCCAGATCGGTACGCACCTGTACGGCGGCCGACGATGTCGAGTGGCTCATGAACCTGATGACCGACCATCGGATCCGCCATGTGCCTGTCGTCGACGGCGGCCGTCTCCGGGGGATCGTCAGCATCGGTGACGTGGTGAAGAGCCGTGTGCGGGAGTTGGAAAAGGACCGGGACGAGTTGATGGAGTACATCACCGCCCGATGAGGTGGGCCGGCGAGCCGGCCAATCTACGCTGTTGGGGTGACAACGTGGGCTACAGCCGAGTCGTTGGGCCTCGTGATCGTGGACCACGGCTCGAAGCGGCCCGAGGCCAACCGGGCCCACGAGTCGTTCGTGGCCGAGTTCGCCCTAGGTCGCCCCTACCTGGTGGTCGAGGCCGCACACATGGAGTTGGCCGAGCCCACCATCGCCCAGGCCTTCGCCCGCTGCGTGGCCGCGGGGGCGAGCGTCGTGGTGGTGGCCCCGTACTTCCTGTGGCCGGGACGGCATTGGGACGCCGACATCCCGGCCCTGGCCGCCGAGGCCTCCCTCGGCCACCCAGGGGTGCGCCATCTGGTGGCCGCTCCCCTCGGACCACACCCATTGCTGGCTGACCTCGTCGGGATCCGGGTCGAGCAGTGCCTGGCCCATGCCGGTGGCGGCGAGGCCTGTGCCCTGTGCGCCGGTACCGACCACTGTCAGCTGCGCTAGGTGGTGGAGCTGACCCCCGTCGGCCCGGTAACGGCATGAAACCCATCGTGACGGGGCACAGTGAGCTGTGGAGGTGGCCCAGTGGCTGACGTGGTGATCGTGGGTGGGGGCCTGGCCGGACTGGTCTGCGCCCAGGACCTGGCCGCGGCCGGCGTGTCGTGTCAGATCCTGGAGGCTTCGGATCGGGTCGGTGGGCGGGTGGCCACCGACATCGTTGACGGATTCCTCTTGGATCGGGGGTTCCAGATTCTGCTCACCGCCTATCCCGAGGTCAGACGGCGACTGGACCTGGCCGCGCTGGAGCTAGCCGCCTTCGACCCCGGAGCGGTCGTGCGGCTCGGAGGCCGTTTCCACCGGGTGGCCGATCCCCTGCGGCGCCCCGGTCAGATCCCTGAGACGCTGCTCGCCCCGATCGGCACGCTGGCCGACAAGGCCCGGTTGGCCGCACTGGTGCTCGACGTCCGGGCCCATTCAGTCGCCACCCTCGTCCGTCGCCCGGATACGACCACGGCAGCCAGGCTGGCTGCGGCCGGCTTCTCCGAGGGCATGGTGGCAGCATTCTGGCAGCCGCTGTTCTCGGGCATCCAGCTCGATCCCGCCCTCGAGGTCAGCAGCCGACGGTTCGACCTCATCCTGCGCATGCTGGCCTGCGGATCGACTGCCGTCCCGAAGCAGGGAATGGGGGCCGTCCCGGCCCAGTTGGCCGCCACCCTCCCGTCGGGGACGGTGCGTCTCGGTGCTCGCGTCGAGACGGTCGGGTCCACCTCGGTGGATCTGGCCGACGGAGAGCGCATCGAGGCGAGAGCGGTAGTGGTGGCGACCGAGGGGCCCGAGGCCCACCGGCTGATCGGCTCGTCCGTTCCCGATCCGGGGTCGAGGTCGGCGGCCTGCTGCTGGTTCTCGGCCCCACGCCCTCCATGGCCCGGTCCGGTCATCCTCCTCGATGGCGAACAGTCCGGACCGGCCAAGAATGTGGTGGTGATGAGCGAGGTGGCACCGTCGTACGCGCCGCCTGGGGTCTCGTTGATCGCTGCGGCCGTGCCCGGGCCCGAGGCTTTGGACAGCGCGGTGACGGGCCGCGTGCAGGAGCAACTGGCCCGCTGGTTCGGTTCATCGACGGCCGAGTGGGACCACCTGCGCACCGACGTGATCGTCCATGGCCAGCCCCGCCAGGCGCCACCACTTTCCATGAAGAAGAAGGTCGGACTCGGACAGGGCCTGTTCGTATGCGGCGATCATCGCGACACTGCCTCGATCCAGGGATCCATGTTCAGCGGCGCCCGGGCCGCTGACGCCGTTCGCCGCGCCCTGGCCGGCTAGAGGGCCTTTTTGACCGTGCTGCTCAGGAGCTGCAGCGGTCCCCGAGCCACGGGCGCTCGCCATCCAGCGAGTAGAGGGTGACGGCCAGCGTGTCCTGATCGGCCTTCGAGGCCTGGTTGGGGGGTACACCGATGAGGTCGGGGCGGCCGGCCGCCTGGGCCGCCACATTCCAGGTGGACTGGCTGAACTGGAAGGCTCCCATGTACAGCCCGTTGGCAGAGACAATCTGGTAGTCGCCCCCCGATTCGGCCTGGACGACGCACTGCAGGAACGGGTTCAAGGCCGGGTCGGTTCCCGAGGCGACAGGGTCTTGAGCGGTGGCCGTGCCCGTTGTCGTCGACGGCGAGGGTGAGGGTGAGGGTGAGGCCTGGACGGGGGCCTCCGTCTTGGTCGGCACATGGATCGATGTCTTGACAACAGCAGCCTTCTGGGCGGCCGCCACCGCGGCGGCCGCCGCCGCGGCCCGGGCGGCGGCCTGAGCGGCGATGGCTGCAGCCAACTGGCCGGTGACCTGGTTCTGCAGGGCGGCGAGTGACTGTGCCGTCCCATTGGCCTGGCTCAGGGCTGCGGCCTGCTTGCCCTCGTCGGACTGGTCCTGGGCCTGTTGCTGTCGAAGTGAGGTCTCGTGAGCCTCAAGGGTGCCCTGGGCCGTCCTCAGCTGGTCCATGGCCGTCGTGATGTTCCCGACGGCGATGCCGGTGTACTCGCTGGTGGCCTGGGCTGACTCCTGGCTGCCACTGAACAGCGCGGAAGTGGCGCTGTTGGACCCTGTCCCGTAGTCGAGGTAGGAGCGGATGGCCTGTTGGCGGACCTCGTCGGTCTTCTGTTCGATCGCCGTCCGATCCTGGGCGATCTGCTGGGCGGTCTCGGCCACGGCCTGTGAGTCGGCGGTCACCCTGATCGATACCACCGAGTACTGCTGCTGGTAGGCGCCGACCTGGAGCTGCTCCAACACCAGCTTCTGGGCAATGGCCGTGGCCTGGGCCTGGAGGTCGGTGACCTGGTCGGCGGAAGCCGGGCGCGCACCGGCTATCGCCGAAAGAGCGGCGACGAATACGAGAGTTGAGAGCACTATGGACAGAGTGCGCACTCGCACCCGTGCGTTCAATCCCGCCGACGGTGAGGACCGGGCGCGAAGCACAATGGTTGAAGATTTTAGGTGGTCAGGGCGATGAGAAACAAGGGGACCCCGCCACGGACCGGATCTGGGGCCGTTTGCCTTCCGGATCCGGCGTCGCTCCGACCTACTCGATCTCGCCCTCGCCCTTGACGTTCGCTCCCAGCTTGGCCATATCGTCGTAGTGCCCGGCGACGCTCTTTCGCTCGCCCTCGCCCTCTGCCTCCAAGGACTTGTCCGCGGCGGCAGACTCCTGGTCGGTGGGTGAACGGTCAGCGCCAGCGGCCTTGTCGGCCTCCGCCGTCTCGGCGACCTCGGTTGCTTCATTCGGCTCAGTCTGCATGGCCATTTCTCCTCTGGTTCGACGGAGCGCTCGGCGGCTTGTTGGTGCCCCGGGTGCCTGCCACTTCGGGCTACCAAGGCTTTACCCGACCGGCGGCACGGAGAAACTCCGGACCAGGTGAAATGCGGCGAGGTCAGCCCGGGGCGGCGCCACCTGGATGGGCTCGAGCCCACGGCCAGATCGGACCCGGGGCCATAAGCTCATCCGGTAGTCGTGTCGCCGACGAGCAAAGGACGTGGTTGAGTTGGCCAGACCGGTCGTTGTGCTGTTCGATGTGGACGAGACACTGGTCCACACCGGGGAATCGGGGGCCAGGTCGTGGAACGCCGCCTTCCAGAAGATCTACGGGCGACCGGCGGACATCGGGGCCCACAGCTCCGCAGGCGAGACCGACCCCCAGGTGGCCCGCTCCACGTTCAAGGCGGTCATGGGTCGCGACCCGAGTGACGACGAGCTCGACCGGGTCTACGCCCAGTACCTCCTGCACCTGGCCGACGACATCCTCGTCTCGCCGCAGTACCGCGTGCTCGACGGGGTCAAGGAGACCTTGGAGGCGCTGAGCGAGGCCGGGGTCCTCCTTGGGATCATCTCGGGGGCCGTGGAGGGCGCGGCTCGGACCAAGCTGGTCCCGGCCGATCTCAACCGCTACTTCATCTTCGGTGCCTACGGCTCGGACTCGCCTGTGCGGCTCGACATCGTCGAACTGGCCATTCGAAAGGCGTCCACCCTCCATGCCGGGCTCCGCTCCGACCAGGTGTTCGTGGTGGGCGACACGCCGCGAGACGTGAGCGCGGGCAACGATGCCGGTGCCGTCTCGATTGGTGTGGCCACCGGCAAGTACTCGGTCGAGGAGATGGC
Source organism: Acidimicrobiaceae bacterium (assembly GCA_003164275.1). Next base: position 23,005 of record PLSY01000320.1, on the reverse strand, counting down.
CGAGGCCGGGGCGGCCCACGTGCTCGGCTCCTTGGAGGAGGCCTTCCCCGGCCTGTGAGGCCGGTTGACAGCGGTCTGCGTTGCCCTCAGCGTCTGACGTGGTGGTCGAGGATCAGATGCGCTGGATCGATGTCTGACCGCGTGTCGAAGACCTGCATGCGGTTCTTGCCCAGGCCCTTGGCGCGATACATGGCGATGTCAGCCTCTCTCACCACGGCGTCGGCGGCCCCGTCGCCGGGGGTGTCCAGATGGATCGGCCGGGTGTAGCTGATCCCGATGCTGATCGTCACGTGGTAGTCGCGTCCGTTGAAGCTGATCGGTTGGGCGAGGGCGGTGATGATGCGCTCGGCCACCTGCACGCCGAGGGCCCTGTCCCCGATGGTGTTCGGGCGGTGCCCATGGACGAGGCTCGACTCCGAGGACCGGTTCCAGGGCTCAACGATGATCACGAACTCGTCGCCGCCCACCCGGGCCACCGTGTCGCCCTCCCTGAGGGTGGATCGGAGTCGCTCGGCCACCTCGACCAGCACGGCGTCGCCGGCGGGGTGGCCGGCAGTGTCGTTCACGCCTTTGAATGCATCGAGGTCGCAGAACAGGACCGACGCCTCCCGGCCGTCACGGGCCGATCGGGCCAGAGCGGTGTCGAGGCGGTCGAGCATGAGGGAGCGGTTGGGCAGACCGGTCAGGCTGTCATGGAGGGCTGAGTGGGTGAGCTGCTCTTCGAACTGGACGACGTCGGTGATGTCGCGGAGCACGCCGAGCACCTCGATCACCCTTCCGTCGGTGTCCCGCCGGAACGGAACGATCCTGCGGGCCATCCAGTGCCAATGGCCGTCGGTGTGGCGACCTCGGTAGCGGATCTGGAGGACCCGGCCGTCCGCGAGGCTCTGTGCCTGGCGATTGGCGGCCAGGAGAGCGGCCTGGTCATCGGGATGGACCAGGGTGCCGATGGCCGCGGGGCCGAGCGCCTTTGCCTCGTCGGGACTGAGTCCGAGCAGGTCCCTGTCGCGGGAGCCGTAGATCAAGGCCCCCGTGGCCACGTCGGTGATGAAGGTGAAGTCTGGGGTAGCGGCGATGACCGCCTCCTGGAATGCCGTCGCCCTCTTCGCCTCCTCTTCGGCCACCACCTGCTCGGTGACGTCGATGACAGTGCCCAGGAAGCGGATGACGGAGCCACCTTCGAAAAAGGCCCTACCCCGTGACTCCAACCACCGCAGCTCCCCGTCGCTCACCCGGAAGATCCGGTACCGCAGGTGGATGGGCTCCCGTTCGGTGAGCGACCGCGCAGCCTCCATAGTCATAGTGGCCGTGTCGTCTGGGTGCACCTGTCTGACGGCTGACTCGAAGTTGCCTCCGAACTCGGCTCGATCGATCCCGTAGAGGTCGAACATGCCGTCCGACCACGTGACCGCGTCGGTCGGCACATCCCAGTTCCACGAACCGAGCTGGCCGATGCGTTCGGCTTCGGTGAGCCGACTCCGCTCGTAGCGCAAGGACTCCTCTGACTGCCGCAGGGCGGCCGCCGCCCGCCGCGTCTCGGTGACCTCCACGGCGAACCCGATCCCGGCGACGATCGCACCGTCGGCGTCGAGCGAGGGAGCCAGTCGGACGAGGAAGGTGCGGTTGGCGAAGGGGACGTCGGTCTTCGACTCCTGGCCGGACAGGGCCTGGCGGAAGGGCCCTTCGATGAGTCGGGCGATCGCCGGAGGGAAGACCTCGAAGATCGTCCTGCCCTCGAGCAGCTCTTGAGAGAGTCCCACTTCGCTCAGTCCCAGTCCCCCGGCACTCAGGAAACGAAGGTCCTGGTCAAACGCGATGATGGCTCCTTGGGGGAAGCCGCGCATGAGGGGGTGGGCACCAGCGGCGCGGAGGATGTCCAACGCCTGGGCCGCGGCAGGAGTCCCGTCTCGTGCCAAGCTGTCGGCGGGAGTCATGTCGACCGGATTCTGGCGTGCTCGCGGCCAGAGGTTCTCATGGGGCCAACGATCCGAAACCCAACGTGTCGTGTCGGTCCATACTTCAGTATCGGAAGACCGGGGCGGCTACTTGAAAGCCGCAGGATCCTCCGTACCGTTTGCCCGTCGCCGCCACAACTGGAGGACATGTGTCCCGCAAAGAAAAGGCACTGTGGAACGAGGTGAGCCACGCCCTGTCCGAGCGGCCGGGTTGGGCTCTGGAGCCGGCGGTCACACCCGGCCAGGCCCCCTCTTGGTGCTATGGCAGCGGGGGTGTCACCGAGCTGTCGGTGGGGGTTGTGGATGAAAAGGTCTTCGTCTACCTGGTGGAGCGGGACCAGGAGCTCGATCTGGCTGACGTGGACACCCTGACCAGCTGGCTCGACAGCAACGAGTCGCTGTTCGCCAACCGGAGCTCGATGACGGTCGAGGACTTCGTCGCCGAGTTCCATCAAAGGGTCGCCGAATGGCGCGCCGGCTCGTGAGGGTGGCCGATCGTTGGCTGAAGGGTACCGCCCGGCAGCCAGGAGGAATCCAGCCCGTGGGCGCGCCACCAGGCCCGAAGGCGCAATGGTCTTCGGGCCTGTGAGTGGCGTGCCGCACGTCCCCTGCCTCAGGGGCACAAGGAGGGGACAACTTGGCGACCACCTGCTGTACCAGGTGGTCCGGGCGTGCTTCTGTTAGCCGAGGGGCGTGTCGCTCAACACCGGAGCGACCACATTCACCAGCGAACCCGACGACAGCACCGGGGCGTTCGCATTCACCAGTGAGCCGGTACCGGTGGTCGAGCCCGACGACAGCACCGGGGCGTTCGCATTCACCAGCGAGCCCCGAGCACCGCTCGTGGCACCTCCGGAAAGCACTGGCGCATCAGCGTTGACGAGCGTCCCCCCCGAGGTGGAGGAGTCTCCGGTCGACAGCGCCGGGGCGTCGGCGCTCACCAGCGAGCTACCGCCCGATGTGGATCCGCTCCCGAGCACCGGTGCGTTGGCGTTCACCAATGAGCCGGTGCCTGACGTCGACCCGTCGGAGAGGACGGGCGCGTTGGCGTTCACCAACGAGCCCGAGCCGGTCGACGAGCTGCCCGACAGCACCGGGGCGTCCAGATCGATCAGTGACCACAGACCGGTGGTCGAGTTTCCGTCCGACAGCACTGGTGCATTGGCATCGATCAGGGTCACACCGGTGGTCCCGACTGGGGGGAAGATTGGTGCTACCGGCATTACAGGGGTCACCGGAACCGTCGGGGTGACTGGCGTTGACGGCGCCGAGGGGGTGACCGTTGCCGTCGTAGTGGTCCCGGTCGTGCTTCCGGCCCCGGCCGTCGACGGCCCGGCCGTCCCGCTGGTGGCGGGCGTACCGCTCATGTCGACCGACGGCACACTGACGATGGCCGGAGGACCGCCAACCGGCCCGACGGCCGGTACTGACGCCTGACATGTCGTCGATGTGGCTGAGGCTGGGGAGTTGGGTCCGACGAAGCCGGCAACAGCCAGCCCGAGAATGCAGAGCCCGAGGGCGACGACAAAGGTCGCGAGGGCGCGCTTGGTAGAGGTAAACATTTGTGATTCTCCTTGGTTAGATGAGATTGGTCTCTGAGACTTGGCCGAACGACGCCGACCAGGGCGCTTGGCACGTCAGAGACCTCTAACCGGGAGGGGCGAACCTCAGGTCCAAGAGGAGCTTCGGGGTCCTGTTCCGCAACAGCACGACTGCGCCCAGGGCGAGCGCTGGCAACAGCAGCATCGAGGGTGGCAGTGAGCCGAACGGGGTGTTTCCCTGGCCCGAGGCGAGGGACTCGCCCGCGTTGTTCGGTGCCTGGGGAGAAGGGGTCTGAGGGGCCCATGGGGCCTTGGCCGGGGTGACCGGCGATCCTAAGGGGGTGGAGCCGCCTGGCTCCACCCCGGCGGTTCGACCGTTGGTCCGACGTGCTGGGCCGGCCCCCGAACGACCCGCCAGGGCCGGGAATGCCGACAGTGCAGAAGCGCCGCCTCCGGTAGCTGGGCCGACGGGGCCGAGCGGCGAGTTGGGCCCGGCGATCCCTGCATCGAGGACGGGGGTGAGGGCGGCTTTGGTCATCGAGGTGAGCGATGCGACGGTGGTCGATGCCGTCGTGACCAGCGATCTCCCGATTCCGGTCACCGCGCCTGCGCCAGGCTGCGGAGTGGTGGGCAACGTGGGTCTGGTCACCGTGACCGGTGCGGCGATGGTGACCGGCGCCGGGAGGGAGACGGGCACGGGCACCGAGGCGAAGAGCGGGACCGAGACACTCACCGGGCCCTGGACGGTGATCGGCGCCTGGACGGTGACCTGGTCAGCACCGGCCGGCTTGACCAGGAGGCTTATCAGGACGGTAGCCAAGATGACGCCGGTGATTCCCGCGCCCATCATGAGTGCGATTCGCCGCAGCCAACGCTGTGGTCGCTCCGCCTCCACTGTGGGACCGGCCGCCGCCGGTTGGTGTCCGCACACTACCCATGATTATATCACTCAAAGTGATGGGTAAAGCACTTAAAGAGATAAGTGGCCTTCGAGTCCGCTGCCCCCCGGGGCTCTCAGGAGAAGTGGGTGACCGGGCGGGCCAGCGGGTGACCGTCCACGAAGATGTCGACCTTCTCGTTGTAGAACGAGACCAGCCCGGCGATGGGCAGGAGCTGGCGGGTCGGGAAGTCGTAGCTCCAAGCCAGGTCGGCATGGGTCTCGCCTCCGACCTTGACCGACCAGTAGCCGGTCGTCGTGCCCTTGTAGGGACATCGTGTGACCGTGGCGCTCGATTCCAGGTGGTCGAAGACCACCTCGGTCCGGTTGAGGTAGTAGCGGGTCGGGAGGCCGGTCTCGAAGACCATCACCGGCGATGCCGACTCAGCCAGGACGATGCCATCGAGCTCGACCCGGACGACCCTCGTCGACCGTAGGGCATCGACTCGGGTGTAGGGGTTTCGAGGGTGGACGAAGACCTCCTCGTCCTCCTCGAACCAGGCATCGAGAGCCTCCCACTCGAAGCGGAAGGTGCCCTCCAGCTCAGAGCGCACTGCGCCGGTCAACAGTCTGGCGACTGGGAGCGCTGAGGGCCCGTCACCGTCGAAGGCGTAAAGGTGGGCTGTTCCTCTCGGGGACTCCTCAGTCCGGTCGAGGTCCACCAGGGAGTCTTCGGCCACATCCCCGCGGGGCACGTAGAACTGCGGATAGTTGGCCCACTCCCAGACGTAGAGCGCGCTGGTTGTGTCGACGACCGCGGCTGCGCCCCGGAAGGCCCGGATCCGTCGGGGCACGGGCTCGACATGGTTCAGGCGGGTGATCAGCTTCGGGAAGTCGGACATGGCGTGACTCTCTGTTTCGGGGCCGGACCGGCCATTCAGACCAGGTGTCGGTCGGTCGCCCACTTGGTCAGTTCGTGCCGGGTCGACAGTTGCAGTTTTCGGAGGACCGAGGAGACGTGGGACTCGACGGTCGTGCCTGAGATGGTCAAGTCGCGTCCCACCACTTTGTAGGTATAGCCCCTGGCGATGAGGAGCAGGACCTCGCGCTCTCTAGGAGGGAGCTGGTCGAGCTCAAACTGCCCGAACTGCCCGACCAGAGTGGCTGTGGCCCGCCCCGAGGACCTCGGGGAGTCGTTCGACCGAGACGCTTCTGCGGCCTGATCGAGGAACCGCCGGATCAGCTCAAGGTCATTGGTTACAGCACTAGCATCACCTCGACCGGGCCATGGGGTGTCGACGGGGAAGCCCGGTCGTCGACCCCTGTCACCCGCCGCCATCTCCTGGTCCCTGCCACGGGCAACGAGAGAAAGGACGGACCGCTATGAGCTCCACCGAGCAGGCACCGACGGTGCCGCCCTCGGCATTGCCGGCGGCGCGGGCCATCGAGCTGACCAAGACCTACGGGAAGGGGGACGCTGTGGTCCACGCCCTCAGGGGCGTCAACTTGGAGTTCGGCCGCGGCCAGTTCACCGCGGTGATGGGACCGTCGGGCTCGGGCAAGTCGACCCTCATGCACTGCATGGCCGGCCTCGACACCCCTACATCGGGACGGACCTTCGTCGGCGACCAGGAGATCGGCCTCCTGGACGACTCGGACCTGACCCAGATGAGGCGCGACCGGATCGGGTTCGTCTTCCAGTCCTTCAATCTCGTGCCTACCTTGTCTGCCCGAGAGAACATCACACTGCCGGCCGACCTGGCCGGCAAGAAAGTGGACCAGGAGTGGTTCGACTACCTGGTGACCGAGCTCGGCATCGCCGACCGCCTCTCCCACCGGCCGAACGAGATGTCGGGTGGACAACAGCAGCGTGCGGCCTGCGCCCGGGCCCTCATCGGGCGGCCCGACCTCGTCTTCGCCGACGAGCCGACCGGCAACCTCGACTCCAACTCGTCGGCTGAGATGCTCGGGTTCCTCAGGCGCTCGGTCACCGAGTTCCACCAGTCCATCGTCATGGTCACCCACGACGCCAGAGGCGCGGCCTTCGCCGACCGGGTGGTGTTCCTGGCCGACGGCAACGTGGTCGGCGAGCTCTTGACCCCGACGGCGGACTCGGTCCTCGAGCGCATGAAAGAGCTGGGCGGCTGACATGTGGAGGGTCACCGTGAAGGGCCTATTGGCCCACAAGCTGCGCCTGGCCCTCACCGCGCTCGCCATCGTCTTGGGCGTGACCTTCATCTCTGGGACCCTCGTCCTGACAGACACGCTCCACGAGACGTTCAACACCCTGTTCGGGCGCATCTATCAAAACGTCGACTTCGAGGTCCGTGGCGTCGCCGCCTTCTCGTCCAACAGCCCCGGCGGCGGCGCAGTGAGGAAGGCCATTCCCCAGGACATCGTCAACTCGGTGCGCCAGGTCCCTGGGGTCGCCTACGCCGAGGGCACGGTCACCGGGTACGCCCAGTTCGTGGCCCCCGACGGCAAGGCCATCAGCAGCGGGGGCGCCCCGACCCTCGGCCTGTCCTTCGACCCGAACGGCCAGCTCTCGTCCCTGCACCTGTCCGACGGCACGGCTCCCAACACACCCCATGACGTGGTCATGGATGCCGGGACGGCCAACAAGTACCACTTCAGCGTCGGAGACCACGTGCGCGTGCTGTTGGTCGGCCCACCGCAGACCTTCACCATCACCGGCATCGCCAAGTTCGGGACGGCCGACAACCTGGCCGGGGCCACCCTGGCCGCCTTCGACCTGCCGACGGCCCAGCGACTGTTCGGTGAGGTGGGCAAGTACGACGCCATCGATGTGCTGGCTGCCCCGGGGGCGGACAAACCCAGCCTGCAGCGGGCCATCGCCCGGACGCTGCCGAAGGGGGTCGAGGTGGTCACCGGCCAGACCGTGGCAGACGAGCAGTCGAGCGACATCAATCAGGCGCTCTCGTTCTTCTCGACCGCCTTGCTCGTCTTCGCCTTCATCTCCTTGTTCGTCGGCGGCTTCACCATCTTCAACACCTTCTCGATCATCGTCGGCCAGCGAACGAGGGAGCTGGCCCTCCTACGCATCGTCGGGGCCAGCCGCAGACAGGTGTTCCGGTCCGTCTTGACCGAGGCGGCCATCGTCGGGATCGTCTCCTCGCTCATCGGACTGGGCCTCGGTGTCCTGGCTGCGGTGGGGCTCGAGGCCTTGCTCAAGGCGTTCGGGGTCGACTTGCCGTCGGGACCGCTGGCCTTCGAGGCCCACACGGTGATCGCCGCCCTCGTCGTCGGTGTGGGCGTCACCCTGGTGTCGGCCATCGGTCCGGCCAGACGGGCGGTGCGCATCCCGCCTGTCGCCGCCCTGGCCGACTTTCGGAGCGAGGAGGGCGAGTCCTCACGCCGCCGGATCGTCGCCGGCTCTGTCATCGGCGTGGTGGGCGTCGCCCTGTTGTCCCTCGGCTTGACCAAGCCGGCCATCCAGCTGGTCGGCCTGGGTGCGGTCGCCGTGTTCTTGGGGATCGGGATGCTGGCTCCCATCGTCGCCCGTCCGATGTCCAGTGTCCTCGGCCGGCCCCTGGCCCGGATGCTCGGTATCTCTGGAGCGCTGGGCCGTGAGAACTCCATGCGCAGCCCACGACGCACCGCCCAGACGTCGTCCGCCCTGATGGTCGGCCTGGCTCTGGTGTCGACCATCGCCGTCTTCGGTGCCTCGCTGTCGAAGTCGGCGACGAGCAGCGTCGACAACGCCGTCAGCGCCGACTACATCATCACCACCTCGGGAAATGGCCAGGGAGGGATCAGCGCGTCAGTGGCCACCACTGTTGCCCGGATACCGGGGGTGACGGCCACCTCGACGGTCTACGGGGGTGAGTTCGAGATCAGCCACGCCGTCTCGGCCCTGACGGCAGTCTCGACGGAGCAGCTCTCCCAGACGGTCATACTCCGGATGGACGCAGGCTCGGGGGAGGCGGCCCTGAGCGCCGGGCAGCTGCTCATCGACTCGACGACGGCCAACACGAAGCACCTGTCGGTCGGCTCCCGGGTGCCGGTCAAGTTCGCCGAGACGGGCGACTCGACCATGCGCGTCGGCGGGATCTTCCAGACCAACGCCCTTCTCGGCAGCTACGTCGTGGGCGACGGGTTCTTTCTCTCCCACTTCTCAACGTCTCTGCCGGTCGCCGTCCTGTTGCGCACGGCAGACTCGGGCGGGGCGGTCACCAAGGCGGTGACCGGGGGCCTCAAGGCCTACCCGAACCTGAAGATCCAGACCCGTGCTGAGTTCGAGAAGAGCCAGCAGGCCATGGTCAACCAACTGCTCGGCCTGGTCTACGCGCTCTTGGCCCTGGCCGTCCTCATCGCCCTGATCGGGATAGTGAACACGCTCATGCTCTCGGTGTTCGAGCGGACCCATGAGATCGGACTGCTCCGGGCCGTCGGGATGAAACGGCGACAGGTCCGGGCCATGATCCGATCGGAGTCGGTGATCCTGTCGTTGTTCGGAGCCATCATCGGTGTCGTCATAGGCACCGCCCTCGGCACTGCCTTCGCCGCGTCGTTGAAACAGCAGGGCATCACCGACATCGTCATCCCCGTGACCAGTCTTGTCGTGTTCCTCGTCCTGTCCGGGTTCCTCGGCCTGGGTGCCGCCAGCTGGCCCGCCCGCAGGGCAGCGAAACTCGACGTCCTGGCGGCCATCGCCACCGACTGATCGGAAGGGGAGATCGAAGCAGGCCCCGGCTCAGCCGATGGGGGTGGCCGATGGCTGCGGCCGCTCGGCGTTCCGCTGCCAGATCTGGAATCGGAACGGTATGTCGTTCTCGAACCTTGGGGGGCCGTCGGCCATCTCGGTGAACTCCCCGTCGAACTCCGGGAAGAACTTGGTGCATTCGAACTCGGCCTCGAGCTGGGTGACGTAGAGCTCGTCGGCCGACGCTATCGATTGGGCGTAGAGGCCGGCACCACCGACCACCCAGACCACCTCGTGGGCCCGTCCGGCGAAGAAGGCCTCGAGATCGGCGACGGCGGCGAATCCGGGGCGGAGGGGGGTTCCCTCCCTGGCGAGCACAAAGTTGGTCCGGTGGTGGATCGGCTGCGAGAACTCCGAATAGGTGCCGAAGCCCATGACGATGGCGCCGACCTCGGTCTGGTCCCGGAAGTACTTGGCATCAGTTGGGAGCCGACCCTGCCAGGGGATGCCGTGGTCGCCGGCGATGCCCCGATTGGCGTCCATGGCTGCGATCAGCCGGATCACGATGGGCGCTGGCGATGACAGCTCATGGCCACCTCGAGCACCTCGTGGGTGGGACCGGCCACCAGCTCGGAGGTCGCCGTCCGACCGGTCCTCAACCCGTCGAGGACGATGACCAGGTAGCGGCGCCACAGGCCGGGGGCGAACCCGTTGGTGCGATCGGCCACCGCGCTGACCATCATCTCGATAATGGGGATGTCGGCGGCCACGAAATCGGAGCGGAGATGCCCGTCGGCCTGGGCCCGCTCGACCAGGTGGGTCACGGCCGGCACGATGCGCTCACGGGCCAGGGCCACGCGCTTGCGCCCGTAGCCGCCATGGAGGACCACGTCGCGAAGCCCGAGGTCCTCGGCTTGCATCTCGGTGGCGTGCTCCAAGAACCAGACGAGGCCGTCCCAGGAGTCGGGGACCCCGGCCGCCTGCAGAGCCAGTTCCACCACCTCGTTCACCGCCTTTTCGAAGAGGGCCTCGATCAACTCCTCTTTGTTGGCGAAGCGCCGATAGACGGTGCCTATTCCCACTCCGGCATGGTGGGCGATGTCATCGAGCGTGGCGTCGAGGCCACGTGCCGCGAAGACCTCTGCGGCCGCCTCGAGGATCTTTTGACGATTGCGGGCGGCGTCAGCCCGCAGCGGCCGCTCGTCGTTCTTCGTCGCTGTGTTCATCATCGTCGTTCCCATCGGCCCGCCATGTCCATCGGTGGTCCCTCCCTCGTGAATAAGTGGAGTGTACACCTCCGGATGCCTGGTAGGCTCTCGGGAACCTAGAAACACCGCGCCGCCCCTCAGATCGCCGGAGGCTCCATGGAAGAGACGACCACAGCACCAGGGCCGAGCGACGCCGGGACCGCCGACGCCGCGGCCTATCACAACCTGCGTTGGTGGATCCTCGGCGTCTTGGGCATCGCCCAGCTGATGGTGATCCTCGACAACACCATCGTCAACATCGCTCTGCCGACCGCCCAGCACGACCTGGGCTTCTCCAATGCCGACCGCCAGTGGATCGTCACGGCCTATTCGTTGGCCTTCGGGAGCCTCCTCCTCCTGGGCGGCCGCATCGGCGACATCATCGGCCGCAAGCGGGCTCTGATCATCGGGCTCATCGGCTTCGCCGTGGCATCGGCCATCGGCGGGTCGTCGGTCAACTTCACCATGCTGGTGATCGCCCGAACCATCCAAGGGGCATTTGGGGCCCTGCTCGCCCCTTCGGTCCTCGCCCTGTTGACCACCACCTTCAGCGATCCGGCCGAGCGGGGCAAGGCCTTCGGGATCTACGGCGGCATCGCCGGCGCCGGTGGGGCGTTCGGCCTCCTCCTCGGCGGCATCCTGACCTCATATGCCTCGTGGCGCTGGACGCTCTTCGTCAACCTGGCCTTTGCCGCCATCGCCACCGTCGGGGCCCTGATGTGGCTGAAGAACGACCGAGGGGAGGACCACGACCCCGTGGACTTCCCCGGCCTGATCATGGTCACCGGTGGCCTGTTCTCCCTGGTCTACGGGTTCTCTCACGCCGAGACGACGGCGTGGAGCGATCCCTACACCGTCGGATTCCTGATCCTCGGGGTGGTCCTGCTCACCAGCTTCGCCTGGTTCGAGACCCGGGCCCGCTTCCCGCTGCTGCCCATGCGCATCGTGCTCAATCGCACCCGCGGCGGCTCGATGCTGGCCATGCTGTTCGCCAGCATCGGGATCTTCGGGGTCTTCTTGTTCCTGACCTACTACCTGCAGGGAACGCTGGGCTTCAGCCCCATAAAGACGGGCGTCGCCTTCTTGCCCATGGTCGCCGCCCTGGCCTCGATGGCCCAGGTCTCCAATCGCTACCTGCTTCCAAGATTCGGGCCGAAGCCGGTCATCCCGGTCGGCCTCTTACTGTCGGCTCTGGCCATGTACCTGCTCCACCTGGTCGGGCTCCATACGGCCTACGCCAGCCACGTGCTGCCCTACATCATCCTGCTCGGCTTCGGCTTCGGGCTCAGCCTGGCCCCGGCCTTCAGCACCGGCACGCTCGGCCTCCAGCCCCACGACGCCGGTGTCGGATCGGCGACCCTGAACACTGCCCAGCAGGTCGGTGGCTCGATCGGCACGGCCCTGCTCAACACGCTGGCCGCCAGCGCCGCCACCGCCTACCTGGTCGGTCGGGCCGCCAATGCCGAGACGCTCAAGACGGCGGCCCTCCACAGCTACACGACGGCCTTCATGTGGTCGGCGCTGATCTTCGTGGTCGGTGCCGTCGTGGCCGGGCTCATTCTGACCAAGGGCAACATCTACTCGCTCGGGGCGATGGCTCCCGGTGCCCCCGGCGCGGACGCCCACCCCGACCCGATGGCCACCGCCGAGGTCCCGGGGGCGGCGGGCACCTCGGGAGGGGTGGATGTGGCGCCCGTCTGACCGGAACGACCAGGCTCGCTGGTCACAAGGTGTCAGAGTCATTGAAGCCAGAGTGATCACAGACTGCCTCCGCCGGAGAGCCGTCACCCCTCAGGCCGACGACGGCTACTGGCCAGACCCGATGCCGATCGGGTAGACGAGCAGGTCGTTGGCTGCTGGGGCCGGGCACAAGGAGACGGCGCCGGTGGAGAGGAACAAGGCCGCCGTCTGGTTCGGTGGATAGATCCTGAGACCGAGGGCCTGGGTGGGATGGGCGCAGTTGGTCCCGGGACTGACGAAGGTGACGAGGGCCTGGGTTGTCTGGCCGGGCCCGAGAGAGACGAGGGGCCCCGGCGGCCTCCCTCCTCGGCCGGCCGCCGCTCCGAGCTGGACTCCGTTGGCGACGACGGCCGAGACCCCCGGGTAGCCCTGCAGCCCGCAGACGGCGGTGCCCGAGTTGACGAAGACGATGGGGAAGATGACCGTCCCGGCCTGCTGCTGGACCGGCAGGCCGGAGACCGACAACTGCTTCGGCGTGCAGGGGGCGACGGCCATGGTCGTTGTGGTTGCCGGCACGGTCACCGGAGGGGGGGTCGTCGTCGGTGGGACGGTGGTCGTCGTGGTCGTGGAGCCCGTCGTCGAGGTGGACGTCGAGGCGGACGTCGAGGTCGACGACCGGGAAGTGGTCGAGGACGCCGTCGACTGGGCACTGCACCCGGCGGCGACCACTCCGACCAGGGCGATGACCAAGGCGGCGGACCCGGTCACTCTCGGCTTCATGGGCATCCCACAGATCATGCCACCCACCGCCGGTGCCTCCACGGCACTCGACCCCGAGAACGAGCGGCCGAGTCCACGCTCTCAGGCGGTCCCCGGAGACAGAGGGGAGAGGGAACAGGGGTAGATTCTCGTCCCGAGAGGACGTACGCGGTGGCTATTTGGGGGAGTGAGGCAGGACCGGTCGGGTCGACGCCAGGGCAGGCGGGGACCTCCGCGCCCGACCCGGCGGCCCCGTTCTCACTGGCGCACCGCACGGTGGTGGTGGCGGGGGCAGGGGGCGGTGGCATCGGGACGGCCGTGGCCCTGATGGTGGCGGCGGCCGGGGGTTCGGTGACAGCCCTCGACATCAACGCCCAGGCCCTGGAAGATCTGGATCGGCGATTGGCATCGATATCGGGCGGGCACCGGAGCCTGGTGGTCGACCTTCGGGTGGCTGACGAGGTCGAGGAGGCGATGGCCGAGGCGGCGGCATCCGGGCCGCCACTGCACGGGTTGGTCCACGTGGCCGGGGGCCTGGCGGCCGAACAGTGGTCGTCGATCCTGGAGATGGACCTCGGTCACTTCGACGACGTGATGGAGCGCAACCTGCGGGCCGCGGTCATCACCACCCGCGCCGCCGCCCGCCATCTGACCGCCAAGGGCGCCGGGAGCATCGTCACCGTGGCGTCGGTGGCCGGCCTGTCGTCCCTGCCCTTCGGCTCGTCCTACGCCGCGTCCAAAGCGGCCCTGCTCTCTTATACCCGCACGGCCGCCCTCGAGTGGGGCGGCTCGGGGGTGAGGGTGAACGCGGTCGTACCCGGGACCATCGCCACCCCGAAGACAGGCGGCGGTGAGGGCCCCGACGTCACGCCGCCTGAGGAGCAGGCCGTCCTGCCCCTCCGGCGCCGGGGATCGGCCGAGGACGTGGCCGGGGCAGTCCTCTACCTGGTGTCCGACCTCTCGGCCTGGGTCACCGGCCATGGCCTGGTCGTCGACGGTGGGTCGTCGGTGCGTCCGTCGTTCCTCGACGGGGACGACCTACCGGTCTTCGTGCATGCCGACGCCTTGCGGTCCCGTCTGGGCCGGGACGCTGAGACGAGGCCTGGCCGCTACCCGGCCTCGGCACCGTGAGCGCCATTGCCGTGGTCGGCGGCGGACCCGCGGCCGACCACCTGGCCTCGGGCCTGGCTGCCCTGGGCGCTCCGGTCTGCATGGTCACCGCGCCGGGTTCCGATGGGGCGGCGGTCGACCGACCGGTGCCGTCGGTGGCATGGGACATGTCCGGCCCGGACGGCCTCGTACGGGCGCTGGCCGAGGCCGAGGAACAGATGGGTCGGGTCGGGACGGCGGTGTGGGCCTTTACGGAGCCCACCTCGGTCGTTCCCGCTCCGCTTTGCGGGGTGGTGGAATCGGACTGGGACGTCATGGCCGAGCGGCCCATCCGTCGATACCTGGCCTTCCTCCAGGGAACCTGGGCCTACTTCGACGGCCGTGGCGGGCGGGTGGTGGCCCTGGTGCCGACCCTGTCGATGGTCGGCGCCCCGAGCGGTCTGGTTGCGTGGGCCACCGCTGCCGAGGGCCAGCGGGCGCTCTCCAAGGTGGCGGCACGGAACTGGGGCCTCGTCGACGTCACGGTGAACTGCCTGGCCGTGGCTCCCGAGCGATTGGCCTGGGGCGATCCTGACCCCGACACCGGGGACCCGGGCGAGCGCCCCCTGCAGCGGCCCGGCCTCCCACCCGTGTCCCTCCGTCGGGCGGCCACCCTGGCAGACGACGTCGCCTCGGTGGTCCTGGCTCTCGCCACAGCTGGCATGGAGTCGGTGACCGGGGCCACGATCGGCGTCGACGGCGGCGTCTGGATGGCGCCGTGACCGGGGAGCTCGACGGACGGGTCGTGCTCGTCACCGGGGCCGGGGCGGGCATCGGGGCGGCGATCGCCCGGGCCTGTGCGAAAGCCGGAGCCATGCTTGTCATGACCGGACTCGGCCCGAACGTGGAGGAGGTGGCCGCGTCCATCGCCGGGATGGGGGGAGCCGTTGTCGTGGCCCGGGCCAACGCGGCCGACGCTGACGAGATGGCCGTCGCGGTCGGTCTCGCCGTCGAGCGGTTCGGCGGCCTGGACGGGGTCGTCCACAACGCCACCTCCCGGGCCTCGAGCGGGGTCGAGACGCTGGAGGCCCTCGGCGGCGAGCGGTTCGACGACCAGATGGCCGTGTCGGTTCGGGGCGCCTACCTGTGCGCCCGACTGGCCCTGCCCGAGCTGGCCCGGCGCCGGGGCCGCCTCGTCCTCATGACCTCGCCGGCCGGCATGGAGGGTAGCCGCACGCTCCCCGGGTACGCGGCGGTGAAGGGGGCCATCCGGGGGTTCACCAAGTCGTTGGCCGTCGAGTGGGGGCCGCTCGGGGTGACGGTGGCTGCCGTCTCCCCGCTCGCCGCCACCCCGGCCCTGGCCCTGGCCTACCGAGAGAACCCCGCCCTTGAGCCCAGATTGCGGGGCCTCGTGCCCTTGGGCCGGGTCGGAGATCCCGACTCGGACATCGCCCCGGCCGTCGTCTTCCTGCTCACTCCGGCCGCCTCCTACATCACCGGCCAGACGCTGGTGGTCGATGGCGGTCGCTTCACCACGCTGTAATCGGCCCCTGGACCGACGCGGGTGGACTGTCCCGCGGTCAGCTGATGCCGGCCTGCTTCACGAGCTTCTCGTTGAACGGGAGGTCGAAGATCTGGGACACGTCCAACTTGCCCGGGATCAAGCCGAGCTGGGTGAAGGTGTCAGCCTCGGCCTGTTGGTACTTGATGACGGCGGGCGTGATCGGGGCACCGACCTCGCTGACCGAGTTCACCGCCTGCAGGGCGACGCTCAAGGGCACCCCGTAGGTCTTCACGTAGGTCTGGGCCGAGATCTGCTTGTGGGTGGCCAGATAGGCATTGGCCTTGTAGAAGCGGGTGATGAAGTCGGCGATGGCCGCCGCCTTCTGCGGGTTGTCCAGGGCGGATTGACTGGCGGTCACGTAGCCCAGGTTCTTGACATAGCCGGCCCCCGAGGCGAGCACCGTGACCTTGCCGGCCTGGAGGTCGAGACCGGTGAGCGGCTCAGCCGACACGGCGGCATCCACCTTCCCGTTGGCGACAGCCGTGGATGCGTTGGTGATGGTCAGGTTGTCCATGGTCACAGAGTTGCTCGGCACGCCGGCTTTCTTCAGCATCTGTAGGAGCACGTACTGCTCGACGGTCCCCTCGGCGACGGCGATGGTGTGGCCGCGCAGCTGGGCGACCGTCTTGATGGGAGAGCCCTTCGGGACGAGGATGGCGAAGGGAGAGGCCTTCGGATCGAAGCCCTCGGTGATGGCCACCACCTTGACCGGGTCGTGGGCGGCCTGGGCAAAGATCGTCGGTGTCTCGGCCATGACCCCGAGATCGACCGATCCGCCGGTCAGCGCGGCGATCACCGGTGGACCGCCGACGAACTCGCTCCAGTTGACCTTGTACTTCGCCCCGTCGAGGTCGCCGGTGGCGGCAAAGGCGGTCTCATACTCTTTCAACTGGTCAGCGACATTGATAGTGACCCCGGACAGATCCACCGGAGTGGTGGTCGCCGACGCCGACGCCGACGCCGTCGCTCCCGACCAGCCGGCGGCCGTGCCGAGGGCTGTGACCACTACTGCTGCCAGCACGGCAACGTGGCGTGGGCGTCGGACCCGGGCGAGGAGGGGGAGCTGGCGAGACATGTGATTCCTTTTTGGGTTGTTCGATGGACATCCACCGGCGTGCCGGTCCTTCCGGCGAACGAGGTCGAAGCCGAGAGCATCGAACCGGATGGTCAGCCGGGAGGCGCCGAATCATGACCAGATAAGTCAAGTTTGTCAAATCACGGGATTTAGTAGGTTGTGAAGGCCCGACCAGTGTGGCTGATCGGCGTCGGAATTACTGGCCGCCCCCGGCCGGCAGGTGTGGAGGCCCCTTTGTCCCCGACCCACCAGTCGGGGAGCGCCTGCCAATTCGCTTCCGCTAGCGTTCGAATGACCATGGCCCAGTCATCCCCATCGATCGTCCTCGTCCACGGATTCGCCTCGTCGTTCGAGCACAACTGGGTCCAGACCGGCTGGGTGGACATCCTCGGTGACTTCGGCTGTGTCGTGCCCGAGGTGGACCTTCCCGGTCACGGTGCGTCACGGCGGTCGACCGATCCGGATGACTACGCGCACGTGGAGGAGGAGGTCTACTCCATCCTCCAACCGCC
Source organism: Acidimicrobiaceae bacterium (assembly GCA_003164275.1). The sequence continues at coordinate 6,043 of PLSY01000320.1, read as the reverse complement.
GACCGATGCCGTCGGTTTCTCCACCGGGGCCGAGCTCCTGCTGCGGGTGGCCGTCGCCCATCCCGGCACCTTCGACAGGCTGGTGTTGCTCGGTATCGGCGACAACGTCTTCGAGGCCTCCGATCCGACCATCATCACCGACGCCCTGGACGGGGAGGCCGAGCCCGAAGATGTCATGACCCGGCTCTTCTATCGCCTCGCCCATTCCACTGGCAACGATCCGAAGGCATTGTCCGCCTTCCTTCGCAGGCCGAGGGTGCCCCTCGGTGCCGACGAGCTGGAGGCCGTCACCTGTCCGGTCCTCGTCGTCCTTGGGGACCGCGACATGATCGAGAGCGCCGACCGCCTGGTGAGCGCACTGCCGTCCGCCTCGTTCGTCTCATTGCCCGGGGTCGACCACTTCGCCACCCCTTCGGACTTTGGAGCTATCGACGCCACCATGAGGTTCCTCGGGCTGGATTGACGCCGGTCGTGCGGTCGGCCGACGATTCGTCCCCGGCGGACTGCCTGAATCATCCCGGGATGGGAGACTCCGGGGATGAACGAGTGGGGTGCGTCCCTCTACGGCGACCCGTGTCGTGACTGCGGGTTCTCATGGTCCACCTCGTTCGACGAGTCGGTGGCCATCGTGGTCGGGCTCCCCGCGGTCTACGGGCGGACCCTGGCCGGCCTGTCGGGCGGCGAGCGGCACCCCGACCTCGGGTGGTCGGTGACCGAGTACGTGTTGCATGTGGCCGACAACCTGCGGATCTGGGCCGAGCGTCTGATGGGAGTGGTCTCGGGCGGTCCGGCCGATGTCGGGGCCTATGACGAGAATGAACTGGCCGATGCCAGGCACTACGAGGCCATCCCCCTGCAGGCCGCCATGTGGTCGCTGGCCCGGGCCGTGGGCGACTGGCAGGAGGCCATGGCAGCGGCCAGCTGGGCCGCCGCCCGGCTCGTGCATCCCGACCGAGGACCCCAAACCGCCCAGCAGGTGGCGACGGCCAACGCCCATGATGCCTTCCACCACTACTGGGACATCAGGCGATCAGTGGGATAGCCGCAGCGAAGCGGCACGGTCCCAAAAGCGTGCAGACTGAGGAGAAGGGACACGCTGCCGGTCGTCGTCGGTGTCCGGGGTTGCGGGGATTCGTTGTGGCCCACAGGATCCGAGTCTTTAGGCACGCGCCGGCCCCGACTCAGGGCGTCAGAAGGGGATTGAACAAGATGGATGAAACGGCACCGGTCGGGCTGCACCTCCTGTCCTCCGAACGGGCAGACCGGCGTCCGCCGAAGCCGGGCGCCGCCGCTCCGAACGTGGTGGTGATCGTCCTCGATGACACCGGCTTCGCCCAACTCGGCCCCTTCGGCTCGGATATCGCCACTCCGAACATCGATCGGCTGGCCGAGTCGGGCGTTCGGTACAACCGGTTCCACGTCACGTCCCTCTGCTCGCCGACCCGGGCCAGCCTGCTCACCGGGAGGAACCACCACGCCGTCGGGGTCGGCTTCCTGGTCGACCTGCCCATGGACTATCCCGGCTACTCCACTCGGATACCCAAGTCTGCAGCTACCCTGCCCCGGGTCATGATGGACGCCGGCTACAACACCATGGCCGTCGGCAAGTGGCATCTCGTCCCCCGGGGCGAGCGATCGGCGGCCGGGCCCTTCGACCGGTGGCCTCTGGGCTACGGATTCGAGCGGTACTACGGGTTCCTCAGAGGAGACGCCAACCACTGGGCCCCCGAGCTCGTGAGCGACAACCACTACATCGATCCGCCCGCCCGCCCCGAGGACGGCTACCACCTGAGCGAGGACCTGGCCGACCAGGCCATCAAGATGGTCCTCGACCAGAAGCACTCGGCCGAGGAGAAGCCCTTCTTTCTGTACTGGGCCCTTGGCGCCATGCACGCTCCGCACCATGTGGCCGAAGAGTGGGTCGAGCCTTACAAGGGCGCGTTCGATGACGGATGGGACCGGTGGCGGGAGAGGGCCTTCGGCCGCCAGATCGAAGAGGGGGTCATCCCCTCTGACACGGTGTTGACCGAGCGTCCCCGGTGGGTGGCGGCCTGGGACGACCTCTCCGCCGATGAGCAGCGGATGCACGCCAGGGGCCAGGAGGTCTTCGCCGGATTCCTCACCCACACCGACGCCCAGATCGGCAGGTTCCTCGACTTCCTCGACCAGATCGGCGAGTCGGAGAACACCATCGTCGTGCTCCTGTCCGACAACGGGGCCAGTGCCGAGGGCGGCAAGTACGGGACGTTCAACGAGCACCGGTTCAGTGCGCGCCTCCCTGAGACGGTCGAGGACAACCTGGCCGTGGCCGACGAGTGGGGCGGGTTCCACTCCTACAACCACTACTCCTGGGGGTGGGCGTGGGCCGGCAACACGCCGTTGCGACTGTGGAAGCGGTACACATGGCTCGGCGGCTGTCGCACCCCACTCATCGTCAGGTGGCCGCACGGGATCCACGATGCCGGTGGGACAAGGAGCCAGTTCTGTCACGTGGTCGACCTGATGCCCACGTTGCTCGAGGCCTGCGGTGTCCCCCAGCCGACCTCGGTCGACGGGGTGCAACAGGATCCCTTCGACGGCAAGAGCCTGCTCTCCACGTTCGACGACCCGGGGGCGCCGTCACCGAGGACGACCCAGTACTTCGAGATGCTCGGATCCCGCTCGATCGTGCACAACGGCTGGAAGGCGACCACCGACCACGTGCTCCAAGGGGTGGTGGACGAAGAGGAGTTGATGACCGGCAGTCGCGACTTCGCCACCGACCACTGGGGGCTGTTCCGCCTCGACGACTTCTCCGAGTCGGATGACGTCTCGGCCGAGCACCCCGAAGTCGTGAAGGCCCTGGAGGAGGCGTGGCTGGTCGAAGCGGGCAAGAACCACGTCTTTCCCCTGAGCGAAGGGCTCGGCTCCCGCATCGGGGCGCTGGTCATGCCGGAGTACCCCCCATCGGCCCGTCGGGTCTTCTATCCCGGGGCCCCGGTGTCAGACGAGGCCATCCCGTTCCTGGTCGGAGGGTTCAGGATCGAGGCGGACGTCTCCCTGCGCCAGGGGGACGAAGGGGTGCTGTGTGCCTTCGGGGACTGGAACGGGGGGTTTGCCCTCTATGTACACGAGTCCCGCCTCAACTTCGCCTTCCGCCCCGCCGGCGGTCTGGCCGAGGCGACCTCTGACTCGACCCTGCCCGGAGGGGACCATCTCCTCGCCGTCGACTGTCGACCCAACGCGGGCGGCATCGAGGTCACGCTGCTGTGCGACGGTGAGGTCATCGGGGCCACGTCCAGCCCCGTGTCCATTCCGTTCAACTTTCAACACGGCGGGGCCAGGCTGCGACTCGGTTTCGACACGGACTTCCCCGTGGTGGACGGATACGCTCCTCCTTTCCGGTGGACGGGGGAGCTCCGACAGGTGACGGTCGACGCCTCGGCCCAGCCACCGCTTGTCTCCAGAGAGGAAGTGATCGATGCACTCCGCAATGACTGAGCTGCCGGCCATGGCCGGTAGTTCCGCTAGGACCGAGCGCTCAACAGCGATGTGGCCCGTGGGCAGCCCGACGCCCCGACGCACACGGGTAGGCAACCATGGCTGACCCCCGCATCGTGAATGGTGAGCCGGCCGTGTCCTACCCGCCTACCCTGTGGGCCCTCTTGAGAGAGACGGCCGTCACCCATCCGACGGAGACGGTGCTGGCCGATGACCACGGCCGGAGCTTCAACCGGTCGGAGCTGATCACCCACGCCGAGTCCACAGCCGCCGCCCTGGCCGAGGCCGGCGTGGGGTCGGGCTCGGTCGTGTCGTGGCAGCTCCCGACGGTGGTCGAGTCGATCGTCCTCCTCCTCGCCCTGGCCCGGCTCGATGCCGTGCAGAATCCCCTGATGCCCATCCTGCGGGAGAACGAGATCGGCTTCATCACCGAACAGGTGGGAACCGAGGTGCTGGTGGTGCCGGCCACGTGGCGGGGCTTCGACCACGGGGCGATGGCCCGGGAGATCGGCAAGACGGTCGGGTTCTCGGTCGTCGAGCTGGACCTCGAATCGCCGCTCGGCCCGGGCGACCTTCGTCTGCCCGTCGGCGACCCGGGCTCACTGCCTCCCGAGCCCCTCAGCTCGCCCGCTGGTGACGGCGTGCGATGGCTCTATTTCTCTTCGGGCACGACCGGGAAGCCGAAAGGGGCCCGCCACACCGACTCTTCCATCATGGCCTCGGCCTCGGGGATGGTCGGCGGCACCGGCTTCGGGCCAGATGACGTGTATCCGATCGCCTGGCCGATCTCCCACATCGGCGGAGGGACGATGCTCACCGCCTCACTCGTCGTCGGCACCCAGCTGGTGCTCTTCGATGCCTTCGACCGGGAGGTGACGCCTCTACGCATGGCGTCGCACGGGCCCACCTACCTCGGCACCGCCCTTCCCTTCTTCCGGGCCTTCATGGACGCCCAGCTCCGGCACGGGGACGAGCCCCTCTTCCCGAAGGCCCACCGGGCGACCTTCGGCGGGGCACCACTCCCCGAGGCCGTCCACGACGAGCTTCGAGACGTTCTCGGCATCGACACCGTCCTCGGCTCGTACGGGCTCACCGAGTTCCCGATCGCCGCCACCACCCACGTCGACGACCCGCCAGAGATCCGTCAGCGGGCCGTCGGGCGACCCTCCCCCGGAGCCCAGGTACGCGTGGGCACGGCTGACGGCTCCGGTGTCTCCTCCGACGGTGAGGGCGAGCTGTACCTGCGTGGGCCGCAGCGACTGGTGGGCTATGTGGACTCGGCGCTCGATCTCGAGGCCTTCGACGAGGAGGGCTGGTTCCGCACCGGCGACCTAGGCACGGTCGATGAGGACGGCAACATCCGGATCACCGGCCGATTGAAGGACGTGATCATCCGCAACGCCGAGAACATATCCGCCCTCGAGGTGGAGGACGTGCTGCGCTTGCACCCGGCGGTGGCGGACGTGACCGTGATCGGGCTGCCCGATGCCCGGACGGGGGAGCGTGTGTGCGCCGTCGTCGTGCTGCAGGCCGGGGAGTCCTTCGACATGCCGGCCATGGTGGAGGTGTGCACGTCAGCGGGGCTCGCCCGCTACAAGCACCCAGAGCAGCTGGAGATCGTCGAGGGCCTCGACCGAGACGCCATGGGCAAGGTCCGAAAGGACGGCCTGAAGGCGCAGTTCGGAACGAACCCGTAGGCCGGTCCCTGTTTCATCCACGACGCGTTCGCGATCCCGAGGTGACCCGATGAATCGACTGGTGGGAAAGGTCGCCCTGGTGACCGGTGGGGCCCGTGGCCAAGGGGAGGCGGAGGCGAGGGCCTTCGTGGCCGAGGGGGCGCTCGTGGCCGTGGCCGACGTCCTCGACGACCAGGGCGCCGCCGTGGTCGGGGCGCTCGGTCCCCGGGCCCGTTACATCCATCTCGACGTACGGGACGCGGCCAACTGGGCGAAGGCGGTCGAAGACGTCGAGTCGGCCTTCGGCCCGATCACCGTCCTGGTCAACAATGCCGCCGTCATGCGCTTCGGTGGGGTCCTCGACACGGACCCGACCGACTTCTCGGACGTCGTGGCCGTCAACCAGCTCGGATGCTTCCTCGGGATGCAGGCCGTGGCCCGCTCAATGCTCCGGGCACCACTCGAGGTGGTCGGCTCGATCGTCAACGTCTCCTCGACGGGAGGGATGGTCGGCTATCCGGGCAACATCGCCTATGCGGGTTCCAAGTGGGCCGTCCGTGGGATGACCAAGGCGGCCGCCATGGAGCTGGCCCCGAGGATCAGGGTGAACTCGCTCCACCCGGGCCCGGTCGAGACGCCCATGATCAGGGAGACCGGGGTGTCCGATGACGACTTCGAAGGCCGTTGGCGTGACATCGTCCCTCTCGGGCGGGCGGGGCGTCCTGACGAGATCGCCAAGGTGGCGCTCTTCCTCGCCTCGGACGAGTCGTCATTCATGACCGGGAGCGAGGTGGTGGTCGACGGTGGCCGAATCGCCGGCGCCATGCCCGCTTCCCGCCCCTGACCACGGATTCAACCGGGTCCCTGCTCGACCCTGACGTCCAGCC
>PLSY01000110.1:14861-18022 GCA_003164275.1 Acidimicrobiaceae bacterium | reverse complement strand
GCAACGACCAGCAACGACCAGCAACCAGCATGGTGATCGCAGTGGTCCCGTCGTCAGTGCCGCGGCCCGGTCGAGCCGCTGCCGGCGCTGTCGATGAACACGAAGCGGCCAACTCTAAAGTCGGCGCAGCCGCGCACCAAGCCGGCTGACGTGGTCAACCGACCCGGCCACGGAGTGCCCCCTACCGGTCAGGACCGAAGGGCAGTAGGTCCCGAGGTCGGGTGATGGTGACTGGTATCAGCCCAGCGCCGCGGCGGCAGCAGACCATGCAGGCTTCGGGTTCCCACTGCTGTCAATGAGTCCGAAGTAGTCAGGGCCCGAAGCGGCATCCTCATAGGTGTAGAAGATGAGGGAGCCGATCCAAGGGGATGCCTTGGCATCGGCAATGGCCTGGGTCACCTCGTCAGCCTGGGCCGTGGTCCCGACGCCGTCGGGCCCAGCTGAGGGGGCCCCTGCCTCGGTGATCCAGATCTTCTTGGCACCGTCACCGTTGGCCGTCATCACGCTGCGTAACGAGGGGCTGGTCTGGTCCATCTGTGACCACCCTGACCACGTCTCATAGGTATCGGGCAGAGCTGGATAGCTGTAGGCGTGGTAGCCGAGGTCGTCGAAGGATCCCGACGCCCCGTCGGTGTACATCGAGGTCAGAAAGTCGATGGCATTGATGTTCACGCCGTCCGACGCCGCCGGGGCAAGGCCACCGCTGAGCACGGTCGAGCTGGGATCAGACGCCTTGATGGCGGCGTAGGCGTCCTTCAGCATGGACGTATAGAAGGCCGGATCCGGAGCCGGCTCCCAAAAGGCCTGAAGGTTCGGTTCGTTCCAGATCTCATAGGTGGCGACCCCCTGGGACGCATAGCGGGCGGCCACCTGCCCGGCGAAGGTGGCGTAGGCGGTCGCCGAGGCCGGCTGGGCGTAGTCATTGTCGACCGCCGAGGCGATGCGGGCCCATGACGGCGCGTAGTCGATGACCATGTCAGCGCTCATCCCCGCCGCATCGATGGCCGCCACGGTCTGGTCGAGAGCCGACCAGTCGAACGAGGATGGTCCGCTTGCTTGAATGACGCCCCAGTTGGCCTCGATGCGCACCCATCGCAGGCCGATGCCGCTCATCTTGGCCAGGGTCGCCTGCTGCTGGCTCAATGGCTCACCGACGAGCGCTGGCACACTGAGCCCGAAGGCCGTGCCGGACGCCGCTGTCGAGGAACTGCCGGCTGCGATGCTGGCTGAGGCGCTGGTCGGGAACGCGTAGGTGGCCGCGTCAGCACCTGCCAGGGTGTAGCCGGCTCCGTTGTGCTCGGCCAGCACGCCGACGATGGGAGCCGAGGGCACCTGTGCGCCGAGCGACCCGTAGAACTGGGCGTCCCCGAAGGAGAAGATTCCGCCGTCGGAGGCGACCAGCCAGTAGCCCTGGCCGTCAGCCGTCGCGGCCATGCCGACGATGGGTTTGTTGAGCTTCAGGGCACCGAGCGATCCCTGGAACTGAGCGTCGCCGAGAGCGAACACACCTCCGTCTGAGGCCACCAACCAGTAGCCGCCGTTGTCGGCGGTCGGGGCCATGCCGACGATCGGCTTGTTGAGGGTGAGTGCGCCAAGCGATCCGTGGAACTGGGCGTCACCGTAGGAGAAGATTCCGCCGTCGGAGGCGACCAGCCAGTAGCCGTTGTCATCGGAGGTCGCAGCCATACCCACGACCGGCTTGTTGAGGGAGAGTGCCGCCCCGGATGAACCGAGAGACCCGACAACCGACGTGGCTCCGGTAAGGGCACCCTTGGCGGCGTCCGGTGACGAGGAGCCAACGTGGCCTGTGGCGCCAACGGCGGCGAAGAGACCGAGCGCCACGACCACCACGAGGACCAGTCCGGACCAGAGCTTGCGCTGACCAGCGATGAGCGCTCGGAGGACGCCGGAGAACCACCCTGATTCGATGCCCGATCCGATCGGCAGTTGAGGCCCCTCACTGGTTCGATGGTGAAGCTGCGGCACGCTGGCGCGTCCTCTCGTTCGGTAGCCCGGCCGACCCCGTGGGTCCCGATGGCTTTGCGTCTCCGCCTCGCGGCGGGTTTGCCTTTAGTCGCGAAGCTTCGAAACTACAGGAAAGACAGTCAAACGAACAAGGCCTAATCCGAAATCACCAGGACGGAGGACCCGATTCCGCTCTGCAGAGGACCGCTCTACGATCCCGATACCGGGCACGAGCCCCCCTCGGCCGGGACTGGCTGATGCCCAACGACTCTGGCCAGTCCGTCAGCGCGAAGGTGCGGGCGTTTCCTGCATTCCGTGACCTTGGATCAGTCTGGGCATGCCGGTCGACAACGTGAGGGCCACCACTTTGTTCGCCCCAGTTCCCGTGATCTTCATGTCTCGCCTCATCACAACAGTCGTCATCCTGGTGGGGACGAAGGGATTTGAACCCTNNCTCTGCCAATTGGGCTACGTCCCCGTCCCTTCATGATGCCCGATCCGAGAGCCTCGTCCCGCTTCGGCGGTTATGTCCAACGATCACGACGTCGCCGTCGTCTGGGTGCGCCTAAAGGACGGCGACCAACTGGTCGATGGCACAGGAGACCAACTCCAGATCCTCAGCGCCTGGGCGATCCCCGTCGCCCCATGGCCAGCGGGCGAAGACCGGCGGTCGAGAACCTGATCAATACCCAAGAGGAGCAGATCACCGAGTGGCAGTAGACCGCAGGCCCAGAGCACGTTCACTGAGTGCCGTCATCGCCGTCGTCGCCGTTTCCCTCTGCGCCCTCAGCCTGTCTTCCGTGCTCAACCCGAGTGCTACCGCCGCGTCGGCTGTTCCCACCCCCACCCCAATCGCCCGGGCCACCACACCCACCAGCAATATGCCGTTGGTGGACCTCGTGGCCACCCCGGGCGGACAGGGCTATTGGATGGTGGCCTCGGACGNNGCGGGATCTTCTCGTTCGGGGACGCTCAGTTCTATGGCTCCACCGGGGCCATGCATCTCAACCAGCCGATCGTGGGCATGGCCTCGACGCCCGACGGCCGCGGCTATTGGCTGGTCGCCTCGGACGGCGGGATCTTCTCGTTCGGGGACGCCCAGTTCCACGGCTCGACGGGTGCCACGCATCTCAACCAGCCGATTGTCGGCATTGGGGCAACGGCGGGAGGTAACGGCTACTGGCTGGTGGCCTCGG
>PLSY01000110.1:0-14854 GCA_003164275.1 Acidimicrobiaceae bacterium | reverse complement strand
GACGGCGGGATCTTCGCCTTCGGGGACGCCCAGTTCTACGGGTCGACGGGGGGCGCCCCCTTGGCCACCCCGACCGTGGCCATCACCGCCCATCAGCCGGGGGCCGGCTACTGGACGCTCTCCCGGGCCGGCGACGTCTCCAACTTCGGTGGAGCCCCGAGCTACGGGTCGGTGACCTACTCGGTGGTGACCGGCACGCCGGCGGCCAACATTCCACCCAGCCCCAACTTCCTGGCGGCGTGTTATCCGCACAACGCCTCGGCCCCCTGCATGGGCGAAGTCGAGCAGGCCACCACCACTGCCCGGGCCGCCGAAGGACTCGGACCGATGGTCCTGCCCAGCAACTTCGACTCGCTCACCCCGGCCGAGCAGCTCTTCGTGATCACCGACATCGAGCGGGTGGACCGGGGCCTGCCCCCGATCCTCGGCCTGGTCAACGAGTTCGATGCCGACGCCCAGTCCGCCGCTCAGGCCAACGACGACCCCACTCCGGTCTCCGTCCCGACGGGGACCCAGGTCACCACGTGGGCGAGCATCTGGGCCGAGAACGGGAACCCTCTGGCCTCCAACTACTTCTGGATGTACGACGACGGCCCGGGCAGTGGAAACATCGACTGCACTGCGGCAGGCCAGTCGGGTTGTTGGGGGCATCGCAACAACATCCTCGGACTCACCAACTATCAGAAGACCTACGGGGGCAACTTGTTGATGGGAGCGGCCGAGGCCTACGGGACCACGGGCAACGGTTGGGCCTCGGACGCCGAGCTGTTGGTCCTGGCCACGGGAGCTATGCCTCCGCTCACCTACTCGTGGGCCCAGGCGGTGGCGGCAGGGGCCCAGTAGCCTCGCCGAGCCGGGCCACCTCGGCCCCCGCCTGCATTGGGGTCAGGAGCGAGGGGACATTTTCGCCACCGCCTCGAGCTCCTCGTTCCGAGGGGCGTCCACCCGGTGCTCCATGCCCGCTTCGTTCGGCCAGGGCCCGAACACGGTGGTCGGGCGGCGCCCACTCTCCCATCCGGGCCACGGCTCGACCGAGCCCGTCCGGGCAAACTCCACCCAGGCCGCCCGCATGGCCGCCGACAGGGCGAAGGCTTCCTCACCGCGTCCGGCATAGCCCTGGACGCCGGGGTTGTGCACCGTGCCGAACACGAACGGGATCTCCAGGGCATGACACGAGCCGAGGAAACCGCCAAAGGCCGGTGACTCCCAGGTGAACAGGTAGCAGTAGGTCGTAACCCCCGGTCCCGCCGCCTGGGCATGGGCGTCGGCCAGGCGGACGCTGGGCCAGCGGAACACCGACTCGGTGGCGATGGCAATCCCGAGGTCCCTCGGGGCGGTCGCCTCCCCTCTGGCCGACCGGGCCGACCTGATGGTCTCGATCAGCTCGGGAGCGCGCTCTCCAGCCTGCGTGTGACGCGCCACCAGGCGGATGAGGCCCTCGTCGTCCATCGAGTTGAGCTCGGTGTTCCCGACAGTGAAGAACCCGAACTCGTCCCTCGTGGTGCCGATGAGCAGTGGTACCTCGGACGCACATCCCTCCGCCACCGCTGCTTCGGGCTGGCGGTCGAGCAGTCCCCGGTCGACCACGGGCATGACCACGAAGGGAGACTCGGCCATATTGGACGGCACCCGGGCGAACTCGCTCGCCGCCCGCACCAGCTCCTCGGCCGACACCTGTTCGAGAGCCTCCCTGGTCATCGGGACTCCGAGGTGGACCGCCAACCGTTCGGCCCTCTCGGTGGCGTCATCCGCCTCTGCGACATAGGGAGGCCCACTCTCGACGACCGCCCGGTGGAAGAGGCCCCGGGTGTCGGGGACGGCCAGGAGCGCGGAGACGCTCATGCCGCCGGCCGACTCCCCGAACAGCGTGACGTTCTGGGGGTCTCCTCCGAATGTGGCGATGTGGTCCCTGACCCAGGCCAGAGCGGCAATCTGGTCAGCCAGCCCCCAGTTGCCGAACCCCGACCACTCCTGACCGTCGAGCCAGCTCTGGCCATCGTCGGCCAGCGCTGGATGGGCCAGAAACCCAAGGATGCCCAAGCGGTAGTTGATGGTGACGACGACAACGTCGCCGTCGGCCGCCAGTAACCCCCCGCGGTAGAGGGCACCGGCACCTGAGCCGGTGACGAAAGACCCGCCGTGGACCCAGACCATCACCGGCCGGCTGGCGTCGTCCAGCCCTGGCGTCCAGATGTTGAGGCTGAGGCAGTCCTCGGAGTGCTCAGCTGGCTCTGCTCCGAGAGACATCTCAACGAGATTCGGTGCCTGGGGGGCGATGGGACCGAACGCGCTGCAGTCCCGGATTCCCTCCCAAGGATCCGGGGCCAGCGGTGGTCGCCACCTCCTCGTCCCAGTGGGTGGGGCGGCATAGGGGATGCCCGAGAACGACCAGACCGACTCCCGTCGAACGCCTCGGAGAAGGCCTCCTTGGACCTTGACCACTCCGTCCACGCTGTCCCTCCAGTTCTGCATCAGAGGTGCCGATACAACATGCAACCTACCGATTTCCATGGAAAAGCAATCGGCATCCATAGCGTGATGCCGATCGCTTCTCGCCGTGGCGATGGGTGAGGAATCACAGGAACCGCAGGGGCAACCAACAAGACCACGACAAGGCAACCAGCAGGTCTGGTTGCCCGCGGTCTGGAAGGTGAAGGGAGTTACTGAAAATTGAGTCAGGGGCAGCTGACTACCAATCAGGGCGCATCTACGCGCCCGGCCACCGGCAAGAGCTGGACTAGGCCCTCTCGAGGCAGAGGGGCCGCGATCGCGGCCCTGGCCTGCTTCGTGGGGCTCTCCGGTGCAGTCCTGGGCGCCCAGACAGCCGGCGCCAGTCCGTCGACGACCTCGACGGCGGCGAAGTCCAAAGTTCCAACCACCGCGACGGTCCCGGCGGCCGCTTCTTCGGCTGCTTCCCAGGTGGCCTCGTTGACCTCGGAGATCGCCCAGCAACAGGCCACGCTCGACGAGGCCGACGAGCTCTACAACCAGGCGGCGGTGAAGCTCGCCTCCACCCAGTCGGCCCTGCAGTCATCCTCGGCGTCAGTGGACGCGGACAGGGCGCAGCTGGCAAAGGACAGGGCCCAGCTCCGAAGAGACGCCATCGACACGTACGTGAGTGGCACCTCATCGACCGGGCTGGCCCAGATCTTCTCTGCCCCGACCAGCGGCCAGCAGGTCACCAGCCTCTACTCTGGCATCGGGGCCAATCAGGTGGTGGCCGACGTCGCCCAGGTCAACGCCAGTCAAAAACAGCTTTCCTCGACCCAGGCCAAGCTCGTGGCCGAACAGCAGACCGAGACGGCCCAGCTGGCCGCGCAAGGCCAGGCCCGCCAGCAGGCGGCCGCCACGGCCTCGCAATCTGAAGCCACCTTGGCCCAGGTGAAGGGGACTCTGGCCGCTCAGGTCACCCAGCAGGCCGCCTCGGAGGCATCGAGCGCGGCCACGGCGGCCAAGGCGGCCACCACTCCGGCGGCCGCCCAGGCTGCGGCCAATCAGGCGAATCAAGCAGCCCAGGTGGCAGCGACGGTCGGCGCCGGCAGCACCACGGCCATCAACGCCACGACGGCGGCCAACCAGGCGGCAGGTGCTGCAGCCACGACCGCCGGCTCCCCCGTCCCCGGGGGCATCACCATCGCTAGCGGCGGAAGTCCCAATGCGGCAGGCATCGCGGCGGTCCACGGGGCCGAACAGTACCTGAATGTCCCCTACGAATGGGCGGGTCCCATCGGCAACGACCCACCCTCCCAAGGCCTCGACTGCTCCGGGCTCACCATGCTGGCCTGGGCCGCGGCCGGCGTCCACCTCCCCCACTCGGCGGCCGACCAGTATGCCGACTCGACCCACGTGAGCATGAACTCGTTGGAGCCAGGGGACCTCATCTTCTTCGATCTGAGCGGTGATGGCATCGACCACGTGGTCATGTACGTGGGGCCAACATTGGATGGGCACTCGACGCCCTATGGAGCGAACACGATCATCCAGGCGGCCCACACCGGTACCGTCGTCAGCTTCAACCCCATCTGGCTCCAAGGCCTCGTCGGAGCGGCTCGTCCCTGAGAGCCGACCGGCACCGCTCCCCTGACCGCACGGCGCGGTCTCCGGAGCGTAGGGTCGGGACCTCGGCCATGACACTCGAACTCTCCATCATCGTCCCTGCCTACAACGAGGCCCATCGTCTCACCGACGGCCTGAAGCGCTTCGATGCCGCCGTCGATGACGGCTGCGTGGACATCGAGCAGACCGAAGTGGTAGTGATCGACGACGGCAGCAGCGATGAGACGGCGGCCACCGCCCGCTCCCTGCTCGCCCATCTGCCCCACCACCGGGTTGTCAGCCTCCCCTCGAATCAGGGGAAGGGTGCGGCCGTCCGTACCGGGATACGGCTAGCTCGCGGCGCGGCCACGGCGTACATGGACGCCGACATGGCCATCGACCCGCGGGCGATCCCCAAGCTCTTGGACGCCCTAGGAAGCCGCGAGGTGGCCATCGGCTCGAGGGCCCTCACCGACTCCATGGTCGACGGCACCTACGCCGTCCGAGCAATCATGGGCCGGCTCTTCAACCGCATGGTGACCACGGGCACAGGACTCGACCTCTTGGACACCCAATGCGGGTTCAAGGCCTTCCGCGCCCCAGTGGCGAGACTGTTGTTCCACCTGGTCAGGATCGACCGCTTCGCCTTCGACGTCGAGCTACTGGCCCGCTCCAAACGGCTTGGTCTCCAGATCGCCGAGGTGCCCGTGCACTGGAAGAACGTGCCCGGCAGCACCATCCATCCGCTCCACGACTCGGTGTCCATGCTGGCTGACGTCTACCGGTCACGACTCGGCCTCATGCCCGCGCCCCGCATGCAGGCCGTCGTCGTCGAAGACCGGGCCGATCCTGCCGGCCAGGAGCTCCTCTGCCGGACAGCCACCGTGCTGGCCCGGATCCTCCCCGATGTCCCGCTGCCCATGCTGGTCGCCGGATCAAAGGTGACCGCGCTCTTCCCGCTGGTCGACCCGGCCGACTCGGCCATGGCCACGACCGCCCTGCGAGCCGAGTTCGACACCGCCCATGTCCACAGCCGCAGCCTGGATCTGGCCGGCCTCACCCGGCTCGGACCTCTGGGCGGCCGACTGCTCGACTCCGTCGCCGTCGCCACCGAAGCCTGAGGGTCAGACCGAACAATCAGACCAAACGACGGCGCGCCGATCCGCCGGCATGGGTGCCGGCGGGCGACGGCCAAGAGGCGGGACACAAGGTGGCGATACGATGCCGAAGGTGAGCTCGGATCCATCGGACAGCGCAAGGACCGCTCCCCGGGCCGGGCCGTCCCCGAACCCCGGCTACATCGAGGCCACCGCGGAGGACATCTCGGCCCTGTCGGCCGACCAGGACGCCTACCTCGGCATCCCCGAGCCAGGAGTCGAACGGCCTCCGGCGTCGGTCTCGCTGCTGCCCACCGCTCGCCTGCCGGATGCCGACTTCGGACCTCACGACCCGAGAAGGTCGGATGTGGACGAGTGGGGTCGATCCGAGCACATGCGCTCCATCGTGAGACGCCTCTACAACCCGGTCTACCGCTACTGGTTCCGGGTCGAATGGCAGGGCTTGGAGAAGATCCCCCACCACGGTGGGGCCCTCCTGATCGCCAACCACGCAGGCGCAGTGCCCCCCGACGCCCCATCGATCATGCACGGCATCGAAGAGGAGCTCGGCCGACCCGTCTACGGGCTGGCCGACTACTTCTTCCGCTCCATCCCTGTCGTCGGCACCATGTGGTCCCGGACCGGCGGCGTGCCCGCCCACCCGGACAACGCCTATCGCATCCTCCACGACCAGCAACAACTGGCCCTCGTCTTCCCCGAGGGCACCAAAGCGACGTCGAAGNNTCCGATCGCCGTGATCGGGGCCGAGGAGGCCATGCCCACCCTGTTCCGGGTGCACGGACTGGCCAAGCTCTTGCGGCTGCCCTATTTCCCGGTGACGGCGAACAACTTGGTCCTAGGACCCCTCGGCTACGTCACCTACTTTCCCGCCAAGATCAAACTTCGCGTCCTCGACCCGATCACCTTCGATGTCGAGCCGGGCCTCGAGCGATACTCACGCAGTCGGGTGATGGACGAGGCGGAGAGCATCCGCGCCACCATGCAGGACGCCATCCACGACATGCTGCGCGAGCGTCGCAGCGTCTGGTTCGGCTGACCGTGGGGCGCCGCGTCCTCATTACTGGACTCGACACCTTCTGGGGAGGTCGGATGGCTCAGGCCCTGGAGGGCGAGCCTGACGTCGAGATGGTTCTCGGACTCGGCACGAACGAGCCCCGGGTTCCCCTGGAGCGGACCGAGTTCGTCCGGTCCGACCAGAAGTACTCCATCTTGAACCGCATCGTGCGAGCCACCCAGGTCGACACCATCGTCCATACGTTCTTGGAGACCAACTCGGTCGATGTGCCGTCGCGTGTGCTCCACGAGATCAACGTCATCGGCACGCTCAACCTGCTGGCCGCAGCCGGCACTTCGGGCTCGTCGGTACGCCAGGTGGTGGTCAAGTCCTCAACCCACGTCTACGGGGCGGCCAAGACCGACCCCGCCTGGTTCGACGAGGAGATGGCGCGGACCGGGCCGATCACCACCAAGCTCGAGCGATCCCTCATCGAGGTGGAGGCCCTCGTTCGCGACTTCGCCGAGGACAATCCCCATCTGATCGTGTCGGTCCTCCGCTTCGCCAATGTCCTCGGCACCGATATCGTCACCCCGATCAGCCACAATCTGCGCCGGCGACTGCTGCCCACCATCGCCGGCTTCGATCCCCTGGTCCAGTTCGTCGAGGAGGACGACGTCGTCCGGTCCCTCCAGTACGTCACCGGACGCCAGCTCCCCGGCTTCTTCAACGTCGCCGGGGCAGGCAAGCTCCCCTGGAGCGAGGTGGCCTCCATCTGCGGCGCGTTTCCCCTGTTCTTGCCCCCGGTGAAGGCTCGGGCCTTTTCTGCACCCCTCCGTCGACTACGAGCCATCCAGTTCCCCCCGGAGATGGAAGGCCTGATCCGCTTCGGTCGTGGCGTGGACACGTCGAAGCTGATCGAGGCCGGGTTCGACTTTCGCTATACAAGTGCGGGTGCCGTCCAGAGTTTCGCCCAGGCCAACAACCTTCGGCGGTCCACCGGGCCCGATGGCCCCGCGTACAGGTACGAACAGGACGTCGAGCAGTTCTTCCGTCACTCCCCCGCCGTCGTCAAGGTCATCGAGGGCTGACCGCTCTTGCACCAGGGGCGACCGCCGCAGATTCGACGAGCGGCTTGAAACAGGGGAGGTGTGTTAGCCGAGACGCTTAGCGGCGATGCCCGAAGCGACCTGTCAAGCCTCTGCGAAGCTTACGGATCCGCCCCATCGTCTCTCGCTTGTGCTCAATCAGAGTGCGTTCACGAGCCGAAAGTGGGGCGAAGCCGTCGCTCTCCTCGAGGTCGTCTTCAACCTTCACTGACCTGTGGCCCGGCGTTCGGGCGAGAAAGCCTGGAAGTGCCTGTGGGACGATGGCAAGGTTCGACACTTCGTCCCCTAGGGTCGGCTTCTGCAGGATCGCCTGTGTCGTCGAGGCGATGTGCCACTGGGCCTCGACGGATAACTCTGTGCAGATCGAGTAGTCGAGCCAGTCCAGGTCTGAGCGATCGAGGAACTGGCCAAGGGTCATGCTTGAGAACTCCGCCTGCAAAGACAGCGGAAGGCCCCGCGGTAGACGTCCACGATGTGGCGAAGCGTGAAGATGGGATGCCCCGACATTGGCACCTGGTGGGCTCGCGGTTCGAGGGTCGGAAAGAGCCTCTGCAGGCCCTGCCTCGTGGCGTTGAAATAGTGATTCGGGTAGCCATGCTCGGCCTGCAGGAACGGGATATCGACATAGGCATAGCCGCCCGGCTTGAGCACGCGAGTGATCTCGGCTGCGCTCAAAAAGGGGTCGTCGACGTGCTCCAGTACGTTGGCCGAGAAGACGACATCGAAGACGGAGTCGGCGAAGGGGAGCTTCTGATTTACCGCCCGGACATCGACGTTCGGATAGTCGACGATCTCTAGTTGCACCACGTGGTCGAAGGACTCCGACTTGAATCCGCTCCCGCAATCGAGGGCGAGTCCTCCACTCCTGGCCGCTTCGTGAATGAAGGTCATGGCGTTCGCATCGAAGGGATGGTCGGAGACATTCTCCGTCTTCTCGATCCGGAAGGCACGAGACGTCTCTTGGTCAAGGAAATCGATTGAACCGCCAACGATCGAAAACGATGCCAGGCAGCTCGGACACTCGAGCTGGTGGTCCCCCGACTCGAGTGACCGACCACCACAGTTCGTGCACTTGAGAATGCCCAGAATCCGGTCCAGCTTCTGTTGGTTCACCCACGCTCCTCTGCCAGTTCGACGAGAGACTAGTGCTCCTCATTTCTTGCCCCACGGGCGGCCCCTGGCGAGTGCTGACCACCTGATCTGGGTGCGCAGTCCCGCCACACTGACGACATTGCGAACCGACTCACAGTTACGCCGGGGATGGCGAAAGGTCGGCTACGTCGTCCTCGAGTCCGACAGGCCCGGACACCTACCCTCAGCGAGTTACCCCTCGACCACCAACCCAACGACGGTCNNGTTCCTCGGGATGATCGCCACCTCGACCCGATGGAGGCGCAGCGTCTCGAAGGCGAACTGGAGGACGACCACGACCGCCTCGGGGGTGAACCCCGATCCAGCCATCTCCTCGTCGATCCAGTAGCCGATGGAGCCATTCTGGAACGGTCCTCGTTGAATCGACGACAGGGTGATCTCGCCGGAGAACCGCCCATCGACGAAGATCCCGAAGCCGAAGCCGCTGCCAAGCTGGCGTTCTCGCTCTCGCATACCGCAGCGGGCGGCGAAGCTGGCGGCGTCCTCGGGGGCGAGTGGTGCGCCCTTTGACCGAGGTTCCCAAGGCACCAACCACTCACGGCAACGGGTTCGAACGGCGAGCCACGCGGCGTAGTCGCTGTCGACCAGGGTGGCGAGCTTGATCCGCCATCCAGGCAGCTCAAGGGATCTCACAACAGGGGCACGAAGGCTCGGACTCATGATGCGGCAGCTATTCCTCGCGTCTCGTTCACAAAACTAAGCTGCGATCCGATTGGCCCAATCAGTCCAGCTTGAGGGACCCATTCAATACGCCTCCGGTCCGACTTCGCCATTCGGGCATGGTAGGCCATCCACCCCCGGAAGGGGCAATACCGACGACCAGTACCTCTCAGCGCAAGTGGCGCCGAATCGGACCGCTTGCCCATTCGGGGGGCTGCGCCTCCCCTAAGCTCGCCTCTCGCCTCTGATGGGCAAGATGTCCTTACCCACCCACACGAGGAGACACAGCGTTGAGAGGGCAGTCGGCATGAGGTCCTGGAGGCAACGACTAACTCCTGAATGGGTGCCGCTCCTCTGCATCCTGGTGGCCATCGCGCTGGCCAACCTGCCTGCCATCGCCCATCTGGTGACCAGCAACCCCTTGGTCCTCGACTCGGACCTGGCCACGCCCAAGAGCGTCTGGCTGCCCGGACTCCCTTACATCGACCCCAACGCCGGGTACACCACCCAGGCCCTCGGCCATTTGGCCGCCCTGGACTGGCTTCACGGCCATGTGCCGTGGTGGAACCCGTTCGAAGGAGTCGGATCACCCCTTGCCGGAGAGATGCAGAGCGGAGCCTTCTTCCCGGTGACCTTGGTCCTCGCCTTCCATCAGGGCATGCTGTTCTTGCAGCTCATCTTGGAGCTGGTGACCGGCTGGTCGACGTACTTCCTGGTGCGAAAACTGGGCGTCGGACGGTCGTTCTCCACCGCCGCCGGAGTGGCCTTCGGGCTCTGTGGCACGTACGCCTGGCTGGCTCATGCGCCGATCCGACCAGTAGCCCTGCTCCCGGCATGCCTACTGGGCATCGAATATGCCATCGATGCGGCCAGAGAGCACCGACGCGGCGGATGGCAGCTCTTGGCCGTGGCTTTTGCTCTTTCCATACTGGCCGGCTTTCCCGAAACCACCTTCATCGACGCCATCTTCGTGCTCTGGTGGTCGATCCTGCGCTTCGCCGGGCCGGCACGACAGTTCTGGCGACCTTTGCTCGCCAAGTTGGGAACCGGACTGATCGTCGGCGGTGCGTTGGCTGCGCCCTTGCTGGTCGCCTTCGTCGACTACCTTCCCTCTGCCGACGTGGGCGCCCACAGTGGGACCATCGCCTACGCGTCGCTTCCTACGAGCGGACTCACCCAGACGATCCTCCCGTACTCATTGGGTCCGATCTTCGGCTTCCACTCGGTGGGAGCCCCGAGCGACACCATCTCGCTGCTGTGGGGCAACGTGGGTGGATTCCTCAGTGTGACGTTGATTGCCGCCGGCCTGGTCGGGCTGATCGGAAAACGCCTCAGGTCGTTGCGCTTCGGGCTCGCCGCCTGGATCCTGGTCTGCTCACTCCGCACGTACGGGTTCCAGCCGGTTGTCCACGTCATGGCCCACATCCCCGGCATTCGGCTCACCGCCTTCTACCGCTACTCCAATCCGACCTGGGAGTTGGCTGTGGTGGTCCTCGCTGCCCTTGGACTCGATGACATCGCCCGGCACTACACGGCGAGAAGGGCGATGGTCATTGGGGCAGTGATGACAGCAGGATTGGCCCTTTGGGCCGGCTTCACCGCCTGGCCCCTACTCACCAACGCGGCGGCAGCGCCCGGAACGGCCGGAGGTCACCGCCACCTCTACGCCTGGGGGAGCGTCGCCGCTGCCGTGCTTGCCCTCTCCATACTTTGCGTCGGGGCTCTTTTGGCTGGGCGGGACTATCCCAACAAGGCCAGAATGACCGAGATTGCCCGTCACGAACGGAGCCGTAGGCGAGGGCGCATCGTGATGGCCGGCATCGTCGGCCTTGAATCAATGGCGTTGCTCAGCTTCACCTACCTGTCCGCGCCCACACCCACTCCGCTTCAGACGGCATCTGTGGTATGGCTGCAGGCCCATCTCGGGAACTACCGGTTCGCCACCCTCGGTCCCATCCAACCTGACTTCGGCTCGTACTTCGGCATCGCTGAGGCCGACATCAATGACCTGCCGCTGCCGAAGTCCTGGGCCTCCTACATTCACACCAACCTCGACACCAACTCCCCGGACCAGAACTTCACCGGAGCAGCCCTCGACGACCCAGCGGGGCCGACGGGCGCCCAGGAGCTGGCAACGCATCTGTCGAACTACGAGTCTGTCGGGGTCCGCTATGTCATCGAATCCAGCGTCGGGACTGACCCCCAGGGCCATTCATTCCCAGAGGCCGGCTCGCCTGCGTGGCCCGCTGGCCCACGGTTGGCGTATCACGACGAGTTCACGCAGATCTGGGAGCTTCCGAATGCAGCCCCAGTCTTCTCGCTAAGGGGCCCAGCCTTACACGGCTGCTCGGTCACCAATTCCAGGACTGACCAGACCACTGTGACCTGTCCCCACGCCTCAACGCTGGTCAGGAATGTTCAGATGATGAAGGGATGGACGGCATCCTTCGACGGTCATTCCCTCGCCGTCAAGACCGACGTCCGGAGTCCGGATGGCTTGTTCCAGGAGGTCCATCTGCCGGCAGGGACATTCACGGTCCGATTTGCCTACCTGCCACCTCACGAAGATCTCGGGTTGCTAGCCGCAGCCCTAGGAGCCGTAGTGCTCATCCTGTCAGTGATCGTGGCATCCATTCGTCGTCGAAGAATGCCTACGGATGAAAGACCAGCTCCGCGGTCCCGACAATCGTCGCAGACCGAATCCGCCACCTTTTTCAGTCAGGGCCCGACGTCTGTGCGATCTGGACGGAAGCAACCGCCGCTCTCACCTCCCGAAGGACGAAGATCCTGATGTCAATGTCGCCGACGGTACCCACCTGGAGTTGGGATGTCACCGGATCCCCTGCTCTCACGGATTTCATCGTGACATCGAAGTGACACAGCACTTCCTTCGACTGGGTGACCTGGATGCCGAACGTCGGCTCGTCGTCGGGGAGCCCACTCGTGGCGTTCTCGTCGTCGCCATTAAGTCGGAACCGGAGTGCGATCTCGTAGATCCCAGGAGGTAGGCGCCAGTGCGGTCCGCTGACCAGCAGTCCGACGTCGTGCGGGGCATTGTTGACCTCGATGCCCGCTCGCACGCCCACTTGGCCAACATCCATTGCCGCTAGCCACTCCGTGCTCAGGACCCCACTTGATTCCCCGAGACCGGCCTTCCGCAAGAGGACCGCATTGATTTCGCCTGCAACACGACCACGAGAGCGCATCGTCACACTCGCTCCGTGGCGGAGCGACTCAGACGACAATTCCAGAGGTACAGCGAAGTCCAGATCGATGATACGGGACTCGAATTCCCCGAAGCTGACGCTGCGAGCCCCCAAGATCAACCCGTCGGTCGTGACCTCAACCACAAGCGCTTGGTCGTGCTCTGAGACCCCCAACGGCCGGTCGCTTGGCACTGTCTCGACTGACAGTCCGTAGAGCCCGGCGGACAGCGTGCCCAGGGGTCCCGTGATCGCCACCCCGCCATCACCTTGATCCAGGAAGAACGAACGACCCATCTTGTGAGCCGCTGGTCCGGCTTGGAGAGTGTCGGACCAATCAGTGCTGGGGGCGGCGGGCACGGATGCTGGCCTCAGACGCGTCACAAGACCGCTCAATCGCTCCCGCAGCATTTTCATGGTCCCGACCGGCACGGCCGAACGGGCTTCCTCCCGATAGTGCCTCGGCACGGTCCACCCCTCTTTGTCATAGGCATCCCTTGCCCAGGCCAGCATCTCCGAGGCTGCAGCTGGATCGTAAGGATCGGGCGGAAGCTTTGAATCAGCGGCTTCGGCCGTTGTCCATGCATTCGAATAGAGTCCGCGGAGTCCCGCATAAATAGGCCTACCCCCCGGCAACATCTCGTACTGGGACAGTTCATCGGCCTGGTCGGTGAACCCGTAGCCCACGAGCTCTTCGCTGTACTCCCGACACAGTTCCCGGAGCAGGGGATCCTCTAACGCACTCAGACCAGGCGTGCCGGTCAGGCTCCCCCGACCGATGATGTCCGAGATACGAGGCTCGTAGCCACTGAAGTTGAAACTGACGAGCGGCACCCCCCCTGCCAAAACGCCCCCGTGCGACGACGTGAGGGGACGTTCGTGAAGGTTCCACCATCCGGCATCGAGTCCTGGGTAGCGCTCGACGCGGTAGGGAAAGAGTGATGGCACCAAATCGAGCCACCGCTGATCCCCCATGCGCATGTGTCTCACATCGTTTCTGCACTCACGGCTCAGTCGCTGTTGGAGGAACTCAGTGAAAGAACGTGCCTCCTGGCCAATGGCGTAGATTGCCCCGCTGAACACGCCCATTCCCAAAATGGTGGTCTCGTCGGGTTGCCTGAGATNNACCTCATCAGCTCGTCCATCTTCCATCATCGGGCGGACTTCGCCAAAGATCTTCACACGGCTGTCGAGAATGGTGACCGCTTGTCCTCCATAATCCAGCAAACACTTGGCGGCCCGGGGTCTCAGCGCGGTTGGGAGTTGCCTGCCCAGAATAAGGGCCAACCGGTGTAGCTCGCCGGGCTCAATCCCAACGTCACGAGGCATCAGCCGCCGGAACGGCTCTGCCGCAGGAATGCGGCCGTCCATCGGATCATCGACCACAAGAACGCTCAGCATCTCGCCGGGATGATGATCAGAGTAAGAGCGGCTTAGGACGCGGGCAAAGGCAAGGTCCGCCCCGGCAACAACAGAAACGGCAGTCATCAGAGCTTCGACACCTGCACCGAGCACACTCGCATCCTCATGACTGTTGAACTGAGTATTCTGATCTCCGTCAATGGAGTCAGCTCGAACAGGGGCGCCGGCACTTTCGTGGCCACGACAGTGAAATCGATGGCATGCATGCCGAGCTTCGGACCGCTCTCGTCCAGGTCAGACGATGACAACATGAGCCTTTTGGACACCATGCCATTCAAGAGAATCTCGATCGAGGCGACTGGTTGCAGTTCGGTCTCCATCATCTCCTGCCGAGGTGAGAGCGCTTCGACCACAACCCGATAGGAGCCGGCTGAAAGGCGCCATCCCGGCCCAGATGCGAGAAGCCCACAGTGACCCTCCAGGGAATGGATCTCCGACCCAGAACGGACGGCTGCGTCTCCGACCCACAGAGCATCCAGCCACTCCCCGCCGGCAGGATCCGAATGCTCAGTCACGTCGGCGTCCCGTTGGACGATCACTCGCTCAGTCCTGAGGGCCACCCCTCGTTGCTGTCTCACTTTGATCTCGACACGTGTGAAACGGTCCTTGAGCCACCTACCGTCCACGACGAAGGCAAAATGGACCACGCCAGTGGCTACGGAATGCCGAGTAATCGGGACAAACGATATGACGTACCCGTGGATGATGGCCTCGGCAAGACCAACAACAGCATCAGTTGCATCCGGTGACCCGTCCCCACCATCGAGCTCAATGGTGACGTGGTAGGTCCCTCCGTCAAGCCTCCAGTGTGGTCCATCAGCCACGATGCCCATCCGATCTGAGCCCTGGATGGCACGTCTTGGGGGGGTGCGGGTTCCAACGTTCCCGACCGACATCGCGGCACCCCAATTCTCGTCCAAGGGCTCAGGTTCGCGGAGCGGGCTCCCTAGCTTTTCAACCAACACACCCACGATCGAACCCGATACTTGATCACGGCTGGTGATCCGGACCTGGACGCCTGCACTCAACGAAACCGCCTCCAGTTGGGGCGAAATGGAGAACTCTAGGGACTCGGAGACGACCCCTGTGTGTCCGACGCTCCTAGCTGCCAGGGGATAGCCGTCCAACAGCACCTCCACCAACAGCGCGGCACCGTCTCGC
>PLSY01000074.1 GCA_003164275.1 Acidimicrobiaceae bacterium | reverse complement strand
AACTGCCCGTGCTCGACACCATGGGCAAGTGGCCCCGCCTCGTCAGGCTGGGCATCGACGGCAACAGCTTGCTCGACCTCTGTGGTGCTCTCGGCATCGTCCACGACCGGCCCCACGACGCCATGGCTGATGCGACGGTCTGCGCCGAGGCTGCCGTGGGGCTCATGCAGCTGACCGCCAATGTCGGTGTGCGGAGCATCGACGACCTGTTGGCCAGTGTGTCCGAAGGTGCGACCACCCACACCGTCAAGTCAGTCAGTGCGAAGGCGCTGCGCTCACGTCCCAGCNNTCGGCCCCCGTGCCGGCAAGCGGATGCTCGAAGCGTGGGCTGGTGAGGTGGCCGACTGCGCCAAGCTGCGCTGTCGGCATCTGGCCGACCGGGTAGCCATGGCCGGCCCCGATGCAGCCAAGTTGCTGCCCTATCTCGACTCCGTGCTCGACGACTTGTGCAACTCGGGTGACACTGCTGGTGCGGCCACGGTGCTTGGAGCCATGCAGCCGGTCCTGGGCGAGCGCCAGCCTCTACCTGGTCGTGGCGGTCAGCGTCGGAGCCAGCTTGCTTGGGCCAAAGCACGGGTGGTGGCCCTCGATGCGCTCGGTCGCTGCGAGGCTCCCGACCTGTGTCCAGATTGTCGCAACGGGGAGCCGTGCCCGCTCGACAGCTGGGTTGCCACGATTGCACTCCACGCTCTGGGCGATCCCGCCACGTCAGCCCAGGGGTTCCTCCTGACCACAGGCAAAGACGCTGGCACCGGGAGCTACGTCACGTGGTGTGCCAAGGGGCTGGGCGCTGTCGCTGACGCTGCGTTGTGGAACTGTGCCATCTACTGGCGTAGTGCGGGTCACCCCAACCGGGCCGACCAGTTGGTGGACATCGCCTGGCGGGCAGGATGTCGCCAACCCGACATCGTCGAGGCCTATGCCGGCCAGCTGGCCGCGCCGGGCCGTCGTCGTGACCTCAAAGCCGCTCTCGCCGCTGCCAACGCAGCGCTGCGCACGGCCAACGGCAACACCATGGACGGGTGGAGCAAGCTGCGCGGCCGCATCGCCCAGCTCGAAGCCAGGCAAGAGCGCCTCAACGTGCGCTTGTCGAAGAAAGTGGACGCCCAGGGCAACGTCATCCCCTATCGGAACCACTTGGCAACCACGCCCCGACGGACCAGGCCAGCCAGGTTCATCCTGAGTGACCAGTGAGTCACATCAGGACCCCTCCGGCGTGTCCAGCGGGCGGCATACCCACCGGCGCGCCACGATGGCGGCCTATCGTGTCGTCTCTCAGGCAAGGGCCGACACTGCCACCATGCTCTGTCCACATTTGACCCGGGGAACCCCCCGCCCAGGAGGCACAAAGTGACGACCAACGCACTCGACAGCCTGCTGGGTCGCATCGACGACGCCGCACTCAGGTTGTCCATCGAGCGAGAGGTCGAGCAGCTGCGGAGCACCAAGGACTTCGGCCTGGTGTTCGAGCGGCACCTGCCTGAGCAAGTGCGTCTCCTGTCCTATCCCATCCGGCGCGGCGTTCAGGTCCAAGACCGGCTGACCGAGTCCGAAGAGACCTGGGTCGTGGCGTCGGTCAAGAGTGGAGTGGCAACACTCATCGACAGTGATGGCGAATCCAGCGAGCGTCCAGTCGATGAGCTGGTCGTCATCCGTGGCTTCGGTGACCCCATCTACCCCGGGCTCACCAGCGTCGGCAAGGTTGAGCAGGGCGGCGACAAGCCGTTCCATGCCGTCATCAAGGGCGAGAACTTCTACGTCCTCGAAACGCTGCTGTATGCCCACGAGGGGCAGGTCGACGCCATTTACATCGACCCGCCCTACAACTCGGGGGCCCGTGACTGGAAGTACAACAACGACTTCGTGGACGGTGAAGACGCATACCGACACTCGAAGTGGCTCTCGTTCATGGAGAAGCGGCTGCTGTTGGCCAAGCGCCTGCTCAACCCCGAGAACTCGGTGCTCATCGTCACCATCGACGAGAAGGAATACCTACGACTCGGGCTGCTTCTCGAACAAGTCTTCTCGGACTGCGACATCCAGATGATCTCGAGCGTCATCAACCCCAGTGGCTCCTCCCGCTCGGGCCGGTTCGGGCGGTCCGACGAATACGTCTTCTTCGTGTTCATCGGCGAGTCGACCATCACGCCATGGAGCACGGACATGCTGCGTGACGTCTCGGCCGCCGACAGCCAGAAGGTTCGGTGGAACGGACTCATCCGGAATGGAGAGGGCAGCAGGCGGTCAAGGATTCCGAGCCTCTTCTACCCCATCTTCATCAACAAGAAGACGGGCAAGCTCCACTCAGTTGGGGAGCCGCTGGCGCCTGATGCTGCGGCGAGCTCAGTGGTGTGTCCGGCTGGCACCCTCGCCATCTTGCCTATCGATGGCAGTGGGCAAGAGCTCATGTGGCGGCTGCACCCGCCAACGCTGAGGGACTACTTGGAGAAGGGCTACGCCAAGCTCGGTAGGCGTGACGATGCCACTGGGATGCGCAGCCCTCAGTATCTCCAACGTGGCACCGTCGCCAAGCTCAAAGCGGGCGACATCGAGGTCCTCGGAAAGGACAGCGAGGGTGCACTCGACCTTCGCTACAAGTCCGGCACCAAGACATACAGCCCACTCACCTTGTGGAATCGGGTCTCGCACTCGGCTGCGGAGCATGGGTCAGCGATTCTGAAAGCCTTCATCCCGGGTCGGAAGTTCCCGTATCCGAAGAGAGTCTATGCGGTGGAGGACTGCTTGCGGTTCGTCGTCAAGGACAAGCCGCACGCGCTCATCGTCGACTTCTTTGGGGGCTCTGGAACGACGACCCATGCCGTGGCACGTCTCAACCGACAAGACGATGGGGAGCGCCGGTCAATCGTCGTCACGAACAACGAAGTCTCCGAAGATGAGGCGAAGGCACTGCGCAAGGCTGGTCACTACCCCGGGCAGCCTGAGTGGGAAGCGCTGGGCATCTTCGAGCACATCACCAAGCCACGAGTCACGGCAGCCATCACCGGTAAGACGCCCGAAGGCAAGGCCGTCGCCGGGGACTACAAGTTCACCGACGTCTTCCCGATGGCCGAAGGCTTCGCAGAGAACGTGGAGTTCTTCGAGCTCACCTACATGGACAAAGACACCGTCGCTCGGGGCAAGGCGTTCGAGGCCATCGCCCCGGTGCTCTGGATGCGCTTCGGCGCCGGTGGTGCCGTGATTGCGAAGCAGACCAAGACCTACGCCGCACCAGCCGATGCCCGCTACGCAGTGCTGTTCGACGTGAACCAGTGGCAATCGTTCGTCGATGCCATCCGTGACCGAGACGACTTGCTCAACGTGTGCATCGTCACTGACTCCATCGCCCAGTTCCAACAAGTCGTAGCCGAGCTGCCCGAGGGTGTTGGGGCGACGATGCTCTACGAGGACTACCTCCGCAACTTCGAGATCAACACGGGAGCTACGGCGTGAAGTTCGAGCTGACCACCTACCAAGAAGAGGCCGTCTCCGATGTGGTGACGAGCCTGCAAGAGGGCTGGGCCCGCTTCGCCAATCACCAGAAGCTGAGTGCGGTGTCCCTGGCCGCACCCACGGGTGCCGGCAAGACTGTCATCGCCACCGCCGTCATCGAGCAGCTCCTCTTTGGCACCGAAGGCACCGAACCCCAGCCGGAACTCACCGTGCTGTGGGTGACTGATGACCCCAGCCTCAACCAGCAGACCCGCAAGAAGATGCTGCAAGCGTCGTCGCTCATCCAGCCACTCCACCTGGTGACCGTGGACCCGAGCCTCGACCAGCGGACGCTCGACCGGGGCCGGGTCTACTTCGTCCACATCCAGCAACTCGGCAAGGGCTCGACCAACTACATCAAGACCGGTGACGGTCGGACGTTCTCATTGTGGGACACCATTGGCACCACCATCGATGAGCGCGGCGGCGACTTCGTCCTCATCGTCGATGAGGCGCACAAGGGCACGGGTTCCAAGTCCGGCAACAAGACCATCACTGCCCAACTCATCGATGGCGCAGGAGGCACACTTCCGCCGACCCCGGTGGTTCTCGGCATCTCGGCGACGCCCGCCCGGTTCGTGGCCGCCATCACCAAAGCCGGCAAGCGCAACCTCTCGCCGGTCGATGTGGACAGAGAAGCAGTCCAAGAGTCGGGGCTCATCAAGGACAAAATCCGCATCCGCCACCCCCGGGAGACACAGCCCGGAGACTCCACACTGCTGAGCTTGGCCGTGAAGGACTTGAAGACCTACGACGAGTCGTGGGCGGCCTACTCCGCCGCGCAGAAGGAGCCCCACGTCTCGCCCGCACTCGTGGTGCAGGTCAAGGCCATGGCCACCGACGCCGACCTGGCAGAGATTCTCTCCACCCTGGCTGCGGAGTGGAGCATCCTCGACGGCAAGGCCATCGGCCACTCGTTCCAAGAGCACACGACGCTCAGCCTCGGCACCCGCAGTGTGCGCTACATCGCTCCCCAGGACATCCAAGACGACC
>PLSY01000027.1 GCA_003164275.1 Acidimicrobiaceae bacterium | reverse complement strand
GAGTCCTCTAGCGCCCACTCGAAAGTCCAGTTCAGAGGCCATAAAGCGGCCCGGACACGGAAGCCCTCGACAGTTTGCCCTACGGATGCCCTACAACGCCCTCCGAAACGGAGGTACGTTCGGGCATGGCCAGCTCAGCGGCGAAGAACCGACCGGGGAGCATGCGCGAGCGATCTCCGGGACACTGGGAGCTTCGTGCCTTCGCCGGCACTGATCCTCTGACCTCCAAGCCAAACCAGGTCACCCGGTCCTTCAGGGGCGGCGAGCGTGCCGCCGCCAAGGCGCTCGGTGCTCTCGTGGCCGAGGTCGATGCGGGCAAGTTCAACCGGTCGAAGGCCACCGTGGGCCAGCTCCTGGACAAGTGGCTGGAGCTGGCAGAGCGCACCCAGCGACCTCGGAC
Source organism: Acidimicrobiaceae bacterium (assembly GCA_003164275.1). The sequence goes on along the minus strand of PLSY01000027.1, from coordinate 11,359 downwards.
TCTCTACGAGAACCGGCGCAAGATCGACGCCCGCATCCGGCCGCTGCTCGGTGAGGTGCTNNACGGTCCACAAGTACCACTGCATCCTGTCTGCGGCGCTCAACCAGGCGGTCAAGTGGGGTGGGGACTGGGGTCTCGACAAGGCACCAACCGCCCGGGCCACGCCGCCGCAGGCCGAGCGTCACGAGATGAAGGTCCCGACGTCCGAACAGCTCAGGTCGCTGATCTCGGCGGCCGAGGACGAGGACCCGGTGACGGCCACCGCTGTGGCTCTGGCCGCGCTCACCGGGGCACGCCGAGGCGAGCTGGTAGCGCTCCGGTGGTCGGACATCGACCTCGTGAAGGGCCGGCTGCTGATCTCCCGCTCACTCACTGTTGCCGGCGGCCAGCAGCACACCGGCCCGACCAAGACCCACGCCTCCAGGGACATCGCTCTCGACCCGCTCTGCGTGGAGGTGCTGAAGCGCCGGTGGGCCTACATGGTCGACCTCTCGGCCCGGGCAGAGTCGCCGCTAGTGCCCGATCCCTACGTCCTCAGCTACAACGCCAACGGAGCGAGCCCGGCCAGCCCGGACACCCTGACCCACCGGTTCGGGAAGCTCTGTCGGGCCATGGAGAAGCCGGCCCTGGCCGAGCTGCAGAAGTCGAACCCGAAGGCCAAGCCGACCGACCTGGCTCCGGGGGAGCGGTGGCCGTTCCGATTCCATGATCTCCGGCACTTTTCGGTGACTATCCAGATCGCTGCCGGCGTCGACGTGAGAACCGTTGCCACCCGCCACGGGCACGCCCGGGCGACTATGACCCTTGACCGATATGCCCATGCCCTGCCCGAACGGGATCGGGAAGCTGCCGGCGTGCTCGGCGCCGCACTGACGCCTCGGGAGGTGACCCGATGAGCAGAGCGGGTGGAGAGGCGAGGACCGACGCGCTCTGGCGCTCTGTCCTGCACGACCTCGCGGCACTCGAGGAGATCACGGGCCAGCCATTTCCTCCCGATGGTCATATGGTCGGGAGCATGGGCGCGGTGCTGGCGGCGAGGCGCTACGGGCTGACCCTCATGCCGCCGTCGACGCACGGCTACGACGCCCTCGACGCTGACGGACGGACCGTCGAGATCAAGGCCACGCGCCGGTCCTCGGTATCCCTGTCGGCGAGCGGACCGATGCCACACCGGCTCGTGGTCGTCCGACTGCTCGACGACGGCGACCCTGAGTGGGTCTATGACGGCCCTGCCGCACCAGCGTGGCAGGCGGCGAGGGCAGCGAACGGACGTGGGCAACGGGTGATCGGCCTCGCCGCCCTGCGCCGACTGGCGGCGAGTTCCCTAGCGCCGCACTGAACGCCTCGGCAGTAGCGCGCCCACCCGGCTCAACCCGAGCCATTTCGGCGGCACCAGCGGTCGGTGCCCTTCGGGTGCCAGCCCTCTGACCAGGGAGTTCTCCAGTACCGCTAAAAAAGCTCCTGACCAGGGAGTGTGCGGCCGGATTTCTAAAGACCCAGGTCAGAAACGTCACTGTACGCACTCAGCACCATCCATGCGCACTCGGTGCAAGAACAGCACTTGACCGAGCCGGCCGGCCTCCCACATTCGCTCGTCGGTTGTGCCTTTCATGGTCCTAGTGGGTGCCGCTCTGGTGCTCGTTGGGATGGGAGGAATCATGAGGGCACGGAAGTTCATAGGTGGCGTCGAGGAGCGGGCATCATGACCTCGACCGCTCGCAACGACCACGAGCGCATGGTCACCGCCGACCTGATCTCGATCCCGAAGGCGGCGGGCCGGGTTGGCCTACATCCAGACACTCTCTACCGGCTCGCCCGGACCGGCCACTTCCCACCGGCCATCCAGATCGGGTCTCGGTGGATGGTCTCGGTCCCTCGCTTGGATCGCTACCTGCACGGCGAGGCGTCATGAGCTATCGGCACCCGCGTCCGAGGAGGTACACCTACGGCGGGAAGGTCAACAAGCAGAAGGCGCTGCTGGCGCCGCAGCCCATAGCTCCTCAGCAGATGCGAGAGATCCACAAACTGCTTGGGAAGTTGAACATAGTTGACCCCGAAGACATCGCCGTAGTAGCTACCCAAGCCGCCGGTCGGCCCGGCCACGCCTTAGAAGAACTGACCTACGCCGAAGGCGTCAGGGTCATTGATCATGTCAAGAGCGCCGTCGCCGATGCTCGCGCGTACCCCGAGCCGCCGATGGAAAGGGACTTCTGGGTGGAGCGCACGGAAGACGGCCGCGGCTACGAGCTCTTCTATTACGACGACTTTGAGTGAAGGGGAAACCGGCCGATCTATCGGACTAGCTACCTCTATGGAGCATATGAGTGTGGCCGAGCTGGCCACAGAGCTGGACCATCGCAGCGCCGAGGAGCTGGACCAGCTCGCCTCCGCTCTCCACACCCGGGCGGTGGAGCGGCGGGTGCTGTTGACCGAGGCCGAGGCGCTGCAGGCGATCGGCGAGGCTCCGGACTGGGATCGGCCGTCGACCCGATTCCCGGAGGTGGGCCGAGTTCGGAGTGCCGCTCGTGGCCTGGTCATCCGGCGATGGCATCCGGAGCAGATCATGCCGGCCCTAACCAAAGTGGCCATCGAGGTCATCGGGGATCGCTCCGTCACCGTCGAGGCCGTGTCCGCGGGCCTCGCTGATGGCACGGCATCCCGAGAAGGAGACACCGGTGACCGATGAAGCCCCTGCCGTGAGGCTCCGTACAGCCGAGATCCTCGCTGAGCGTGAAGACGGGCGCCGGCGAGATGGAGCCTGGCTGCTTGATGATGTGCGTGAGTTCGTGGCCCAGTTCGTTGCATTCCCTACACAGGCGGCCCTGGATGCGGTGACGCTCTGGGCAGCGCATTCGCACCTGGTTTCCGTCGGCGAGAACACACCCAGGCTCGCTCTGCTGTCGCCCGAGCCAGGGAGCGGCAAGACACGGACCATGGAAGTCCTGGAGTTGCTCACGCCCAGCCCAATGTTCGCGCTATCGGCGTCGACGCCGGCCACGTTCAGAAGTCTGGCCAAGGGCCAACGCACGCTGTTGTTCGATGAGGTTGATGCCATCTTCGGTAGAAACGGGAAGGACGACCCGGCAGAGGACCTCCGGGCCATGCTCAACGCCGGCCACCGCCGGGGAGCGACGATCCCTCGGTGCGTGGGTCCTGCACACGACGTCCACGAGTTTCCTGTGTTCGCGGCCGTGGCCATGGCAGGCCTCGGTGACCTCCCCGACACGCTGATGAGCCGATCGGTCATCATCCGGATGAGGAAGCGGTTGCCAACTGAAATGGTCGAGCCCTTTCGCCGACGCCTGCACCTTGAGGCAGGTACCGAACTGCGGGACCGGCTGGTCGAGTGGTCCGGCAGGGTGGCTCAACAGGTGGCAGATGCATGGCCTGACATGCCCGCCGGAGTAACCGATCGTCCGGCGGATGTCTGGGAGCCGCTCCTAGCAGTCGCCGACGCTGCTGGCGGCCATTGGCCCGAGACGGCGCGGGTGGCATGCCGGGAACTGGTGAAGGTCGGCGAAAGCCGAGAGGCGAGCCTCGGCGTCAAGTTGCTCGGTGACCTCCGGTCGATCTTCGTTGATACCGAGACACTCTCGACCGAGGTGATCCTCGGCAAGTTGAACAGCATCGAGGAGTCACCGTGGGGCGACCTCCGAGGGAAGCCACTCGACCCCCGCGGCTTGGCACGGCGGCTGCGCCAGTACGAGGTCCGATCGGTGAAGGTCAAGGTGGATGGGACGTCGCTCCAGGGCTACCGCCGGGTGGATCTCTGGGACGCATTCTGCCGATACCTCCCGTCTGTAGCCCCTAATCCGGAACCTCCGGAACCTGCCAGGTCAGCCGGCGTGGTTGAGGTTCCTGTTGTGGATGCGGTTCCGGAACCTTGGGATGCGGTTCCGGAACCGGAGACGGAAGTGGAACCGGTAACAACCATTCCTGCCAGGGACGTTCCGAAGGTTCCGGAAGTTCCGCTTCCTGGGAAGGACCCACGAACCTCCGATACCAGTTGTCCGGCCTGTGGCCACCCACCACCGAGCATCGGATCGTTTGGATCAATCGCATGCCAACACCAGATCGCTGCCAGCCTGGCCGAAGGAGGTACGCCGTGATTCGTCGATGGCTGGGGCTGGGCGTCACCGCCCACGAGAACCCGGCCCTTGCCGGCACCCACCATCGATGTAGTCGTCGGTTGTTGCATCCCTCTCTGGCGCGTGGTGCGAGGCGGGCGATCGCCGGCGAGAGGATCGATCTAGATGGTGACTCGCCGATCGGAGGTCGTTTTCGGTTGACTGGGACCGGGGGTGGGGGTCGCGATGGGCTGGGCGCATCTCATCTGACCAGCCCGGCGTCAAGTTTTATATAGCAACGGACCTTTTGGAATCCAAAAACGAAGAAGGGGGGGCGTATGCCTGCTGAACAGGGAGTTCTTGGGACCCGATGCGAAATCTGCAATGGCCCATTGAAGGCGTCTCGCGTAACGAACCGCTTCTGCTGTAACGCCTGCCGCCAGATCGCCTACCGACGACGACGTGCCGCTTCAGCCGGTGGGTCGCTGGACGAATCACAGCTCGCAATCCTCGCCGCTCTCGGTGTTGAGCCGCCGGTCGAACCGAGGGTTGTACCTGCTCCGAGCCGGGAATGGTGAGCGGCATGGAACCCGAGCGGTGGTGCCGAGAGCAGTAGATGGCCGACTTCGCCAGGAAGAACATGGCCAAGGGGCGCCTCGCCTACATCGAGGGTCGACGGCAGAGTCGCACCTGGGAGGCCGCCGACGGCTCCAAGCTTCGGACGGTGGAGGTCGTGGCCGACACCTTCAAGGCTCTGTCGCAAAAGCGAGACGCCGGAGCAGCGGCGTAGTGCAGGGTAGCCCCGGGAGCTGCGACTCCCGGGGCTACTTACGCGACCTCGTCACGAACGAACAGATCCGCAAGGATCCCACCGGTCGATGCCATGCGCTCGATGACGCCGGCTGTTAGCTCGTCGGATTCCACCATCGAACTCACTTCATCCGGGCGGTACGCAATCGAGGCACCCGTGTTGATTGCCAGACGCCATCCGGCGTCGTCAGACGACACCGCGACTCCGTCACAGCGCCGGTAACGCCTGGCCGTCACGATGAGTTGAGGGATGCGCGAGTCTTGGAGCGGATTGACTGGTCCCTTCACGATGAGGCGCACGGACACGTCTTGACCTCCAGACACGGCCTGCAGCTGTAGCCCATCAAGACCAAGCTCGTCGCACGTCCGTTCACACCAGAGGTCATCGTCAATGAACTCGATGCAACGCAGAAGTTCTTCTTCCACTTCGCTGCATGTCGTTGAAGAATGAGTCACCGCACTGACAAAGCGAGCGGTCTCGTCGCTTGGTTCGAGGAGTCGGTGACCAAGTGCTGCACTGAGCACCGGCTGCCAAGCGATTGTCACGTCGCGACCCTTCTGCCGAAGTGCTAGCCAACACAACGCCGAAACCGTCTCCGGCAACTCGTATGGAATACGGCCTCTCACCGCAGAGTCTTCCAGGTCCACCTGATCCAGCCATCCATCTCCACGGCCAGAACCGACGAACGGGCGCATCCAGTCGAACCACAAGTCGTCGAGGTCATCAGCTTTCAGTTCGCACCGTGCTGGATCATCACCTATCACGAGCCACAGTTCGGCGAACATCGTGGCGATCATTGAAAAGTTGCCGGCAGGCGCAAGATGGTCGATCCAGACGAGGCGAGGATCAGTTTGCGCCGCCGCCCAGCGACGCAGAACGTTGCGGGCCCGAACTCTGACTCGAGTCTCGGTCTTCCACAGCTTCCGTGGCGTTTCGCCATCCTCCTCCTCCTCAGCGTCCTTGCGAAGCACTCCAAGGATGGATGTCGGCTGGCTCGTCGTGCCTGTCCGATCGGCTGGTGGAACGCGATCGCGCATGGCCTCCAGCAGTTCCAGGATCAGTTCGCTCGCGCCGAGTCCCGCCGGCCGCCCGAGGATCCGACGGTATGTGTTGATTCGCGGATCCCGACCCAGCTTCTCTCGCTCAAGCCGCTCCCAAAGGTCATCATCGGAGGTGGCGTCTTCCTCCCCGGATCCGACGCCTCCGGTGCCGGCTCCAGCAGGCACGGCTTCGGTCACATCCATGACGAAGTTCTGATGCACCCAAAGAAGGGCTTTCCCGAGCGGGCCGTCCAAGTCCCCAGGGAGAAGCTCTGGTGGGTGGTCGGCCGTTGAGTGTGAGTGGACGTGCAGCGCCGCGTCCAGTCCACCGGGATCGTCCACAACGGCCCGGTTCGAAAGCACCGTGCCACTGCTGTCGACGATCCGGACGAGTCGCCCCTGTATCGGGGCAGCCGTCAGAGTCCTTGTGCCCTCGATGACCAGCGCACTGCACTGTTGGAGATCATCAAGCTGCCAACCAGGTTGCAGATCCGGAGTGCATCGCACTTCGACGAAGCCGTTCGCGAGTGCTGTCGCGTGCTGCAGACGGACGGGAAGCGTGGTCGTATCGGCGTCGCTGGAATACGACAGGCTCGCGAGATCGGCGACAGATAGCGACGTGGCTGTCGTGTCCGGTGGCATGAACAGCGCTCGGACTTCCTCTGGAGACGCCGGTGTCAAGACCGACAATTCGACATTGCCGGCGGATGCGGCCATCGTCAGCGCAGCTCGGCTCACGTTTGCAGATCCAGAGAACATCCAGCCTTGCGAGCCGGAGATCAGGCCGATCAGCTTGGCATGGGTGAATTCGTCGGGCTCGTAGCCGAAGAGGTTCACGTTGGCACCACTGGCTTCGAGAGCATGGGCTAACTGAGATCCATCAACGCTGGTCGTGCTTGTTGTGAACAGCGATATGCTGTTTGGACTCAGGCGTGTCATCAAGCCCTGGAGTGCGAGCGCATCCTTGTCGAAGAACGGGGCAGTCACCCACAGCTCGTCAACCGGGACAGCATCGTTTCTGACGATGACGTCCACGAGTTGCTCAAGCAGAGGCACGTCAAGGTTGTGCAGCAACGACCGGTCGCCCGCGAATCTCGGACCGGCAGTGACGGGCAGCTTGGCTTCCAGGTCAGCGAACCGCTCCGCGAGGCGCGTGTCGTCGATGAGCTCCACGAGGCGTCGCATCCATGAGAACCAAGTGTCAATCGCCGCATCGCCGACTGGCGTTCCGCTGACGAACTCCGTGAAGACTTCTCGACCCTCATCGAGTCCGGACGTCGAAAGGTTCCCAGAACCGACAAGAAGTGTTGCTGTCGTTGGTGTCACCGCCAAGTAGGACTTGGGATGAAAGCGCCCGCCGCCGATCCGGGCCTCGCGCAGCAGCCAGCGGCAGTTGACGGCGGCGACTTGATCGACCTTCTCGGCCGGTATGCGCTCAAGGGTCGTGGCGATCCGCTCGGCGTCGGCGAGAATTGCCACGTTGAGCGGTGGATTGCCCAGACGTCCCAGCAGGAATTCGTTGAAAAGCGATAAGTCGATGTTGTAGGTGGTGGACCAGAGCGCAACGACATTTGATCGGAACAGCTCCAGCGCCGGCCTGATCGAGGGGACCGTGGACTCGGCGTCGGTCATCCAAAGACCTCGGCGACAAACTCTCGACCGAGAGGGGAGAGCGCTGCGGTTCCCTCACTGTCGTGGTCCCACAGTCCAAGGTCGTTGCTGAGTGACGCAAAGGCTCGCATCCGGATCGACGCGAGAGGGAACCGACCAATCCCGTGATCAAAGAAGCGCAGCAAACCCTCTTCCCAACGAAAGCGGAACGTGAACTCGGGCAGCTTCGAGTACGCGATGCGCTCGTGCACCTGCAGAACAAAGCGTTCGACAAGCCACCACATCGTGTCGGTGTTCGTGGCACTGGAAGTGAGGTGCGCCTGCAGTGCCTCGCGAACCGACGCCACGGATGGTTGCCAGGCAGAACGGACGCTCGTTCCAAGTTTCCATCCATGACCTTCGTGAGCGGCTGCTCGGCGATCAAGCTCAAGGAGCACAATGAGCCCTGAGCTAGCTGTGTCCGTCGACACTGTCCAGCGTCGAAGGGCTTCGAGTGTCATGGACGCTGGCCGAACGTCTCCGTCGAGGCCTAAGCGATTCTCTGCGAGGTCCCTGGCCAGATCCGCCGTCGAACCGTCCGGATCTAACGCGGGAGAACCCGTAACCAGGCGTCGCGCCACTTCCTCTGTCTCAGCCCACGTGAGGCCGCGGCTGAGGTCTCGTGTACGTGCGAGACCAGCGCGACAGAAGTTCGACCACACACTGCAGAGCGCGTCCTGCCACACATCTTTGGCGATGAGTGCTGACCACTGGCCGGCCACAAGGCCCTGTCCTTCATCGCGGATGGTTGGCGGCGACCACAACGTTTCTCGGTACGCGGACTCGTTATCGACCACCGCAGGCTCGGCATCAATCAGTGACAAGTAGTGCGCGAAACTTCGCCGCCGCTGACGTATCGCACCACCGTACGCTTCCAACAGGAGTTCGGCATCGGCGTCTGCGTCGTTTCCGTCCGCGGCGGGCTCTGCAACTGCCAAGGGATAGGTCGGCGTCGTATCGGGAACGGCCAGATCGCTCCCGAACAACGCATCGTGCACCGCCGCGCGTTCGTCCGGCAGATGTGGGAGTTGGCAGAGACATGCCACTTCCGCGTAGTCACGCAGCACGTCAAGTGGTAGCGGGTCGTTCGTCAACATCCAACGTGCGAAGTATTGCGTCGTCTCAATCGCCGATCGGAAAGTTGAGGCGACCCGCGTCGCCCGTTCGCTCTCTGTAAGGACGTCGACAGGGATCGGTCGGTCGCCGAGCAGAGTGCCTGCCCGAGCAACGATGCCGATGTCCGCAAGGGGGCTGCGGTAGTAGAGCCCGTAGCCACCGAACGCACTCTTGACTGACTCACCTCGATCGTAGGGCGGTGGCGAGTGGCGCATTAGCGGTCGCAGTCGGTCCGCTCCTACAGGGACGGAGCCGCATTCGTGCGGGCAAGCGAGGACAGCGAGGCCAAACTCCCACTCCCGCCGCGTGATGAAGGTGGACAGCGATGTGCTGTCTGCAGCCAGCCGCCTTCTCCGGTACTCATCCAGGAGAAACGCGTGAAACGACAGATACCGTGCACGAAGTGACAGTTCGAGTACGCCGGGAAGAAGGAGCGGCATCAAGCGGTCCTGCGTGGTTGTCTGCAGTCCCAGCGGGTCCCGGCCCTCTTTGATCTCCAGCGACGCCGATATCCAGCGGGGAAGTGTGGCGAAGTCAGTGGCCATGACGCCGCCAGCGCCGGCGTTCAAGCAGTGCACTAAGCAGCGAGCGACTCATGACTCGCTCCCCCCTGCCAGACGTACTCGTACACTCGGCTCGCAACGGCTTCGGCCTCGTCGTCGGTGAAGGGTGGCCGCGGTAGCGCCTGCCAGAGAGTGTCGAGGATGAAGATCTGAACGTCGGCTTGCGTCGCGGTGTTCTGCGTCCAGTCGGGCATCGTGGCAAGTCGCTCTTGCAGCGATGCGAGCAGCGACCTACTTGCCTGCTTCAAGCGTTCGCGGTCTGCCTTGCTGATGTCCTCCCTACCCAGTAGGTCGAACAGCGCCAGCTCGCCGTCCGTGAGACCCTCCTCGGCAGCACGTCGTTCCTCGATGTCAAGACTGCGCGCAAGTTCCAAGAGCTTGGCAAACGTCTCTTCGACCGTCACCCGGTCCTTCTCTCGGTTGTAGTCCGCGATGATGTCCTGGTACTTCTTGTAGAAGTCCATGCGCATAGGGTTGCGAGCGAGCATCTGGGCCAACTTCGCCTCGACAACAACTCGGATGTCCTGCAGCGCTACGTGCTTTCGCTTCAATCTGGTAGAGAATTCGTCGCGTAGCTTCTCGAAGTCGATTTGACTCAGATCAACCGTCAACCCTGCAGCGTGATCCTCTCCGGGTGCCTGGGTTCGGATCGCTTCGTTGACGATCTTGTGCAGTTCCTTGAGAAGACTGGTGACATCAGCGGTGTCTCGCCTCTCCTGGAGCTTCTTGTAGATCGCTTCGATGTTGTCGTGGCGCTCTGCGTATGCAAACGCGCTTGGCTCCATCAGCAATGTCTTGAAACGCGCGAATATGTGACGCGCCATGATCTCGAACCGACGTTTTGCCTCGTCCGACGTCAGCAATGCATCCACAGCATCTCGCAGCAGGCCGATGCGAGTGAAGCCCGTCGCACCACGCAGCTGCGATGCGTCGAAGCCAAGACCGAGCAGGTGCCCCTCGGCAGTCTCGATTGCATCTACGAGAGAACCCATCAGCTCTTCGAGCGGGGCGACGACCTCATTCTCATCGCCGTTCTCGTCATCTCCGATGGCGTATTGCGCCAGAGCTTCACGCAGGCTCTTGAGCATGCCGTTGTAGTCGACAATCACGCCGCAGTCCTTGCCCGGGTAAACGCGGTTCGTGCGAGCGATGGCCTGCATCAGGTTGTGGGCCTTCATAGGCTTGTCGATGTACAGCGTGCTCAGACACTCCACGTCGAATCCTGTCAACCACATTGCACAAACGATCGCGACACGGAAGGGGTGGTTGGGATCTCTGAACGCGTCCTCGACACCAACTCGCTTTCCGTCGGGCGTTTGAAACCCAGTCTTCATGACGACTCGATGGGGAATGATGTCAAAGCCCCATTTTTTGAAGTCTCGAACCTCGTTCTGTGCCTCGCTAATGATGAGTTCAATGATGGTGGTCTCCATCCACCGCGCCTGGCTGCGGAGCTGCGTCAGCGCGTCAGCGAGCCGCCCACGATTATCTTCGCTAGAAGCAGCCGACATCTCAGCTTCCGTCTTTGGTATCAAAGATCGGATCTCGCTCAGCTTGAACTGCCAGCGGGCCTGAACTCGCTCAAGCATCCGGGCGCAAGTGATCTTGTCGATGCAGACGAACATCGACTTCCCTGCCTCCCACCGCGTCGAACAGTGCTCGACGAAATCGTCCGCCAGCTTGTCTAGGCGATCGTCCGCCGTGATGACCTCGTAGTCTTGGCCAAGTAGCTTCTCCAAGAGCGCAGTTTGGTCGGGGTCGAGTTCGGCTTCCTCGATCTTCTCGGCGATCCGGTCGTTGAGATCCAATCGCGCGATCCCGAGCTTCTCGCCTCGGTTTTCGTACACGAGCTTGACGGTCGACTCGTCCTCCTCGGATCGTTTGAAGTCGTACCGGGAAACGTAGTTGCCAAAGATGCGCCTCGTCAGCTCGTCGTGCTTGAAAAGGGGAGTGCCGGTGAACCCTATGAAGGAGGCATTGGGCAGTGCCAGTCGCATGTTGCGGGCGAACCGTCCCGACTGCGTTCGGTGCGCCTCGTCGGAGATGACGATGATGTCGTCCCGCTCGCTGTACGGCTCGTAGACGGTCTGGTTGAACTTGTGGATCAGGCTG
>PLSY01000095.1 GCA_003164275.1 Acidimicrobiaceae bacterium | reverse complement strand
GCTGTTTTCGATCAGCGTTTACAAGAGGGTCCCTCCATCCTTTGACGCAGTCGTACTTCGTGGGAATCTTGCTCACCTGTTCGACTATCCAGCCGAGTAGCGCCTCTTCGTCATAAACGGAGACCTCAGAGTCAAGTTGGAACTGGAATACCCCCTCATCTTCCGCCATGCAGATACTCTACGCTTCGCAGTTGTTCTTCCGCGAGATCGCTCTATGTGGCCCCATTGACGGTAGTAGCTCCAGTCGGGCCTCAGGCAGCGACAACGAAGCTGAACGGCAGCTCCAAACGTCGGCTACCTTGCGTCCTAGGAGTCTCATGGAACTCACCAGACCGGACCCGACTGTGAGGGAGGAGCAAGTGGTAGTAGGTCAATCGGCGACGAATCAACAACTTGTGTCCCTCGGGAGTCTCGATTGATCCGTCGATTCTATTGGACATCTTCCCTCCTCATCGCACTCGGCGAGGTCACCGTGTTCGACTGCCGGCTGGCTGGAGGTCGTCGGGCCAAGTCTCTGATTCGAAGGCAACTAGCGTTCGCTGCATGACTTTGCCCAACGTTCCCACATACCTGCACGACGCGGCCGTCCTCTCAAATCCACACAAGCTCAACTTGAGCGACGACACATTCCTTTTGCAGCAGCTCCACGAGTGTGGAAGCCACCTCGCGAGTTGGGAGGCGGATCAGTCTTTCTGGCAGCAGTTGTCCGTGGAGCATTTCGGAGAGATTGAGTCGGAGACGCTCTACCACGCGACCGAGGGAGAGCCGCTCCTGGTCAAAATGATTCTCGGTGTCATCGCCAACCCAGAGCATCGAGCTGGGCGGGCATGGAAGTGCGTTGGTCTAATGTCAGAGCTACTCCACAAGTACCATCATGTCGTTGGCCCAGACGGGGTAAAGAAGGACCCAGGCACACCCGTCAAACTCCTAGGCGACGCATTCAAGGCGGCTAGCGGCGGCCTCGTGATCTCCGGAGCGTTCGTTTCTGAAAACTACCCGCTGGCCATTCGGGCAGGCGCCTTAGCCACTGGAACTACTGCGATCATCGAGGCGCAAGCCAGCATGAAGAAGAACCTGGCCGGAATGAACGCGACCTCGCTCTACTAACTGATCTCCGGGGCGTTCTCTGGCGGTGTCGTGAGAGCTTTGAGTTCTTGGAATTTCCAGTAGGCCACGGAGACGCCGTCGTCCTCGCCCCAGATGGCCCTGATCTGTTCGGCGAGAACGGGGTTGGCTCCGCGATGGCTGAGAACACTGACTTGAGAGTCGGATTCGTCCATTACTGAAGGGTCTGACTTGCGAATGGCTTCCTGAATTCGCTGCCATGTGGCTCGACTTCTCGTGGCTGCGTCCGAGATCTCTGAAGCGAGCCTTCCTGCCTGAGTCAGAGTGTCATCGGGCATCTCCCCGGCTGACACCAATGCCTCCAGGATCTCGTTCGCTTCTCGCTCATAGCCGTTCGCAGCCGACACCCGTTTGGACATGTTCCAGGCCTGCCAACCCGGGCTGTTCCTAAGATCTTGTTCTTGTGCCACGTGCAATTCCTCCTGATATCCCGCCGGCGCCATCCCGTGGATCGATGAGCCCGGACGGGATCCGTGGATCTGGTTGGGTGGGGGAAAGGGTCGAGCGAGGGTTGGGCGCATAACCCGCGCTCGGGGACAGGCTCAGGCGTCAGCTGCAGACTCCCCGAAGACCGTGCGGTCCACGGCATCCTTCAGAGTCGAATACTTCGAGGCTGTTGCATCACCTACCTCTAGCAGTCGCCTGAGTTGCGACATCGATAGTGAACTACGGTCGGAGTATTGGTCGTCTAGCACCCTGGTCGGAACTACATAGAAATCCCACAGTTCAAGTAAGGCTGGAGTCAGTGGCGCCGGATCTCTTCCTCGCCAGTGGCACAGCACATACAGCTGGGCTGAGTGGAGCGGTTCCGAGGCGTACGTATTTGTCTCCGCGTCCCAACCCAAGCGCTTTCCGATTGACCAGGACGGCCGTGGTGGCCGACCTGTTGACGCCCAAGCCTGCACGTCACCGGTCGCCTTGACTTCGATCCTCGTATCTCGGTACGTGAGGTCCCACGCATTCCAAGACTTGCGCGGTTCGTCCAGTACTCCCAGGGCGTGACCAACAATGAACTCTGCAAAAACGCCACGGACCTCGTTGGACACCAGGTCAGAGAATGCCCATCGCCAAAAATCCACCAGCGCACATTCGCCGTCCAATATGGGAGCGTTGGGGTCAGCTTTCGATACGAGGCGCTCAAAGGAAGGATCGGCCATGGCTCAATCATGACTCTATGGCAAAGCCGAGTTCCAACTGAAGGCAATTTCGGCGGCACGTGAAGGTGTGACCTCAATGCCAGTCGAATCGAATGGGAGCGATCGCATGGAATTGAATTGTCTCCAAATCGGGTCGGCAGGAATGATCCTTTCGGCGACACCGGTAGGTGAATCGACGCGCGCGAGCCAGACCGGCTTGTCCGCATTCGGTTCTACGAAATACTGCATTGCCAATAGATTACGGTCCTTTCGGAATGCCCTTGAGTGGTGCAACTCAATCCAGGCTTCAACATGAGATGCCAGAGCGGTCGCTGTGGTCACGGGCACAGGCTCCCAGATGCTGGGTCGAACAACTATGGCAGCGGTGCCCTTCCGGGCCAGGAAACTTTCGCGAGCGATTCTCCAATTTTCCGAGGCTCAATGCCCACCCATCCCGCCGGAATCACCTAGGCCGGCCTTATCATCCGATCGTGACGCTCGCTTCGGCTGCATGGTTGATGGCCGCACCGGCCGACGCCGCTTCACCGCTCGACCAGATCCTGCACCGGCCGGCCTGGCAACGCCGTGGATCCTGCCGGAACGCGACCGAGGAGTTCTTCCCGGTCCGAGGTGCTCCGTCCGAGCCGGCCAAGGCCGTCTGTGATCGGTGCACCTGTCGGAACGCCTGCCTGGTCTACGCCCTATCCGACCCGAGCCTCACGGGCGTCTGGGGCGGGACCTCGGAGCGGCAGAGGCGGCAGCTACGAGCGGGTCGCTCCTGAACCTCCAGGCCAGCCGGCGCTTGGTTACTTCTTTAGCGCCCTCTTCACCTGATTTTGCGTCAGCGGTGGCTGTGGTGTCGTCAGACCGGCTGGAATGGATTGACCGCACAGCAGGTCTGTTTCGCTCAGGTAGAAGTTCTGCTCGCTGTAGACCGCAGGCTTGTAGCCCACCCGTAGCAGAGCGGAGTCGTTAGAACCTACGGAGATTTCCCAGACCTTCGGACCAGTGGTACACACGTAGGACGAAGGCACATGGTTCATCGGGTTGTTGCAGGCCTTCAGCACCTTGGCAGTGACGACTTTGCCTGAAGCGATAGCCGTATTGCACACAGTATCGGCCTTCTTGGCCGCTGCTGCCGTTTTCTGCCATGTAGCGGCACCCGCCGAACTCCCGATGGTGACAGTGAGTATCGCTACGACAGCGACCGCACCTGTGAGCTTGTTCATTCCTCCGCCTTCCCGCTGTGGCCTGAGTATCGGCGTCTGACCCTTCCCGCTTGAACTGTGAGACCTCATCTGGTCTCCCTTCTACGAAAAGGCCGACACCGGGCCAGCAACGTGTCTCTGGTCCGGAGACAGCGTAGATCTATGGTGACGCCGTCCTGCACTGCGCCTACGCACCGCAGGCTTCCTGGGCGGCATGGGCCTGATCGCAGTAGTTGATGCCCCACGAGGTCTGACCACCCGGCGATGCCACGATGATGGTGAACGTTGAGCCGGTGCTGAGTTCCTCGTCGGGACCTCCACCTCCGCTCGGGTTGAAACCACCGGCAACTCCCGAGCAACTTGGTGGCTGAATCGCAGTGATCGTTGCCAGCGCAGTCGTGGTCGATGCTGGCGACACTTGAATCTGTGCTGTCTGCCCGCATCCTCCGTACATCACGCCTGGAACGGTGATCGCCCCGGCGCCGCTTGCAGCGATGACAAGACCACCATCGTGCATCGACCAGGTGCCCACGAAGGCGGCGAGGCTTGCTGAGGTGGTGGTCGGCGGCGGCGCTGCAGTTGATGATGGAGCATTCACCGTTGTTGCGGTCGTCGCCGTACTTGAGTCTTGAGTTGTCGAAGTTGTGGTGCTACTCGACGAGTGCGACACAATCAGTGCGGTGATTCCAACAGCAGCCAGCGCAACGATGCCGACTAGGGCGACGATCATCCACCCCTTCAGCCGCGGCGTCTGCTGTTCCGATCCGTCCGCCATGGAGTGTCCTTACCTAGTTCGAGCGTGACTCCATGGAATCGTAGCGGCACGCATAGTCCGTCCCCGGGGGAGGTTTGCGCGACCACCTAGATGGGTCCCGCGCTGAATTGTCGATGTCCATCGTGAACGTTGAGAGCAATCCTCAGACTCTGAGCGAGCGACTGCAGCTGATTCTCTTGGGCTTCCGTCAACCTCTGGTTCGTCCGGATGCGGTAGGTGCGTTCGCCGGTTGGCTCAAACTCGTCGACGACGCCGTAGTTCACGATCTGGTCGACCTGCATGCGCAGCTGGTTCAAAGGCGGTACTAGTGGCAACACCTCGAACTGATATATAGCTTCGCCGCTCACGGCTTCGCTGTCGGCCGGGGCTTCGCGCGCCATGCGCACTGCCGACTCAAGATCGTTGACCTCAACTTCGTATGCGGTCGTTCGCTCCGGTCGCTTCGGAATCTCTCCGCGTCGAATCGCGTCCTCGAGTTGCGGTTGAATCGACTTGGCAACAAACCACCAAAGCTGACCTATGGTTACCGACGGGTCGGAACCGACATATCGACGCAGTTCTGGCGCGGGGATCGGGATGGTTACGAATTGAAAGTACTCCGTCCCGGCGAAGAGCCGGAGTCGGATCTGCACTGCGTCGACTCTGCTCGTGTCACGTTGCCAGTCTTCGTAGATGACTCGGATCGGCATGAGAGGTGTGATCCGAACTT
Organism: Acidimicrobiaceae bacterium; assembly: GCA_003164275.1. The sequence goes on along the minus strand of PLSY01000095.1, from coordinate 626 downwards.
GGGGGTTGTAAGCCGTTGCGCCGACCTCGGCTGGTGTGGCAGTTGCAGTCACGGGAGGAGACGACGCCACGGGCTCCGCGCCGGCCGAAGGGCCTTGGTCCTGGGCACCAACAGCGCCTGTCGGACCCGGAGGTCCTGGTGGGCCTGGAGTCCCAACAGGTCCTGCTGGGCCTGTTGGACCAGTCGGCCCTGTTCCAGATGGATCCTTGGACGGTGTCGTGTCAGGACCCGTCTGCATCGCTGCTTCCTTCTGCCGCCGTTCGGCTGCCTTGTTGAAGGCATAGCCAACGATGACGAGCACCACGCCGACGACCACCCCGCTCAGGAGCGCTGACGCCAGATCAGCCTGTTTGCTGTCGTTGGTAGCAGGGATCCAAAGGACTAGTGAGCCTCCGATGACTAGAAAGAGAATTGCAACAACGATGGCTGTCGGCCAGTGTCGCCATCCTCTTGTCTGACCGTCAGGAGCCACGGCGTTACGTCGTTATCTCCATCGCCACACTCAGCCCGTTCTGACTGCACAGCCCGGCGAGGATGGTGCCAGCAGGCGGGTTCGTCGACGTCACGATGCCCGTGCTGTCAGCGTTGAAGGTCTGCACCACAGCACGACCGTCTGTGGCGGCCTC
>PLSY01000401.1 GCA_003164275.1 Acidimicrobiaceae bacterium | reverse complement strand
GTTCAAATCCCGGGGGGCGCACCAGATCAGAGGGCCTTTGCCCTGCGATAACGGGGAAGCCTTCGGCCCCGTCGACTTCCTGCGGGGGCCTCCTGGTGAGCGAATCTCCGCCGAGCATTCTTCGCTGCAGCACTACGACACGGACAGGTCAGGGCTGGCTCGGTTGTGCGGTCGCCGTTCGGTGGGCAAGAGGCCTATCCTTGCCGGATCGTTACCAGCGAATCGAATCACACCCAGTCCTTCTCGGAGGGCAGATCGAGAGCGTTGGCGCACCGTCACCGTCGACGACCACGTTGGCTGGCCGGGTCGCTTGCCATCCTCCTAGGCGCAAGTTCTGCCTCCACTTTGGTCTACATGCAACCGGCATCTGCCGCCACTATTTCGGCACAGTCGTCCCCAGCGGTTACGAGTCGCGCCCTGCCGGCGGGGTGGTCTTTGACCTGGTCGCAGACTCTAAACGACGCCGGTCAGCCCATCGCTCTGTCCTCGCCGATCAAGGCCGACCTCGACGGTCAGCCATCAGTGGTCGTCGGAGACCGAGCCGATCAGCTCTATGCCTTCCATCTTGGAAACCCGACAGGTAGTGCGCCGACGGCACCGGCGGGTTGGCCGACCACAGATGAGAGTGGACCCATTGATTCGACCCCCTCGGTCATCTCTGCTTCCGGCAGCCTCAACTCGGTGCTCGTCGGCTCGGGCAACGATGCCGACCCGTTTGGCGGCTATCAGGCCTACGGACCGACCGGCTCTAGGCTGTGGTTCACTCCTGTCGTAGACCCGGCCAGCGATGCCTTTCCCGACACCGGGGTGCAAGCCGGACTGGCCATTGGAACGTCGGATGGGCTGTTCGCTACGGCAGGTTCGCTCGGGCAGGAGAGCTATGCTCTGAATGCTGAGAGCGGTGCTCCCTCGACGGGATGGCCATTTTTCAACTCCGACAGCACCCATTCGACGGCTGCCATCGCTGATCTCTATGGCACGGGGCAGAGCGAGATTGTCGTCGGCGGTGATCAGACAGCTGGTTCTGGGCAGGGTCAGACGTACACCAATGGTGGTCACCTCCGGATACTGACCGCGCAAGGGAATCAGATCTGCCGAGCTGATACGAACCAGGTGGTCGACTCGTCGCCGGCGGTCGGAGGCTTCCTTGCTGGAGGTGCGACGGGGATCGTGGTAGGCACGGGCGATTACTTTTCGGGTGCGTCGGACTCCGACACCGTGAAGGCGTACGACACTCACTGTCAGCTCCAGTGGTCGACCAAAGTGGATGGAAGCACCTACTCGTCACCGGCACTGTCAGATGTACTGGGCAACGGCGCACTTCAGGTGGTTGAGGGTACCGACAACGGGACCTCTGGCTCGGTGTGGGTACTCAATGCCGCCACCGGGCAGACCATCTGGAAGGCGAGCACACCGGGCCGGGTCATCGGGTCGGTGGTCACTGCCGATCTCGACGGGTCGGGTGCCAACGATGTGATCGTGCCCACGACAGGGGGCACCTGGGTATTCGACGGTCGAACGGGCTCGGTCATCACTGAGCTCAGCGAGTACCTCGGCCTCCAGAACTCGCCCCTCGTGACCGCTGACCCGAATGGGACGATCGGTATCACTCTGGCCGGATACATCCCCTCTGCCGGGCCGAACTCGCCGGCCGAGGGGGAGATCGACCACTATGAGATCGCCGGGAATGCGACGGAGGCCGTCGGTGGCCAGGCATGGCCGATGTTCCATCACGATCCTCAACTGACTGGCGATGCCGGGGGAACCACGCCTGACGGCTCGGTGTCCCCGTGCACGATTCCCGCTGCCGTCTTTTCGGGCTATGACCTGGCGGCCAGTGACGGCGGAATCTTCAGCTTCGGCGGCATGCCGTTCTGTGGTTCCACCGGGAACCTCCGATTGAACGCTCCGGTCGTCGGGATGTCCATGGCGCCGAACACCGGTGGTTACTGGGAAGTGGCATCCGACGGAGGCATCTTCGCCTTTGGAGCCGCCAAGTTCTACGGGTCGATGGGGGGAAAGCCTCTCAATGCGCCGATCGTGGCGATGGCTGCGAGTCCGGACGGGAACGGTTACTGGGAAGTGGCGTCCGACGGAGGCATCTTCGCCTTCGGAGACGCGAGTTTCTATGGTTCGATGGGAGGAAGGCACCTGAACAAGCCGATCGTCGGAATGTCTTCTTCGACTGATGGGGGCGGTTACCGCCTAGTCGCTAGTGACGGCGGCATATTCAGCTTCGGCGACGCCCCGTTTGCTGGATCGGTGGGCGGCCACCCGTTGAACCAACCGGTGGTGGGGACGGCCAACGATACCAACGCCGGTGGCTACTGGGAGGTGGCCTCCGATGGGGGCGTCTTCTCATTCGGGGGCGCCCCTTTCTATGGTTCGACCGGCAACGTCACCCTGCATGCGCCTGTCGTGGGCATGTCAGCCACCTCGAATGGAAGCGGGTACCGGTTCGTGGCGTCTGACGGCGGAATCTTCAGCTTCAATGCCCCATTCCTCGGTTCGATGGGTGGGACTCCGCTCAATCAGCCCGTAGTCGGCATGGCCGGTTTCTAGCCCACGTGGTGGTCAGTTGGGTCGGACGTAGACTCCCTGCGTGACCGACGTAGTGGCAGTTGCGAACCAGAAGGGAGGCGTGGCCAAGACGACCACCGTGCACTCCTTGGGCGTGGCGTCCGCTGAGCTGGGCCGACGCACCCTCGTCGTCGACCTCGATCCCCAGGCCTGCCTGACGTTCTCGCTCGGATTTGACCCCGACGGCCTCGAACAGTCGATTCACGACGTCTTTGTGAGGCGAGCCATGGTGAGTGATGTGGTGCTTCCTGTCCCGGGAGTCGAACGCCTCGATGTGCTGCCCGCCACCATTGACCTCGCCGGCTCGGAAGTTCACTTGTTGACTCGGACGGGTCGAGAGCATGTATTGGAGCGAGCTCTGGAGCCCGTTCTCGCCCGTTACGATCTCATCCTGATCGACTGCCCACCCTCGCTCGGTGTGCTGACCATCAACGGCCTCACCGCAGCGCGCTCCGTGCTTATCCCGTTGCAGTGCGAGGCCTTGTCTCACAGAGGCGTCGGGCAGTTGCTCGAGACCATCGAGGACGTCAGGGCCTTCGCCAACAGCGAGCTCACCGTGCGCGGAATCATCGCCACGATGTATGACGACCGCACGAAGCACGCCCGCCACATCATCGAAGAGGTCGAAGCTCGCTACGGAATCCCGGTTATGCAGCCACCGGTGCGAAAGTCGATCCGGTTTGCCGAGGCCCCGGCCCGCGGAAAGTCGATCCTGCAGCACGCGCCAAAGTCGCCCGGTGCGGAGGCTTACCGTGAGCTGGCCCGGCAACTGGCTGAGACGAGCATCGTCAGCGGCCACGCGAACTAGTGGTCGACAGATCCGACCCATTGGGGAAGAGCGCCCTCTACTGGATGCCGGTTGCCGGCGAGGCGGCTGACGCCCGGACGGACGAGGGGCCCGAACATGGTGATGGGTACCCGCGTCCCCGGATGGGCGAGAGGCCGCAAACTGGCCACGCCCGCCCCGCGGGCAAGCATGCGCTGTTCTCTGAGGCCACCCCGGCCAGCGAAGGGGAGGCCCCGACCTCGTCGGTAACGGACCCTCTGCCGCCCCGAGGAGTCCTGAAAGTCGCTTGCTCCTCATGTGGCTCTGTGACCCGGGTGGGCCTGTTCGAGTTCCTTCTTCTCCAGTTCCCATTCGGGGCATGGCTGCCAAGAAGGACGTTCGACCGCTGGATGACCTGCCCCTCATGTCGGCGCCGCACCTGGACGAGTGTGTCGCTATCCCGAGAGCGCTGATTGTCGAAATGCTGCATCGGATTGCGCGCCGGCAAGATAGTGGGGTCGGCCAGTGACGACTGTGGTCGGCATTGGGACGTCGCGGGCGTTGCTCATGTTGGCGGCGACCACCGCGAAGAATCCCGGCGGGGTCACCGGATGGCTTCTTCACTTCCATGGCCCGACTGCCTACGCCGTCGTGGGTTTCCTGGCGTTTGCCGAGGCGGCGCTGCTCGTCGGGTTTTTCATACCGGGCGAGACGGCAGTCGTCATCGGGGGCGTCTTGGCCGGACTTGGTGCGGTCGACCTCGAGGTGATGATGGCAGTCGTCGTCGTGTGTGCCATCGTCGGCGACTCCGTCGGATTCGAGGTGGGAAAGCGAGCTGGACCATGGATCCTCGATCGTCGTCCCCTGAAGGGAAACTCCGCAGTGCAGCGAACGATGGACATGCTCGAGCACTATGGGGGTCCGGCCGTCTTTCTCGGTCGCTTCGTGGCGTTCGCCAGGGCCCTGATCCCCGGGCTCGCCGGCATGAGCGGCCTGCGTTACCGAGTCTTTCTCTTCTACAACGCCATCGGCGGCCTTATCTGGGGCGTGGGGTACACCCTTCTCGGCTACGTGGTGGGCCTCTCGTTCGAGAAGATACTCAAACAAGTCGGTCTGTGGTCGTTAGTCGGAGTGGGCATCGTCGTCATCGCAGTCGTTGCCGTCCACATCTTGAGATCCCGAGGACGGAAGCACCGGCTGTCCGAGGAGCTTGTGGTGGAACAAAGACCGGCGTCGAACTCCGATGACGAGCTCACTCCCTAAGGGGCCAGCAGTGGAGGCTCCGACTGGTCAGTCCTTGTAGAAGCGAACGGGAGCGCTTCCTTCTTTGTGGATCCGACCCTGAAGCTCCAAGAGAACACAGTGGGCCAGGGTCTCGCCATTGGCCGAGCGCTGCATGAACGATTCAATCTGATCCCAGGGCCTCGACCAATGGAGCTTGAGGGTGATCTCCCATCCCGTGCTGCCGGGTGACTCGCTGATCACTGACTCGATTTCATCGAGGCGATCCGCATGGTGGGCGATGAGTTCCTCAATACGATTGTTGAGATCGGCGAAGCGGTACTCATGTGCAGGTAGCACCTCTTCGGTGCGAAGGTCCTGCAACTTCGTGAGCGAGTCGAGATAGTCGCCGAGCGGGTTCGAGGGTGCTTGTGTGTGGACAGAGATATTGGGCGTGATGCGGGGCAGGACATGGTCGCCGGAGATAAGCAGGCTCCGGTCCTCGCTATAGAAGCAGACGTGTCCGGGCGAGTGACCAGGTGTCCAGATGGTGCGCAGCGACCAACCAGGAAGGTCGATGTCCTTGCCGTCCTCGAAGAACACGTCGGGCACGGCCATGGTCACCATCGACTTCATGGCCATCGAGGCAAATGCCAGGTCTGGCAACTTGTCGTCGGGAACGCCAGAGTCGATGAGGAAGTGGGTCATGGCCGCCAGTAGCTCATCGGTGTTGCCGTACCGGGATTCGAGCATGATGGCATCCGCTGGATGCAGACCGATCCAGGCTCCAGATGCTTCGCGCACTCTTCCGGCCAGGCCGTAGTGGTCGGGATGGATATGGGTGACCATCATTGCGCGGACGTCCGACATACTCCCGCCCGCCGCCGCCAACCCGTCGTTCAGAGCCTTCCAAGCGTCGTCGGTATCCCATCCGGCGTCGATCAGGGCGACACCGCCGCCTCTCAGTTCCAAGGCATAGACCAAGACGTAGCGGAGGGAGTTCTGCGGCATAGGCACCGGGATCGACCAAAGGCCGGGCCGGACTTCTTCGACCGGTGGCATGAGCTTTTTGTCCCACGCCTCCTTCTGTAATACCCCAGTGATGTCGACCATGACAGGCACGGTACACGCCAGGGGGTTTGGGCGGTCAATCCGTCCCGGCGACTGTCTGCGCACCGCTGTGGTTCTAATCACAGTCGCGGTCAGGCGATGACAAATACGGGCGGATGGCTAAATCCTTGAAGTGGAGGGGTGGAGTGCCTAACCTGCCACCAACAGCGTGGGCCTGAGTGTTTGGCCGAATGCGCGGAGCCGAGTGGGATGAGAGGTCACAGTCGTTCATCGTCAGATGCAGACAACGACCTCCGTCGTGCCAGGGATCTAACAGGGATGTGCGCACCCTCAAGACGACAGCAGACGCTCCATGACGGATGAACACACCGAAGACCCACTCCTCGTCCAGTTGACCGAGTGGCGCAGGCGGTATGCACAGTTGATCCAGTCGGCACCTGAGCCCTATGTCGAGGTGGACCGCAATGGCAACGTTGCCGAATGGAACCCTCGGGCTGAGTCGGTATTCGGGTGGAACCGACAAGAGGTACTGGGGCGTCACTTCATGGAGTTCGTCTCGCCGGCGTCTCTCGGTCGATCCACCTTCGAGCAACCGCACCTCGATGACCGAGACCCGACGACGTCTGCGATCTTGGGCGGAGACCATCCTCGATTCCAGCTCCTCCACCGTTCGGGCGGCACCGTGGAGGTAGAAGGCCTGTCATTCGTCACCGGAACCGGAGCCGGTCTCCGTACTGCGAGCTTCGTCCGTCCAATGGCCGATCCGGCTGAGGCCGCAGTAGCCCACGCCGAGTTACAGGACACATTGACGGGACTGCCCAACCGTTCGCTCTTCGGCTATCAGCTTGCCCACGCCCTGTCTCGCGTAGGATCAGTCCCCGGGAGTATCGCTGTTGTCCTGTTAGACCTCGATCGGTTCAAGGCCATCAACAACACGCTGGGTCATGCGGCTGGAGACGAGCTGCTCTTGGCCATAGCCCAGCGGCTAGAGGCGTCCTCCGGAAATGCAGAAGTGATCGCTCGATTCGGCGGCGATGAGTTTCTGGCGCTGTTTCGCAGCGAGGTCGGCGATGCCCACGCTGACGCCTCCGAATTTATCGAGCGTGTCCGGGCCTCCCTGGCTCAGTCTTTCGACGTCTCGGGAACCGAGGTGTTCGTGGATGTGTCCTTCGGCATCGCCCTCAATACTTTTGGGGTCGACGACCCTAATTCGCTCTTAGCAAACGCAGAAGCCGCGATGTATCAAGCCAAGTATTGGGGGGGCTCGAGTGTCGAGACCTTTGGTGAGTCGATGCGGCTGGAAGTCTTCGATCGTATGTCGACTGAGCACTCCCTGCACCGGGCCCTTGAGCGCAGCGAACTCATGTTGCACTATCAACCGGTGGTAGACGTCAACAGCGTCCGAGTGGTCGGAGTCGAGGCGCTAATTCGTTGGCAGCATCCCGAACAGGGACTGCTTGCGCCGTGCCGTTTCATCCCCGTTGCTGAAGAGAGCGGACTGATCATCCCCATCGGAGCCTGGGTGCTCGAAGAAGCCTGTCATCAGCTGAGTGATTGGCGCGACCGATCTACCGGTGAGTCGAGAGCGTCTTCGATGGAAGTGAACCTGTCGGCCAGGCAGATCGATGATCCGCATATCGTTGACACGGTGGAGGCGATACTGGCCCGCACGGGACTGCCCGCCGAGCACCTAACACTCGAGATCACAGAGTCTGCGCTGATGAAGGATGCCGCTTCAGCGCTCCGTGTCCTCAAGACGCTGAAGGAGTTGGGAGTTTTGCTGGCCATCGACGACTTCGGGACGGGCTATTCATCTCTCAGCTACCTCCAACGATTCCCTCTCGACATCTTGAAGGTCGATCGTTCATTCGTCGAGCAGCTCGGCGTCAGCGTCGAGAGCGAGGAGATCGTGTCGGCGGTGATCAGGCTCGCCCATGCGTTGGGACTTGAGGTCGTGGCCGAAGGGGTCGAGACGGCCGAACAGCTGGCTGCACTGCAGTCCTTCGACTGCGACCTTGCCCAGGGTTACCTCTTTTCCCGACCGCTACCTGCAACGGAGATCTCAGCATCTCTGGGCCTAGCTCTTTCGGCCTGAGCACTCATCTCCAGCTGGAACGCCGAGCCGCGGGAGCAGGCGGGTCATCGACCCGAGCGAAGCATCTCCGGCGTCGCCTGCCGCTGTCCCGACGCCAGACCAGGTGCATCGGTCGATGGCCAGAGCGACTGCTCACTCACCGAGAGACCTCAGTCGATCGACCTCGAAGCTATCGACAACCGTGCGGCCATTCGAGTCGTGTTGGGCACATGTGGTGCATGACTAAACCGGCCAACTTGTCAGGGAATGAAGTGTCCCATTGAAGCCGTCAGTCCTGTCGAACGTCGGACTCCTGACCGGCAAGCCCGGGTTCTTGTTCTCGTACGCTTGAAAAGAGCCAAGACCGAATTGTCATGAGAGCGGTCCACTCAATGGGGTTAGCCCCAGTTGGTCGAGACGGCGGGATTCAAACCCGCGACATCCTGCTCCCAAAGGGCTTCCGGACTGTCAGCCAGTATCCAGAACGTGTCGTCCCCCATGGTCTTTTGACCTGGGGCGATGATTCGCGTGAACGGTTCTAGGCAACCTGGATCGCACTGACCATTGCACCGTCCGTGGGTGGGGGAAGTGGACGGGACGATGACCAGCGCTGAGGGCACTCCCGGGGCATGTCCTCACCGGGCCGCCTGGCGCGGGACGCGATGGATCAGTGGACCGAGGGCAGAGATCCGATCCTGACGGAGGGCCGGGAAGCCGTCCAGCGCCTGCAGTGTGGGCCCGCCGTCCGACGCCATGTCAACGACCTGGCTCAGACCCAGCCCGACTCCGCTGCCCAGGAAGGGTGCGGAGCCGAAGCTGAACAGCCCCCCGTCTGCGGCGGTGAACCAGTAGCCGTCACCTGTCGGCATGGCCGCCATGGCCACGATCGGTTTGGCCAGATGGATTGCGCCGGTCGAGCCGTAGAAGCTGGCGTCGCCGAACGAGAAGATCCCCCCGTCAGCGGCGACCATCCAGTAGCCCCCGCCATCCGGGGTGGAGGCCATGCCCACGATTGGCTGGTTCAGGTGGATTGCGCCGGTCGAGCCGTAAAAGCTGGCGTCGCCGAAGGAGAAGATCCCCCCGTC
>PLSY01000437.1 GCA_003164275.1 Acidimicrobiaceae bacterium | reverse complement strand
CGTCCTCGACGTGGGAAAGCCGCTGTCGGCAGGTTGGGACGAGGAAGTGTCCCTGCCCGCTGTCCCGGGGTTGTCGGACGGATCGGACCCCTCGCTGGCTGGCGTGATCATCTCCCATCCGCACCTCGACCATTACGGACTGATCGATCAGGTCGATGTGCGGGTGCCGATCTACATCGGGCAAGAAGCGGTGCAGTTGCTGGCTGGGTCCGCCTTCTTTTCGGCGGCAGGCGTGAAGGTCCAACCCACCGGCTACCTCAGTGATGCGGTTTCCCTCGCCATTGGCGCCTTCACCGTCACGCCCTACCTCATGGACCACAGTGGATACGACTCCTACTCGCTGCTGATCGAAGCCGGTGGTCAGCGCCTGTTCTACACCGGGGACATCCGAGGGCACGGCCGCAAGGCGAGCCTGTTCGAGAAGCTCATCGCGCATCCCCCTGGTGATGTCGACGTGCTGCTCTGTGAGGGCACTCACATCCGAGCGTTGCCGGACCAGCCGACCGATGACGAGTCGCCGGTGGTGCATCAAGAGGAAGCCCGCACGGAGTGGGAGGTGGAGCGCTCGCTGGCCGTGCGCATGGGGGAGACCGAGGGCGCCGTCTGGGTCGTCTCCTCGGCCCAGAACATCGATCGGTTGGTCACCGTCTACCGAGCCAGTCGGCGGGCTGGACGTGTCCTGGTGACCGACCTGTACACCGCCTCGGTTGCTGACAGCGTCGGGCGGAGCACCATCCCCCAGCCGGGCTTCGAGGATTACCGCGTCTACGTGCCGAACCGGCAACGGGTGTTGGTGAAAACGTCCGGCGAGTTCACCCGCATGGACCTTGTCCGCGGAATTCGGGTGTTCCCCGAGTGGCTGGCTGAGCACCGACGGAAGATCACGCTGCTCCAGACGTCCTCGGCGGTACCCGAGCTGCTGCGCTTCGGCGCGCTAGCCGGCGGCCTCGTCGTCTGGTCAATGTGGCCCGGGTACCTGCGAGATCGCAGCGGGGTGCGGCTGCGTAGCACTCTTGAGTCGGCCGGCGTCCCCCTGGTGTTCGACCACGCATCCGGCCATGCATCCGTGCCTGACCTCCAGCGACTGGTCACGGCTCTCAACCCCAGAGCTGTGGTGCCGATCCATACCGAGGGTGCAGCGCGCTACGCGAAGCTCTTCAGCGACGTGGCGGTGCGAAACGACGGGGAGTGGTGGGATGCCTAGCGAGCGAGCCAACGGTGTTGTCGAGCGGCGGCGTCTCTTCCGTGCCAATCGAGCGACCGCGGTGGCCGAAGCTGCAGCCGGCGGCCCCGTCGAGCCCGTCATTGGACTGGGGCGCCTGTCTGGTCGCCTCTTCTGGTACCAGGCCCCAGGCAAGCTGGTGGTAGTTGCCGGCCCCTACAAGGATGCGCGGGACGGAGACCTTGCGCTGGCCCACGGCCTGCGTCATGTGACTCCAGATCAGATATTGGTGCTGGTACTGCCCCAAGATGAAAGAGCATCACGGGCGACAACGGTGCGAGCCCCGTGGATCAACGTGCCACTCGAGATCTACAACTACGACCTGNNCCGATAATGGAGCGATCGTGGGTCCTGCAGCAGTACCGGGACGCCGGGCCTGACGGGTGGGGGTACGGCATCGAGTCACCTCCGCGGCCCCCGAGTCACGCGGAGGTGTTGGGCGAAAAGGCGCCTTGGGTTACAGGCCTGCCGACGTGGCTGACGGCACATGACGATCTCGAGGAAGAGCACACGGACCACTACCTGGCTTGGCGGTGTGCTGGCACGATCGTGCTCACAATCACCGTGGGTCGGCAGCTCACCATAAGCGCCGGGGTTCAGCACTCTCGGTCCGGACAACGACCCTCGACGGTTCTGTGTTCCGGAGTGCTACCCGCCAGCGACCAGGCCACCCTCGAGGGAGCGGTGCTCCAGGCCATTGACGAGGTTCTGGGAGGACTCGGCGAGCGGTACCGGGAGCACCGGCTCCAGGCCGCGATTGTCCAGCAGGGCCCGAAGGTCCTGGGGCTCGTGGATCCGCTGAAGGCCGAGCGGGCAGCGTGGCGACCGTATCCAGGTGGGCGGGCCTTCCTGGACTTCTTGGGGGTGGACGAGCATGGAGTGCTGCACATCGTCGAGACCAAGGTCGGCGCCGACGCCATGATGGTGCTGCAGGGGCTCGACTACTGGATCTGGGCCAGCGCCAACCAGGATGCTCTGGCGCCCGAGTTCGGGCGGAAGAAGGTCATCGGCATCGAAGTGGACTTCCTCATCGACGAGGGCAAGGGAAGCTCGCTCGGTCCGTACTCGATGGCTCAGTCAGAAAGGCTCGCCACTGAGGTCGTCCACCGGTTCTGGACGATCAGTAACTGGGACACTGGTGGGATGCCCCAGATCAATCCCCTCGTACCCAGGTAGCCGGTGCCTGGCAAGTACGAGCCGATCCGCCGCGCTCTTGAGAGCCGTCCCGATGAGGAGGCGGTGTCTCTTGCCTGGGCCGAGCTCGACAAGTTGGTCGGGACCCTGCCACCCAGCGCCTCGATCCGGCAGTGGTGGGCGAACACGGCGGCCAGCCACCAGGCGCGGAACTGGTTGGGGATCGGGCGCCGAGTGACCGAGGTCCGCTTGGGTCATGCAGTGGTGTTCTCCCCGGTGGGTGAGGTGGTCGAAGCGAAGGCGGCAGGGGGCCAGGGCACCCGGAAGGGTGACTCAAGCCGCACGACCCGTACCTGGGGGTTGGATGAAGTGATGGACGGAATCGCCATCCTCGGGGACACGCTTGAACGGGCGGGCTACGCCTCCACTCTCGAGGCTGTCGCCGCCCACACCCTGTTCCTCCACCCGGACACGGTTGCCCAGACCGGCGGGCAGCCGCTCTTCCCCGTCATCCGCAACCCCAACCGACGGGGCGAGATGACTGTCGCCGAAGGCCGCCAGGTGATGTTCGACGACAACACGACGCCG
>PLSY01000102.1 GCA_003164275.1 Acidimicrobiaceae bacterium | reverse complement strand
CTTGCCCGAGCCGGACTCGCCCACGATGCCGAGGGTCTTGCCTTCCTCGACCTCGAAGGACACGCCGTCGACGGCGTGGACGGTGCCCCGTTGGGTCCGGAACGACGTGTGCAGGTCCTCGACGACGAGCAGTGGTCCCTCCTGGGAGCCCACGTCGCGGAACTGCAGGTTCTTCGGACGCGAGCGGTTTGCAACTGTGAGCCCATGTGGATTCGGGGCGCGGTGGCGGCGTTCAACATGACGGCCGAGAAAGGCCAGAACTAGTACGGCGAGGAACAAGACCGTATAGACCCATACGTGATCGTCGCTCTGGACTACGGGCTGACCACCACTGGGATTCTCGGTAACGGTCGTGGTCGTTGTACCGAAAAAGATCCCAGCGACGACCAGTACGACAGCTGCGGCACCGAAACAGACTTTGGCGATCGGCGGGGCCTCGTGAAAGCGGCGCCATTGCCTGGCCCATCGGCGTTCCGACGTAGCACCCTCACCGGACTCGCTTCGATCTGCCATCAGAGGAGCCCCTCTCGGATGTCGAAGCGCTGGCGGAGCCGGTCGCCGATGATGTTGATCGACCACAGCAGGAGGAACATGGCGAGCGCCGGCCACAACATGATGTAGGGGTTGATGCTGAGCAGGTCGTTCGACGAGCCCTCGTTGATCAGGTTGCCCCAGGACGGCGTCGGCAGCGCCACGGACAGACCGAGGAAGGCCAGCGTGCCTTCGATGACGATGAGTCCGGCCACGGTGATCAGGCTGAAGGTCACCGTGACGGGGATCACGTTCGGCAGGATCTCGCGCAGCACGATGCGGGTGTCCGTCGCCCCCATGGTCTTGGCCGCCACCACGAAGTCCCGCTGGGCGAACGACAGGCTGGAGGCGCGGATCACCCGGTACATGAGCGGGATGGTGGCGACTCCCAGGATGATCGTGATGTGGAGGAGCGAGGCCCCCCAGAAGGTGACGATGGCGATCACGGCGACGATGGCCGGGAACGCCAGGATGATGAACGAGACGGCGTTGAGTGCCACGTCGAGGCGGCCACCGCGGTAGCCGGACACGAGCCCGGCCGTGCCGCCGATGATCAACCCGATGGCCACACCGGAGAACCCGACGATCAACGAGACGCGCGAGCCGAAGATGAGCCGGGAGAGCAGGTCGCGACCGAGGTCGTCGGTGCCGAGGAGGTGGGCGCCGCTCGGCCCTTGGTTGAGGGCCGTGTAGTTCTGGAAATTGGGGTTCTGCAGGGGGAGCAGGTTGGCCAGGATGGCGGACAGCAGGATCAGGCCGACGAAGCAGACGGCGAACCAGAAGAGGAACCCGAGCGGCCTCTTGCTCAGGAGGTCGTCGGCGGGAGTGGTCTCCTCGATGGCCAGGATGGCCTCGTCGGTCGCCGCCGTTCCCGGGATGCGGTTGGCCAGCAGGCGTCCGGACGCATTCGTGTCGAGGAGTTCTCTGTCGTCAGGCATGGGTCACTCCCGCACCACTCTCGGGTCGACGATGGTGAAGATGAAGTCGATGATGAACTGGATGATGACGAAGGCGATGGCGATCACCAGCGACAGGCCCTGGACCACGAGATAGTCCCGCTGCTCGACGGCCCCCACCAGCGCGTAGCCGAGGCCCGGCATGGCGAACAGGAGCTCCACCACGAACGTGCCGGCGATGAGGCTGCCGATGTTGATGCCGGCTGCCGCCAGCATCGAGAAGCTGGACGGCCGGAAGGCATGGCGCCACATGATCCGGACGTTGGACAGGCCCTTCGACCGGGCCATGGTGATGAAGTCCTGCTGCAGGGTGCTGATGAGGTCGGACCGTAGGAGGCGGAAGTAGACGGCGATGGAGCCGGCGGTGATGGCCACCGAGGGCAGGATCATTTCGTGGATGTTGGTCAGCGGTGCCTGGGTGAAGGGCGTGTAGCCGGTGGCCGGAAACCAACCGAGGCCGACGGCGAACACCGCCACCAGGATGGGCGCCACCACGAAGGGCGGCAGGGCGAGGAGGCCGAAGGTCGAGGTCGTCGAGACGTTGTCGAGCCACCGGTTGGGCTTCCTCGACACCACCAGGGCCAGCGGGATGGCGATGGCGAAGGCGATCACCTGGCTGATGACGATGAGCTCGATGGACACCGGGGCACCGGTGGCCAGGATGTGGGTGACCGACTCGTGGTTGAGGTACGAGGTTCCGAGGTTGCCGTGGAAGGCCGCGTTCAGCCAGATCGTGTACTGGTGCCACAGCGGCAGGTTGAGCCCGAGCTGCTTCAGCAGGATCGCCCGGTTGGCCGCGGTGTCGTTGGCACCGAGGATCTGCGTCGTCGGGTCGCCGGGCAGGAGGTGGACGAGCATGAACACCAGGACGGATATGACGAAGGAGACCACCACCAGCTGGATGAACCGCCTGATGAGGTACTTGCCCATGTATCCGCTCTACGCCTCGTCGACCCGGTAGCTACTTGGACAGCCAGATGGCCGTAGGGCTGAAGATACCCTCGTCGAAGCCCCAGCCCGCCATCCCGTTGGGCAGCGTCGGGTTGGCGAAGTTCTGCACGTTGCTCGTCGCCACCTCCGAGAAGATGTACTGCTCGAGCCACAGGTAGGGCAGGTCCTTGCACAGCTGCTTGTTGACCGTCTGGTAGGCCTGCACGCGGGTGGCCTGGTCGGTGGTGTGGCGACCGGTGAGCAGGGCCTGCTCGATCACCGGGTCCGAGTTGCGGGGAAAGTTGAGGGCGATGCTCCCGACCGGGCCGACGGTGGTGGTGCTCCACCAGACGTAGTTGATGTCCGGGTCCACGGCACCGAACTGGTACGAGGTGGCGGCCTGGAACTTCCCGGCGATGAAGTCGTTGATGATGTCGGCCTGCTCGACCTGGGCGACCGTCACGTCGATGCCGACCTGCTGCCACATCTGCTGGATGATCTGGACGACCTGGGCGAGCCGGGGGTCGGTGATCGTCAGCAGCTGGAGCGACGGTGCGCTCCCGTGCTTCGCCGTGTAGGCCGCCACGAGTTTCTTGGCCTCGGCCGGGTTGTAGGCCGGGTAGCCGGTGTCGGCCGTGTAGTACGGGGACCCCTCGAGGTACAGGCCGTTGACGGGCTTGGTGAACCCCCCGCCGAAGATCTTCTGGATGGTGCTCTGGTCGATCGCCATGGCCAGCGCCTGGCGGACCGAGAGGTCGTTGGTCGGTGCCACGACGGTGTTGAGCATGACGAATGCCATCGACGGCTCACCGATGATGTCATTGGCCGAGTCGACCACCTGGTAGCCCGACTGCCCCTGGAACCGGTGGATCGTGTTGGGGTCGGTGGAGCCGATCATGTCGACCCCGCCGGTCTTCAGCGTCGCCTCGCGCTGGATGGTGTCGGGGATGGGCTTGAGGGTGATCTGGTCGAGGTAGGGGAGTCCCTGGCGCCAGTAGTTCGGGTTGCGGGTGCAGGTGAAATGGTTGTTCGGCTGCCAGTTCTGGTAGACGAACGGCCCGGTGCCGACCGGTGTGGGCAGGGCCACCTTGGCGTTCACCTGGTCGATCATGGCCTGGCCGACCATGTAGCCGACCTGGGTGGCGAGGCCCGCGGTGAACCCGGGGTTGGGCGCCACGAGCTTGAAGACCACGGTCATGGCGTCGGTGGCGGTCACCGACGCCACCTGGGTCAGGGCCTGGCCCGTGAGGAGCGAGGCCTTGAGGGCGGTGTAGTTGTTGACCACCACCTGGGAGGTGAGCGGGGAGCCGTCATGGAACTTGACGTTCGGTCGCAGGGTCATCGTGTACGTGTCGTACGTGGAGTTGGGGGTGCAGGACGCCGCCAGGTACGGCTGGATGCTGCCGTCCGCGGCGA
>PLSY01000176.1 GCA_003164275.1 Acidimicrobiaceae bacterium | reverse complement strand
GCTCGTCGGCGTCGAGGTCCAAGAACAGCTCCTCGACTTCGGAGACGACCTCGTCGATGCGGGCGTCGGGCCGGTCGACTTTGTTGATGACGAGGACGACGGGCAGGCGGGCCTCCAGGGCTTTGCGCAGGACGAACCGGGTCTGGGGCAGGGGGCCCTCGGAGGCGTCGACCAGGAGGAGTACCCCGTCCACCATGGTGAGACCCCGTTCGACCTCGCCGCCGAAGTCGGCGTGGCCNNGTGTTCTTGGCCAGGATGGTGATGCCCTTCTCGCGCTCCAGGTCGCCCGAGTCCATGACCCGCTCGTTCACCGACTGGTTGTCCCGGAAGGCCCCGGACTGCCACAGCATGGCGTCCACCAACGTGGTCTTGCCGTGGTCAACGTGGGCCACGATGGCCACGTTGCGAATATCGTCTCGGGTCTGCATAGGCATAAGGGAGGGATCCTACCTGCCCCCAGGCCGTTCCCAGACGCCGCGGCTGGGTTTTCTCGTGCCGGCGCCCGTTTCCTACGAGGCGGCGGGGCAGGCGCTGGTGGTGGAGGTCCCCGCGGCGGTGGCCGTGGACGCCGGGTAGGCCGGGTAGGGGATGCTCGAGGCGATCGGCGTGGCCAGGGGCAGTGGGCATGGGGGCTCGCTGCCCGTATAGGTGAGTGCCGACGAGGTGAGCGCCCACGACTGGGTCCCCGGCGTCAGGTAGTAGGGCGGGGAGTACAGCTGCAGCCGTGAGTCCCAGAAGTACTGCTTGGAGTAGCCGGAGGTGGCGTTGCCGGTTCTGGGGTCGAACGTGCCGATCGTGCCTCGTGAGTTCTGCTGGATCGATCCGTAGACGATCAGGTTGCCCTCGACGGGTGTCTGGTCGTAGTTGTTGACGATGAACGACTGCTGGAGGCCGAGCAGGGATGCGTCGATGGTCAGGTTGTTGCCGCTCGCCGTCGAGGGGTCACAGAGCGGGGCTGCCTGGGCGCCCGACGTGCCGCAGTTGGGGAGGATGTTGCCGTTGGCGTCAACGGGCCGGTTCACCTCGACGTAGTTGTAGGCGATGAGCCCGAGTGAGTCGTTGGTGGCCGTCGAGGCGTTCAGGTAACTGCAGTTGCTCTCCGAGGCCACGCCCGCCCAGTTGCCAGCACAGTCGGCGTAAGTGATGGGTCCGTCGATGACCACATCGTTCAACGCCCCGATGGTGAGCTGGCCGGAGAGGTTGCCGCTCACGAATGCGTCGCCCTCGGTGTCCGGCGCGCCGGTGGCGCCGTAGTAGCACCCGCCGCTCTGGGCGCAGGTGTTGTTGGTGTTGGTCTGGTTGTCGATCAGACAGGAGCTGGACCCCCGAGGGCATCCCGAGGTGACGGTGACGCCGTCGAACGGATTGTGGGCGGTGGTGCTGCCGGCCGGCGCGCCGGCCACGTAGATCACCCCGTTGATCGGCAGGGCGGACGCGGTGGTGTTGTTGACCGGGCAGACGCTGGTGTCGGTGGCGAAGTCGTTGGTCTGACCGGTGCCGTTGCTGTTGCCGCTCACGTCGGCGCTCGTCCCCGGGCTGGAGACGATCATCCCCGCCGACGACAGGGTGATGGTGGTCGGACCGGTGTAGTAGCACCCGCCCTGCTTGGCGTAGTTGGCCAAGGACTGGTTGTCCTGGGGGATGGGCTCGAAGTTGCTGGCGCCGTTCGAGCTCAAGGCCGCGCTGTAGTTGGAGGACCCGACGTCCCGACTGGCAGCCAAGGCGCAGTTGGTGTTGGAGCCAGCGGGGGAAGGGGCCTTGCCGTTGGTGCCATCGAGCGGGTCGACGAAGAGGCATGACGGGTCGGCGGTGGTCACGCCAAAGCCCGAGCCGAAGCTGGGGCCGCCGTCGACGAAGATCGAGTCATTGGAGAACACCGGGCCGGTGATGTTGTCGCTTCCCGTGAAGTAGACCGGAGTGCACGAGCCCGAGTTGGAGTAGTTGGTGGCCCACCAATACCTACAGGTGGAAGGGTCGCCGGACGACTCGAAGTTGGTCCACCAGACGTTGTCGAGGAAGCCGTTGGCCGGCGAGAACTTGGCGACGGTCGAGTAGTAGACGTCCTTGCCGGAGAAGCCGGCCGCCCCGACGATCTGCACTTCCAGGTAGGTCAGCGCCTTGGTGGTCGGATCGAGGACCTCCTGGGGGTTGTCGAACATGTAGTACTCGGGGATGACGCCGCTGCCCGTATCGGTCCCGGGGACCTGGCTCCAGGTCTGATAGCTGAGTCCGGAGCACTGGGCGTTCTTGTTCGCTCCGTTCGGATAGTTGGTGTTGGAGTTGCAGACAGCGAGGTACGGGTCGGCGTTGATGGCGCTCTGGTAGGCGTTGAGCCCTGAGGACAGGGCCCGGTAGGCATAGCGCTGGATGGACGCCTGCTTGATGATTGGGTCGTTGTTGGAGATGGTGGTGACCATCACGCCACCGATGGTGAGCAGTACGACGGTGAGGGCGACGACCAGGACCAGGGCGGCCTGGCCAGCGTCCTGGAGCCTTTGGGACCGCTCGCTCCACGACCGTCGGGAGAGGGGGGATGCCATCTATCCCACCACCGGACTGTAGGAATAGGACGACGACGAGAGCCGGTAGATGGTGAAGGCGTTCTCCTGGATCGGGCTGCCCTGGACCTGGACCTCCAGGTCGAAGTCGATGCTCTGGATGTCGTCGGGGGAGCAGTTGGAGTCGGTCGGCGAGCCGCTCACCATGGTCGGGGCCGCACAGGTGTTGAAGCCCGGCAGGATCCCGGTCGTGGCGCTCGGGGTCCCGCCGTCTCCCGGCACGTAGTCGAAGGAGTAAGGATCGAGGGTGTTGTACGTGAAGATCGGCTTGCTGGCATCGGCGAGCGGCGTGCTGGTGAGGGTTCCGTTCACCAAGACCGGGGACGACACCGGTGATGCGCCGTTCACCACATTCGGCACGTCGACCAGCACGGTCCCGTTCCCCGACCACGAGCAGAGGAGCGACGAGTTCATGGCGAATGGGCACGGTGCGGTCGTGCACCCGGTCTTTGCCACCGCACCACATGCCGGGTACTCGGTGACGGTGAAGAGCGACGAATAGAACTTGCAGTTGGAGCACCGGGTTGGTGTTCCCTCGGCCATCACGATCTTGGCCGGGCCGTTGGAGTCGCCGACGTTGGCGTAGAAGGCGTTGGAGAAGGTGCCCACCGACCCGGTGAGGAAGGCGGGACACGGCACGTTGATGGCCGAAGAGCAGGTCGTGGTGTAGGTGGAGGAGGCAGCCGTTGGTGCCGGCTCGACCTCGCTGCGGATGAGGCGCTGGATGGTGAGCGAGGACGGCAGGAGCTGGTCGGAAGCCGTGTAGGTGGAGATCACTGAGTTCCCGGCATTCATGTAGGTGGTGAGTGCGGTGCCGGCGATGGTGATGAGGATGATGAGGCAGATGAAGGCCACCAGCAGCTCGACCAGGGTGAAGCCCTCGTCTCGTTCCGCCCGGGACCTCCAGGTATCCATCAGCCGGCGATGCAATGTCTTCGCCCTCATGCCGACGCCGCCACCGGGGTAGGCAGTGTGTAGACGGTGGACCCGACGGTGGCCGTGTTCCCGGCCACCACCACCGTGGCGAACGGTGCTGCGCTGCCGTTCAGGTAGAGGCCGTAGGTGCCAAAGGGCACCTCGGTCCGACTCAGGCCGTCCGCTCCGGCCGGCTGGAGGCCGTAGGTGTCGACTGCGCATCCGCTGAGCGATGTCTTGAGGGACAGCGTGGCCCCTGAGTACGGCAGGCCGGTGGCGGTGTGGGCCACGCTGACCGAGAGGAGGCCGAGGGGCACGGTCGCCGTGGCACTTCCACCCGGTTGGGTGGCGACCGTGGTGGCGCTGACACCGCCCATCTCACTGCTCCCGCAGTCCCCGGCTCCTAGGGCGTAGCCGCTGGAGAAGGGATAGAGGAGGAGGCCCGGGCCTGAGGTGATGTTGGGCGACGCTCCCGCCGTGACCACCGTGGCGAAGGTGCTGGGCTTGAGCCCACTGGAGTTGACCTGGATGGGCACACCGGTCGTCACGTACCCGGCAGACGCCGTCGGGGCGGTACCGCCCGGGGTGTTGTCGCTCCATGATCCACCGGGGCCGCCGGTGGAGTTGAGGATCACCGCGCCGGTGGGCGTGGCCCCGACGGCGGCACAGGTGCCGGTGGCCCCTGACGTGCAGTCGATGTCGTCGAAGTACAGGACGTTGTCGGTCGAAGGCAGCGGAGCGATCGACCAGGTGGCGCCGGTGGCGGAGTTGTTGGTGGTGTCGACGAGGGCGCCGAACGGAACGGTGGCATTGAGGCCGGTGGCCATGGCCAGGCACGACGACGACGAGGGGCACACCAGCTCGGTGAGGGTGGTGATGCCGCTGCCGCTGGGCACGGTGTCACTCGTCCAGGTGTCGGCCGTCGTGACCGTGGCGTTGATGTTGCCGGAGAAGATGAGCGGTGCGGTGCTGCTCGCCCCGATGGCCGTGCACAGGGAGGAGGTGGCACAGACAACCTGGGTCACCGAGGTCGCTGACGTGAGGGCCTCTGACTTGAGGCCTGAACCGGTGACCGCCCCATAGACGAACAGCGCGCCCGTCGCGCTGGTGCCTGCGATCAGGCACTTTGTGGTCGTCGGGCAGACGATCTGGCCGACAGAGGTCAAGGCCGGGGCGGCCACCGTGTCGGCCGCCCAGGGGGTGGTGGCGGCGAGGCCCAAGGCGCTAGTGGCGCCCGACAGGACGACCGGCCCGGAGGCCCCGCCGTTCACCTTGCCCGTCCCGTCGGCCATGCAGGTGGTGGGCACCGCGGTAGTGCAGGCCAGCTTGGCGAGGGCGGTGACGGTGAACGAGGTCGCTCCGCTGGCCGGTGTGGTCCAGGCCGTCCAGGTTCCGGCCACGAGGGGCCCCGAGATGACCTCTGGGGCGTTGGACGGTGACGTGGTCACGGTGGCCGCGCACCCGGTGGCGTTGGTCGGACAGGTGAGATTGGAGACGGAGGTCAGGTTGGACGGCACCGTCTCGGTCGTCCAGGTGTCGGAGGTGGCTCCGATGACGCCGGTCAGGATCACGCCGGCCCCCGAGCCGGTCGTGCCGGCCACCACGCACACCAACGCGCTGGGACAGGCCACCTGGGTCAATGAGGCACCGCTGGTTGCCAGGTTGGCCGAGGTCGGAATGGTGTCGGCGGTGAAGGTGGGGCTCGCGCCCGTCGTCGCGTGGAGGAGCACGGCGCCACTCGACCCGTAGCCGACACCGATACACGCCGTGGTCGTCGCACAGGCCACGTTGGCCACTCGGGTCACCGAGGGCGTGGTCGGGAGGGCGGCACTGGACCAGGTTGAGCCGCTCAGGGCGGTGGCCACCGCCCCCGAGCCGTTCTCCCCGGTGGAGAGGCAGGTGAGCTGCCCCGATCCCGGACAGGCCACCCCGTCCTCGACGGTCGACGACGACGGGTAGGTGAGGTTGACGCCGGCCCCCTGCTCGTAGCCGGGGAAGCACAGGGTGCTGATGGCCAGACGGTTGACCGCCCCGACGGCAACAGTGACCGGGCCGCCGTTGGTCGTGCCGCACAGGGCCGTCGAGTTCCCTTCCTGGGTCGGTAGGGCGACGATGTGATTGCTTCCCGCCGTGCCGGCCGCATTGGCCACGAACGAGGGGCTGGCATAGGTGGTGCCCACCGGCGTGCCGTTGATGGCCGGGTTGAGCGTCACCGTGTAGGCACCCGGCTGCACCTGGGCGAAGGCACAGCCGTAGCTGTCGGGGTGGATGGTGAAGGTGGGCTCGGCCCCGGTGATCTGGACGTTGACCGCCTGGACCCGGGTGCTCCATGGTTCAGACGGGGACTGGGTGTCGCTGGCCGTCGTGTCCCCGCTGACCTGGACGGCGATGAAGCCGAGGGTCTGCACGCCGGCCGGCGGGTAGTCGATCATGGTGCTGTCCTGGACGTTGTTCACGTCACCGTTCGGCCCCCAGGTGACCGTCACCCTCAGCTTGAGCAGCTGAGGAGTGCCCGACGCGCAGAGGTTGGGCTTGGAGGCCGACCCCGAGTTCTGTGCCGTGGCCCACGAGTACGACGCCGCGAGCCCGTAGACCGTGCCGCCCCTCGTCTCGCTCGGGGTGACGATGGTCGACTGGGTCACGGCATCGCCCGTGCTGAGGGAGTCGCTCGAGGTGCTGCACGGGTTGGATGTGCAGGTGAACACGACGGTGTTCCCGGACTGGCTCACTGCCGAGTACGACACGGTGTCGAGAACCGGGCTCGTCGTCGTGCCCGTGTTGATCTGGACTGTCTGGTTGGCCGTCTGCGCCGACTGGAACGAGGCCGACGAGGTCACGGTGATCGAGGCGATGGCGTTCAGCGCCTTGTTGTTGGAGGCAGAGGCCACCGTCCCTGCAGACGACGAGGGAGCGGGCCCGGCCGGCGATGACGAGGTGTCGGTGATCACCGCGTGGTTGGCGTCGACGGGGGGTGTCACATTGGCCAGGATCTCGGTCCATCGCTCGGCGATTGACAGTGCGGTCTGTTGGTTCTTTGCCTGCCCGGCCTGCACGATCGAGGTGGTGAACAGATAGGAAAGCGGGATCAGGGCGATCATGAGGACGACGAAGGCCACGATCACCTCGATCAAGGTCACGCCGGAGTCCGTAGGACGTCCCGCGTGCCTCCACTCCCGGCTGCGCCGGGGCCGCCTAGTGCCGTTCATCGCTCTCTTGTTTCGGCACATGTGCTGAGGATCTGCACCTAATTCTCGGCGCTGAGGGGCACTCGTTTGACTCGAGGTCGACGGCGCGGGCCGTACTTCCGTTGAGGACAGATGGCGCGGCGGCAAGACCACGGACGCCATGACGGCGAGGGCGACGAGTTCGTGGCGCGTCAGGCCCTCGTAACGAGCCGCACCCGTATTGTCCGCCTGACCCCGCCCGTTTTCGAATCACAG
This sequence comes from Acidimicrobiaceae bacterium, assembly GCA_003164275.1. The sequence goes on along the minus strand of PLSY01000176.1, from coordinate 7,918 downwards.
ACCTGGGTATTCGGCGCATTTCGCGCCCACCTATAGCGAAAGATGGGAAATCTGACCTGGAGTTCTATCCGTGGTCAACAGGGGCCGGCCAGGCGGGTTCCCTCAAGTCCAGCGGGCGAAATGCCGACATTGTCTAGGCCATGCTTCCCTTCCCTCAAGAAGCCAATCTCGCCAAGTTCGGCCTCACTGACTGGAGCCGCGAGGTTGTCGCGGGTCCAATCACCTTCCATGAGTCCCCCTCTGTCCACCCCGCGGTCACCACTCTTGTCGCCGGACCGTAGCGGTGAGGCCTCGTAGGGGCATCCGTCGGCGTCCCTCGGGACATGTCGCCGTCATCAAGGAGCACCCACGCGGACGTCGATCCGCCAAGTCGACGACTGAGGAGGGATTCGGCCTGATCGAGGTGGTCGTGGCCATGACCGTGCTGCTGATGACATTCGCCGGCGTCGGATGGGTGATCGTGAGCTCGGTGGGCGCCAATGTGCTCTCCCAGCAACGGAGCACTGCCGCCGGCCTGATCGAGCAACGGGACTCCGCCCTGCAGGTCAGCGCACCGGCCTGCGTCAATGCCGCCAACTTCCAGGCGACCACGACCAAGGCCGTGCAACTCGGGTCGGGCAGTACGACCACGACCTACACGATCATCACGTCACCGCAGACGGTGGCCAACAATTTGATCCCCATCACCATCACTGTCCAGTGGCCGGCCAAATTCCCGACGACGCAGACAGCCCAGTTGGTCAACACCGTGCAGATCCAATGCACCTGACCTTCGAGAGTGTGCGTGCCAGGAAAGCACGAGATGTTGCCGAGGCAGGCTGGACACTGGTGGAGCTGATGGTGGCTATGGGAGTGGCCTCCATCGCCCTGGTCCTCGTCGTGCCCGTGATCACCTCAGTGAATGTCGTGGTGAACTCAGGGGCCAGTTCGTCGAACGCCACGGCAGTAGCTCGCAACGGACTTCGTCAGCTGACGGCGGACATCGGTTCGACCAACGCCAACAACGTCTGCATCCCGTCGTCTCCGACGACCATGGGCGTCTGTCCGGCCGGCGGCATCGCATCCGGCACCGGGTCGACGCTTCGGGTCCTGACCAACGTCAACAACGTCTGCACCTGGGTGCAGTGGTCGCTCTCGGGCAATGCCTTGTCGCAACAGACATGGCCGTCAACCTCGGTCAGTGGAACGGTGACAGCAACCGGCGTGCCCATCGTCGGGGGCCTCGCCAACACCGCTTCACAGCCCGTCTTCACTCTCACCAGTTCGGTCAACAGTGTCGATGTCCAGCTCGTTGTCCGGGGCTCGATGCGTGATTCGAACTCCGTATCCAGCACCGCTAATACTTCGGCTGGGACCGGCTCCCAGACGGTGTCACTGCAGACGACCGTCAACGTCTTGCCTTCCTCGCCCATCACGCCGTCAGGGGCCTGTTGACCATGAGTGGACGCGGTCGAGATGGTGTGGTCATGAGACGGTTGCACCGGGAATCCGATGAGGGCGGATACGTGCTCATCATCGTCATGGCCATCGCTGTGGTCATTCTCTCGCTCTCCGCCGTGGCCGTGAAGTACAGCGTCGTGGATCTGAGCGCCACGGGGACCTATGCGAATGCGGTGCAGGCGCGCTTGGCGGCGGAGACGGGACTCAATGTTGCGGTCGCCCAGATCGACGCGGCGACTTCGTTCAGCTCACTTCCGTGTCCGAGTCCGCTCACGACAGACTCGGTGGCCACGAGGTTGCCCGTCACCGCCCCCACCACCCCGCCCACAGCCACCTACGCCCTCACGGTGAGCTACATCGCCACCTTCACGGCCACGACGCCGATCACCCCGACCCCGACTGCCTGCACGACCGTTCCCACCGCCTGGCCGGGTATGGCGGAGATCAGGTCGGTCGGATCGATGTCCGGGACAACCTCGGTCATGGTCGAGGACGTCCAGATCACAGCCCCGGTGGCCACAGCCACCAACACGGCCTTCTCGGATGCCATCTACTCGCCGACCTCGATTGGACTGGTGACATCGACCATCAACAAGGGCACCAACGCTGTGGCCAACGTGGTCAGCGGTGGCGCCATGAACTGCACGAACAGCACCACCATCCAGGGCAGCCTCATCAGCTATTCGACCAGCACGGCCCCCAACGTGAACACCAACTGTTACATCAACCAGGATTTCGATGTCGCCGACACCTCGAACTACTCACTGTCGGGGGCGACAGTGAGCGGGAACTTCCTTTCGACCGGAGCTGGCGGAGTATCCCTTTCGGGCCTCGTACTGGCTGGGAACGCCTACAGCGGCGGACCGCTGTCCATGCAGAGCATGACAACGGCGGGAAGTGCCTATGCCACCGGTTCGATCGGTCTCAACAGCGCCACGGTGAACGGCAGCGCCTACGGGACGGGTGCCTTCACGTTGAGCAGTTCGGCCAACCTGAAGGGGAGCGCCTACAGCGGGAGCGGGGGCATCAGCATGAACGCCTCGGCCATCGGGGCGGCCGCCGACTCGTACGCCTCGAGTGCGGGGATCAACATGTACAACTCGACGATCGGCTCGAATGCCCTGGCCACCGGGTCGAGCAGCCAGATCCAGGTGCAAGGCAGCCAATCGAACATCGCAGGCACGGCGCATGCCAGCGGCGCCATCACCTACAACGTCCCCGGCTCAAATCAGACATGGCTCGGGACGATCAATGGCTCACCGGGAACGGTCTCGGCCAACGACTCGACGATCACCAACACCACCATGCCCTCGAACCAGACGCCGGTGATCCCCTCCATGCCCACCGCCCCGACCTGGCCGCAGATCACCGCCCCGACCCAGGCAGCCTGGGCGGCCAAGGGGTACACCAACTACGTCCTCATCCCAGCTGCCCAGTGCAGCACCTATTTCACCTACAGCTCCGGGCCGACACCGTTCTTGACGGCTGTGAACTCCGAGACCGTTCCGACGGTGTTCGACGCCAGCGCCTGCAGCAACGTCAACATGGACGGACAGAACAACACGGAGACCTTCTCGTTGAAGACCGACATCGCCGTGGTCGTGAACGGCTTCACCACGTCGGTGGCCAATATCTTCCAGTCGTCTTCGACCACGCAGCACAATCTGTCGTTCATCGTCCCCTACGGGGACAGCGGGAATGTCAGCTTGAGCAACACCACGACGTTCGCCAGCAGCTTGAGCACGTTCATCTACGTCGGCGGAGGAACGATGGACGTCAACTCCGCCCCCCAGATCACCGGGCAGATCCTGTCCTACGGTGCCTTCACCGCCTCATCGGGCAGCACGTTCACCGACACTTTCAGCACCACCGCGGCGCTGACCATCCCCGGGGTGGCTGTATCCGGCGGCGGTACGGCGGCGGCCAGCGTTGCTCCCGTCCGTCGCTACACCAGCCGGTAGAGGCCGCAGGGACTCGGGTCCCTCCGCTCCTTGCGAGAACGGCCTCGAGTAGGGCGTTCAGTAGCTGCGGGGGAGCCCGAGAGAGTGCTGGGACACGAAGTTCAGGATCATCTCCCGGCTCACCGGGGCGATCCTGAGCAGCCGGGCCATGCCCCACAGGTCGGCCAGGCCGTACTCGGTCGACATGCCGTTGCCGCCGTGCGTCTGGATGGCCTGGTCGAGGGCGGCCAACGTCGCCTCGGCGGCCGAGTACTTGGCCATGTTGGCCGCCTCGCCGGCCGCCGGGGTATCGCCGGCGAAGTCGCACAGCCATGCCGCCTTGTCCGTCATCAGCCGGGCCAGCTCGACTTCGATCTTGGCCTTGGCCAGGGGGTGGGAGATGCCCTGGTGGCGACCGATCGGCGTGCCCCAGACCTCACGCCCCTTGGCGTACTCGGCCGCCTTGTCGAGGGCATAGCGGGCGATGCCGTTGGCTGTTGCCGCGGACAGGATCCGTTCGGGGTTGAGGCCGAAGAACACTTGACGGAGTCCGTCGCCCTCGGCGCCGATCAACCGGTCGGCCTCGACTTGGACGTTGTCGAAGAACAGCGTGTACTGCTTCTCCGGTGCGGTGATCTCGACGGGCAGGACCTGCTTCGTGAACCCGGGGGTGTCGGTGTCGACCACGAACAAGGAGAGGCGTCCCCGACCGGTGTCGGGGTCGGTGCCCGACTTGGTCACGACGAGCATGGCCTCGCACTCGTCGACGCCCGAGATGTAGTACTTCGAGCCGTTGAGCCGGTAGATGTCGCCGTCCTTGGTGGCGGTCAGGGCCAGGTTGTGGGAGTTGGACCCGGCGTCCGGCTCGGTGATGGCGAAGGCCATCTTCAGCTCACCGGTGGAAAAACGGGGCAGCCACCGCTGCTTTTGGGCCTCGGTGCCGAACTTGGCGATGATGGTGGCGCAGATGGCCGGTGACACCACGATGATCAAGAGCGGGCAGCCGGCTGCGGCCAGCTCCTCGCCGACGGCGGCCAGCTCGGTGATGCCGCCCCCGCCGCCGCCGTACTCCTCAGGCACGTTGACCCCGAGGAAGCCGGCCTCGGCCACCGCGCTCCACAGCTCGTCAGTGCGCTCGTCGGCGTGGGCCTTCTTCACGTAGTAGTCGTGGCCGAACTTTGAGGCGATGGAGCCCACAGCGTCGCGCAGCATGGTCAGTTCGTCGGATTCGATGAAGTCCATTGGTAGTGCTCCTCGGCGTGTCTGTTGTCGGGCGGGCGGGTCTGTAGTCGGGCGGGTGGGAGAGCGGCGATCAGGATGGCGATGGGCGTGCGTGCCCGGGTACGAGGTCGAGGGGCACGTCGACGACCCTGGAACGAAGGTACTCGCCCAGCCCCTTGGCCTGGGGGTCCGGGCGGGTGGATGAAGCAACTCCCTCGCCGAGGAGGCCGACGACCACGAAGTTGAGGGCCAACAGGTTGGGGAAGTGGAAGCGCCGGACCTCGAGGTCGGCTGCCTCGGGGAGGAGGGACAAGAAGGCGTCCAGGCTCAGATAGGAGTCGAGCCAGGCCCAGGCCTGCTCGGACCTGGCCCACAGCCCGACATTGGCGTTGCCTCCCTTGTCACCCGACCGGGCACCGATGATCGTCCCTAGGGGCAGGCGGACGGTTGCCCGCGACCGGTCCGGGGCCCCTCGGCCGGCGGCGGGGACGGCCACGAAGTCAGGGGCTACGGCCGCATCGGGGGCGAGGGCCAGATCGGGGGTGGAGTCGACGATGGAGCCGCGGTCGGAGTCGAGCCCGGCCACAGGGAGGACGTCGACGCGGTGGCCGTCGGCGTGGACCACCTCGGGCACGACCAGGCCGGCTGGCACGAGCGCCGGCCAGTAGACGCCATAGCTGGTCGCCGCCGTCGGGGGAGAGGTGAGATGGAGGCCGGGATAGCCGGCCAGGGCCAACTCGGTGGCGGCACTGGAGAAGCGGCGTCCGATCTTGTCTCCGTCTTGGTCCTTCACGGTGACACGGAGTTGGGCGGTGGCCTCGACGTTGACCACGGCATCGGCCTTGTCCGAGCGGATCAGCCTGGCGTCGAACTCGTCGAACTGTTCAGTGCCACCGAGGGCGGCGCTGAGCGACCGCACGGTCAGGGCCGCCTTCGCTTCGATGTCGAGGCCGGTGAGCACGAAGGTCATGGAGTTCCGCCACCCGCCCAACAGATTGAGGCACACCTTGATGTCCCTTGGGGCGGGAAGACCCTTGCACCCTGAGATGCGGACCCGGTCGGGTCCCTCGTCGGTGACGGCGATGGTGTCGAAGCGGGCCACCACATCGGTGTTCGGGTACTCGTGGCCGGCGATCTCGTAGAGCAGCTGGGCCGTCACCGTGCCGACCGAGACCTCGCCGCCCGTGCCCTCGTGCTTGGTGATGACCGACGAGCCGTCNNTCGGCCACTTCGGCGATGGGGAAGCCGGGGTAGTCGACGCCTGTCACCTCGGTGAAGAAGGCATAGTTGCCGCCGGTCGCCTGCGGCCCGCACTCGATGACGTGTCCGGCAACGACCGCCCCGGCCAGGGCGTCCCAGTCGGACTCGGACCATCCGTGGTGCCAGGCGGCCGGGCCGACGACCAGTGAGGCGTCGGTGATGCGGGGGCAGATGACCACGTCGGCTCCACCGTTCAGGGCCTCGACGATGGGCCAGGCCCCGAGGTAGGCGTTGGCCGAGACGACCTCGCCGGTGGCGTCGGACAACGGGCGGCCGGTGTCGAGGTGGGCGAGAGGGTGGCCTCGTGCCCCGAGCTCGCCGATCCTCGGGAGCAGGTCGTCGCCCTCGATGTGGGCCACCGACACGGCGAGGCCCAGGCGGTCGGCCAGCAGGTTCACCTGGTCGGCCAGGCCTGACGGATTGAGGCCACCGGCGTTGGTCACGACTTTGATGCCCCGATCGATGCAGGTACCGAGTACCTCTTCCATCTGGGTGAGGAAGGTGTGGGCGAACCCCTTGGTCTTGTCCTTCGCGTATCCCTTCCACAGGATGAGCATGGTCAGCTCGGCCAGCCAGTCGCCGGTGAGGAAGTCGATCGGACCACCCTCGACCATCTCTCTGGCCGCCGACAGCCGGTCCCCGTAGAAGCCCGAGCAGTTGGCGATGCGCAGGGGTGCGGTCATCCCTGGTCCTCGATGACGGCCAGGATCCGACCGGACTCGACCTGATCGCCTTTGGCCACCAGGACGTGGCTGACCAGACCGGAGGTCGCCGCCACGACCGAATGCTCCATCTTCATGGCCTCGAGCACGACCAGCACCTGCCCGGCCTCCACCACGTCGCCGGTGGCCACGGCCACCCGGACCACGCTCCCGGGCATCGGGGCCAGCGCCGAGCCCTCTGCGGCCTGGTCGCCGCTCACCGGGTAGCGGTCCTGCTCGGTCAGGGTGGAGCTCCCGTCCGGTCCGTCCACGTATGCCACCGGACCGACCAGGTCGACCAGGTACCGGCGGGCCATGCCGTCGGCCACCAGGGTGACCGCGTCCGGGTCCACCTGGGTGGCATCGAGTGCGACCGGTGCCCCGTCGACCTCGATACCGGTGACCGCGTGACCAAGGCGGTCGAACGCGTAGCCCACGGAGAGGGTGCGGCGTCCGGTGTCGTACCCGACCTGCTGCGGGGCTGACGGGTTGTTGCGGAAGCCCGTCGGGATGGTCGGCTGCACCGTCGCCCGGTGGCGGCGCCCGGCCTGGCCGGCCAGCGCGGCGGCAACGGCGTGGCGTGCCACCGCGTCGGCGTCGGCCAGCGGGGCGGCCAGGTCGTCGAGGCCGTGGCGGTCGAGGAAGCCGGTGTCGGTGTCGCCGGCCGCGAACCCCGGGTGGCGGAGGGTGCGCACCAGCAGGTCGCGGTTGGTGGTGACGCCGTGGATGCGCGATCGGGCCAGTGCCGAGGCCAGCGAGGCGGTTGCCTCGGCCCGGGTCGGGGCGTGGACGATGACCTTGGCCAGCATCGGGTCGTAGTGGGGGCTGACCACGGCCCCCGACTCCACCCCGGTGTCCACCCGGACCGTGGTGACCCCCCCGGGGTCCGTGTCCCGCCGGGCTCCGGAACCCACCGGACCGATCTCGAACCGGCGCAGGGCCCCGGTCGAGGGGAGCCATCCGTCGGCCGGGTCCTCGGCGTACAGGCGGGCCTCGATGGCATGCCCCCTGGGGCCGGCCGATGCTGCAGCGTGGACCTCCTCGGGCAGCGGTGCCCCGCCGGCGATGAGCAACTGCAGGCGCACCAGGTCCAGCCCGGTGACCGCCTCGGTCACCGGGTGCTCCACCTGGAGGCGGGTGTTCATCTCGAGGAAGTAGGGCTGTCCCGCTCCGTCCTCGCCGGGCACGGCGCCATCGTCCCGGGTGTCCAGCACGAACTCGACGGTGCCGGCATTCACGTAGCGCACGGCCCGGGCCGCGGCAACGGCGGCCTCCACCAGTTGGGCCCGCAGCGCAGGCGTGACCACCGGGGAGGGGGCCTCCTCGATGATCTTCTGGTGGCGGCGCTGGATGCTG